>NC_015589.1:305308-610617 GCF_000215085.1 Desulforamulus ruminis DSM 2154
GATGCGCCCAAGACCAAAGAAATGTCCCGCATTCTGGGCAACCTGAAAGCTGACAAGGCCCTGGTGGTAACTGCCGATCGGGATGTGAACGTGGAAAAGTCGGCGCGCAACATTGAAGGGGTTAAACCTCTAAAAGCCGAAGGCGTAAATGTTTACGATCTGTTAAAATACACCAAGTTGGTGATTACCAAAGACGCCGTTGCTAAGATTGAGGAGGTGCTGGCGTAATGAAGAACCCGCGCGATATCCTCATCAAGCCGGTGGTAACCGAAAAAAGTACCGCACTGTTGGCAGACAACAAATATACCTTTATCGTAGAACTGAATGCTAACAAAACGGAAATTAAAAAGGCTGTTGAGGAAATCTTCAAAGTCAAGGTGGAAAATGTGAATACCATGCGGGTGAAAGGCAAAACCAAACGGGTTCGCCAATTCACCGGCAAAACGCCTGACCGTAAAAAGGCCATTGTAACCCTGAAGGAAGGCGACAAGATCGAGATCTTTGAAGGACTGTAAGGAGGGAAGCCCAGGTGGCAGTTAAAAATTTTAAACCGACCTCACCTGGCCGCCGGTTTGTTACCGTCTCCGACTTTAGCGAGATAACCAAGACCGAACCAGAGAAATCTCTGCTGGAGCCTCTTAAGAAGACCGGAGGACGCAATGCCCAGGGTCGCTTGACCGTAAGGCACCAGGGTGGCGGCCACAAGCGGATGTTCCGCTTAATTGACTTCAAGCGTAAAAAAGACGGCATTCCTGCCAAGGTTGCCTCTGTCGAATACGATCCGAACCGTTCCGCTCGTATTGCTCTGCTGCACTACGCGGATGGGGAAAAACGTTACATTCTGGCCCCGGTGGGCCTGAAAGTGGGAACGACCATTGTATCGGGACCGGATTCGGACATTAAGGTAGGCAATTGTTTACCCTTGAAGAATATTCCCGTTGGTACCGTGGTACACAACATTGAACTGCACCCCGGCGCCGGAGCCCAACTGGTACGTTCTGCTGGCGGCTCTGCCCAGTTAATGGCCAAGGAAGGCAAACATGCCACCCTGCGCCTGCCCTCGGGCGAAATGCGTATGGTGCTGCAGGAATGCCGGGCCACCATTGGTCAGGTAGGAAACCTTGAACACGAAAACATTACCATTGGTAAAGCCGGGCGCTCCCGCCATCTGGGAATCAGACCCACCGTTCGCGGTAAGGTAATGAACCCGGTTGATCACCCCCACGGTGGTGGTGAAGGACGTAACCCCATCGGCCGGAACCCCGTTACTCCCTGGGGCAAACCCGCACAGGGCGCACGGACCCGCGGCAAGAAGAAAAGCGATCGCCTGATCGTAAAACGGCGTAATAAGTAATACACTTAGGGAGGGTGCAACACACCCGGCCCCGTGAGTATGGAAGATGAGCATGTTCCGGAAGGAGGTTCATGATGACTCGTTCTCTTAAAAAAGGACCCTTTATTGACGATCACCTCTTGAAGAAAATCGAACAGATGAATGAGAAGGGCGAGAAAAAGGTTATTAAAACCTGGTCCCGTCGTTCCACCATCTTCCCGCAGATGATTGGTCATACCATTGCTGTATATGACGGCCGCAAGCATATCCCGGTTTATGTAACGGAAGATATGGTAGGGCACAAACTGGGTGAGTTCGCACCCACCCGCGTATACCGGGGCCACGGTGGTCACACCGAAAGATCCTCGGCGCTTAAGTAACCACAGAGGGGGCAAAACGATGGAAGCGAGAGCAATCGCCAAATTTATCCGCGTATCCCCGCGTAAAGCCCGCATGGTAGTCGATTTGATTCGGGGCAAGAAACTGGAGGAAGCCTTAGCCATTTTGCGCTACACTCCCAATAAAGCTACCGATGCCGTGACCAAAGTGGTCAAATCTGCTGCTGCTAACGCGGAACACAATTATGAAATGGATCGGGATGAAATTTTTATATCTGCCATTTATGTCGATCAAGGCCCAAGTCTCAAGCGTGTTATGCCCAGGGCCATGGGTCGCGCGGATATAATTAAAAGAAAAACCAGCCACATTACCGTAGTGGTCTCGGATAAAAAGGAGGGATAATTGCGTGGGCCAGAAGGTTAACCCGAAGGGTTTACGTATCGGCATCATCAAAGACTGGGATGGAAAATGGTTTGCGGATAAACGCAATTACTCCAATTTATTGATCGAAGATGTTAAGATTCGTGAGTTCATTAAAAAGAAACTTTACCAGGCCGGTATAGCCAAAATTCAAATTGAACGTGCGGCTAACCGCGTAAAAATTTCCATTCATACTGCCAAACCCGGTATCGTCATTGGCCGTGGGGGCGCGGAAGTGGAAAACCTGCGCAAGCAGTTGGAAAAAATGACTGCCAAACAGGTGAATGTCAACATTGTAGAAATCAAAACACCGGAAGTGGATGCCCAACTGGTAGCGGAAAACATTGCTTCCCAACTGGAAAAACGGATCGCTTTCCGCCGGGCTATGAAGCAAACGGTTCAACGCTCCTTGAGACTGGGAGCCAAAGGCATTAAGATTGCCTGCAGCGGTCGTCTGGGTGGAGCTGAAATTGCCCGTACCGAATGGTACAGCGAAGGCAAAGTGCCTCTGCATACCCTGCGTGCAGACATTGATTATGGTTTCGCAGAAGCCAATACCACTTACGGTAAAATTGGCGTTAAAGTATGGATTTATAAAGGAGAAGTTTTGCCGGAAGCGAAAAAACCCGCAGCCGGTCAAGGAGGCGAGTAACCGATGCTTATTCCGAAGAGGGTTAAATATCGCAAGCAGCATCGCCCCCGTGGTAACGGTGGTGTGGCCAAAGGCGGCGCTGAAGTAAGCTTCGGCGAATACGGAATCCAGGCCCTGGAGGCCGGGTGGATTACCAACCGTCAGATCGAGGCTGCTCGTATTGCGATGACCCGTTATATTAAACGTGGTGGTAAAGTATGGATCCGCATATTTCCGGATAAGCCCATTACCCAAAAACCCGCTGAAACCCGTATGGGTTCCGGTAAAGGGGCGCCGGAGCATTGGGTGGCTGTGGTTAAACCCGGACGCGTGATGTTTGAAGTAGCCGGCGTACCCGAAGCCACTGCCCGGGAGGCCATGCGTTTAGCCATGCACAAGTTACCGGTTCAGTGCAAGTTTGTAAAACGCGGGGAAGTAGGTGAAGCCAATGAAAGTTAAAGAACTCAGAGATCTTTCCGATCTTGAAATATCTAAAAAGATTGATGACTCCAAGGATGAGCTCTTTAAATTAAGATTTCAACTGGCCACCGGACAACTGGATAACCCCATGAAGATTAAAGAATGCAAGCGGAGAATTGCCCGTTTAAAAACCGTTGAGACTGAAAGAAAGATGGGCATTCGCCAGGCTTAATCTGGTAAATAGTCGTCGACCAGGAAGGAGGTACGATGGTGGAGCAACAGCGTAATCTGCGTAAAGTCCGTCAGGGCAGAGTGGTAAGCGATAAAATGGATAAAACCGTTGTGGTAGCCGTAGAAGATCGCATCCGTCACCCGCTATATAACCGCACCATCCGTCAAACCAAGAAATTTAAAGCCCATGATGAAGAAAACAGCTGCCGTACCGGTGATACTGTCCGCATCATGGAGACCCGCCCGCTGTCCAAGGAGAAGCGCTGGCGTGTAGTTGAGATCCTGGAACGGGCCGAACAAATTTAATTACGGCTTTACCGGGCACGAAGGGAGGTCAAATCCGTGATTCAAGTTCAGACCATGCTGAAGGCTGCTGATAACACCGGGGCCCGCAAGCTCATGTGCATCAGGGTTCTGGGTGGCTCCCTGCGCCGCTATGCCGGTGTGGGAGATATTATTGTTGCCTCTGTTAAAGAAGCTACACCCGGCGGCGTTGTTAAAAAAGGCGATGTCGTTAAGTGTGTGGTGGTACGTACGGTGAAAGAGTTACGCCGGGAAGACGGTTCCTATATCAAATTCGATGAGAATGCTGCTGTGGTCATTAAAGATGATAAAAGCCCCAGAGGTACCCGTATCTTTGGACCTGTAGCCCGGGAACTGCGTGAAAAGGATTTCATGAAAATTGTATCCCTGGCACCGGAAGTAATTTAGCAAAGCTGTGAGGTAAGGGTGGTAGGAGAGTTCATCTATCCAACCTCTCACTTCCCACTTCTCACCTCTCATATAGGGGGTGTAATGGCAACATGCCAAAGGTTCACGTTCGCAAGGGCGATACCGTTTTAGTGATAACCGGCAAAAGCGCCGGGAAAAAAGGAAAAGTAGTCTCCGTTGAGCCGGAAAAAAGCCGCTTGATTGTTGAAGGCGTAAATATTGTTAAGCGTCACCAAAAGGCCACTCCTAAGATGCCTCAGGGAGGTATCGTAGAAAAAGAGGCCCCCATCCATAGCTCCAATGTTATGCTGTATTGCGGGAAATGCAACAAGCCGACCCGGATCCAGAAAAAAATGCTGGAAAACGGGAAAAAAGAGCGTGTTTGCAAACATTGTGGCGAAACACTCAGCTAACAGCGGAGTCGGAAAGGAGGAGAAAAAGTGGCAAGGCTAAAGGATAAATACCTGAATGAAGTTGTACCGGCTTTAATGCAAAAGTTTGGTTACAAGAACATCATGCAGGTTCCTAAACTGGAGAAAGTCGTTATCAATATTGGACTGGGCGAAGCCATTCAAAACAGCAAGGCCGTGGACGCCGCTGTGAACGATCTGATGACCGTTACCGGTCAGCGGCCGATCACCACCAAGGCCAAGAAATCCATCGCTGCCTTCAAGCTTCGTGCCGGAATGACCATTGGAACTAAGGTTACCCTGCGCGGAGAGCGCATGTATGAATTTGCCGACAGGCTCTTCAATATCGCACTGCCCCGGGTTCGTGACTTCCGTGGTGTTTCCGACAAATCCTTTGATGGCCGCGGCAATTACAATATGGGAATCAAAGAGCAGTTAATCTTCCCGGAAATTGAATACGACAAGATTGATAAAGTGCGCGGTATGGATGTTTGTTTTGTAACAACAGCCAAAACCGATGAAGAAGCCAGAGAGCTGCTTAGACTGATGGGCATGCCCTTTATTAAAGCAAGCTAAACTTCCGGCAAAGGAGGGTATTCGATGGCCAAAAAATCTATGATTAACAAGGCAAACCGGCCGCAGAAGTTTACAGTGCGTGCGCATAACCGCTGCAAATTGTGTGGTCGGCCCCACGGCTATATGCGAAAGTTTGGTATCTGCCGTATTTGCTTCCGCGAACTTTCCTATAAAGGCGAGATTCCCGGAGTAAAGAAAGCTAGCTGGTAATCAGGAAGGAGGTTGCATCACATGGTCATGACCGATCCCATTGCGGATTTTCTAACCAGGATACGCAATGCCAATACGGTTTACCATGATAAAGTAGAAGCCCCGGCCTCCAATGTAAAAAAGGCCATTGCAGAACTTTTAAAGCAAGAGGGCTATATTAAAGATTATGAAACCGTAGAAGATGGTAAACAAGGTGTTTTAAGACTGTATCTAAAATATGGCGGCAGCAAGCAGCGCGTTATTACCGGCTTAAAAAGAATTTCCAAACCCGGTCTGCGGGTTTACGCCAAAAAAGACCAGGTTCCCAAGGTACTGGGTGGTCTGGGGATTGCCATTGTATCTACTTCCCAGGGAATTATGACCGACAAACAAGCGCGTCAGGCTGGACTGGGCGGCGAGGTTATTTGCTACGTATGGTAGCTTGCGTACAGGAGGTGTGATTGATGTCCAGGATTGGTAAAAAGCCAATTCCAGTGCCCCAAGGGGTTGACATCCAGATCAATGGCAACAATGTTCTGGTTAAAGGACCCAAGGGTCAGATGGAAAGGGAATTCCACCGGGATATGATGATTAAACTGGAGGATGGCACTCTGCTGGTTGAACGCCCCAGTGATGCGAAGGACCACCGTTCACTGCATGGTTTAAGCCGGACTCTGCTCAGCAATATGGTGGAAGGGGTAACCAAAGGCTTCCAGCGCAACCTTGAACTGGTGGGCGTAGGTTACCGGGCTGCCAAACAAGGCAATAAACTGGTGCTAACTGTGGGTTACTCCCACCCGGTAGAGATGGATCCTCCTGCCGGTATTGAAATTGAAGTTCCTGCACCCACCAAAATCAGCATCAAAGGTTATGACAAGCAAGTGGTGGGTCAATTTGCAGCCAACGTTCGTGCCGTGCGGGAACCCGAGCCTTATAAAGGCAAAGGGATTAAATACGAGGGTGAACGTATCCGTCGTAAGGCCGGCAAGGCAGGCGGCAAAGGCAAGAAATAGGGAAGGAGTTGAATCCGGTTGCTTACCAAACCCGACCGTAAAGCGATTCGTGCCAAGCGCCGTCGCAGAGTACGGAATAAGATTTTGGGCACAGCGGAAAGGCCGCGTCTTAACGTGTTCCGCAGCTTAAATAACATTTATGCCCAACTCATTAATGATGAAACTGGCGTGACCGTGGTTGCTGCTTCAACCCTGTCGCCGGAATTAAAGGGCCAGTTGAAGAGCGGCGGCAACTTAGAAGCCGCTAAAGCCGTTGGCAGCCTGATAGGGAAACAGGCCCTGGAAAAGGGTGTTAAAGAAGTAATCTTTGACCGTGCGGGCTACCTGTATCATGGTCGTGTAAAAGCCCTGGCAGAAGGTGCCAGAGAAGCAGGGCTGGACTTCTAGTCTGGTGACAAAGGAGGGAAGCAACTAAACATGGCGAGAATTGATGCCAGCAAGTTGGAACTATCCGAAAAGGTTGTATTTATAAACCGCGTCGCCAAGGTTGTTAAGGGTGGTCGGCGTTTTAGCTTCTCCGCCCTGGTGGTCGTCGGCGACGGCAATGGTCATGTAGGTGCCGGTCTGGGCAAGGCCGGTGAAGTTCCTGAAGCCATCCGCAAAGGAATTGAAGATGCCAAGAAAAATTTAATTAAAGTACCTTTAAACGGTACCACCATTACCCATGAAGTACAAGGCCGCTTTGGCGCAGGGAAAGTATTAATGAAGCCCGCAGCCAAAGGTACCGGTGTAATCGCCGGAGGTCCTGTACGTGCCATCCTGGAATTGGCCGGAGTTAGAGACATCTTAACCAAGTCTTTGGGCTCCAACAATGCCAACAACATGGTTAGCGCTACCATCGAGGGCCTTAAAATGCTTAAGACTCCCGATGAAGTTGCCCGCTTACGCGGGAAAGCCGTAGAAGAACTGTTAGGTTAGGGGGACGGACAAATGGCCAAGCTGAAGATCACACTGGTTCGCAGTCTTATCGGCAGGCCTGAGGCACAGCGGAAAGTTGTCCGCGCCCTGGGTTTAGGTAAGACCAACAGCGTTATCGAACAACAGGATACCCCCATCATTCGGGGTATGATCAATAAGGTTTCTCACCTGGTTAAGGTTGAGGAAGCCTAAAGGAGGTGTACCGGTGAAACTCTCTGAATTAAGGCCGGCTCCCGGAGCAAGAAGAAAGGCCACCCGTAAGGGTCAGGGTATTGGTTCCGGTTTAGGCAAGACTTCCGGTAAAGGCCACAAGGGTCAAAACGCCAGATCCGGCGGCGGCGTACGCCCCGGTTTTGAAGGCGGCCAAATGCCCATGCAGCGCCGGTTCCCCAAGAGGGGTTTTACGAACATATTTAGAAAGAACATCGTGGCTATTAATTTGGACCAACTGAATGTGTTTGAACCCGGCACGGAAGTAACTCCGGAGGTATTACTGACAGCAGGTTTGATCAAAAAGACTGGCGACGGTGTAAAGATTTTGGGCGATGGGATCATGGAAAAGGCTTTAACCGTAAAAGTACACGCCTTCAGCAAATCGGCAGTTGAGAAGATTACTGCTGCGGGCGGCAAAGCCGAGGTGATTTAAGGGTGTTAAACAGCCTTAAGACTGCGTTCAAACTGGATGAACTGCGGGGCAAGCTGCTTTTTACCCTGGCCATAATTTTTCTGTTCCGGGTTGGCGTTCATATTCCGGTTCCCGGAATTAACCCGGATGCCTTTGCAGATTTGCTTAAGGGCGGAGCATTGCTTGGTTTCTTTGACGTAATCTCCGGGGGTGCCTTCAAAAGAGCCAGTATTTTTGCCATGAGTATCACCCCCTATATTAACGCCTCTATTATCATGCAGCTTTTAACCGTGGTAATCCCACACCTTGAAAGGCTGGCCAAGGAAGGGGAAGAGGGGCGCAAGAAAATTACCCAATATACCCGTTACTTTACCGCTGTGCTGGCTTTTATTCAAGCCATCGGCATGTCCGCGGCTCTGAAAGGCGCACTGGTAAATCCTTCGGTGTGGAACTATCTGATGGTTGCCCTTACCTTCACCGCAGGCACCGTCTTGCTGATGTGGATGGGGGAACAAATTACCGAGAAAGGCATTGGTAACGGGATTTCCTTGCTGATCTTTGCCGGTATCGTTTCCAGAATTCCTTCGGCACTGGTAAGCATTGGTGAATATTTAGAGGCAGGAACCATCAATATTCTGAGCATACTGCTTCTCATCGTCATTGGCACCCTGGTCATTGCCGCAGTGGTTGCGGTACAGGAAGGCCAACGCCGGATTCCCGTGCAGTACGCCAAGCGTGTGGTAGGCCGTCGGGTATACGGAGGTCAGAGTTCCCATCTGCCAATAAAAGTGAATCAGGCCGGTGTTATTCCCATCATCTTTGCTTCTTCACTTTTAATGTTCCCGGGTCAAATTGCTTCCTGGTTCCAGGGCAATAGCGTTGCTGCCTGGTACCTCAAATGGTTTGCCTGGGGCGGTGTTCTGAACAGTCTTTTATATGCCCTGTTAATTATCGGTTTTACCTATTTCTATACCGCGGTTATTATGAACCCGGTGGATATGGCCGAAAATATTAAAAAGTATGGCGGCTTCATACCCGGGCTGCGTCCTGGACGCCCTACCGCCGATTATATCGGCAAGGTTATGAGCAGGATTACCTTGGCCGGGGCGTTATTCCTGGCGATCATTGCCATCTTACCCAACGTTATACTGGCCTTAACCCGTATTCCCAACGTGTACTTTGGTGGAACCGCACTGCTGATTGTAGTAGGCGTTGCCCTGGATACCATGAAACAGATTGAATCTCACCTGTTGATGCGTAGCTACCAGGGGTTTCTTAAGTAGTGGTGAGTTGAAATGATCATTATAAAGACCGAGAGGGAACTCACCTACATGCGGGATGCCGGAAGGCTGGTGGCGGAAACCTTCCAGGAAATCAAGGGATCTGTAAAACCCGGTGTAAGCACCAGGGAACTGGATGCCAAGGCGGAGGATTACATTCTGAAAAAGGGCGCCAAGCCAGCTTTTAAAGGGTATGGCGGGTTTCCCGCCACCCTTTGTACCTCCATTAATGAAGAGGTGGTACACGGCATTCCCGGTTTAAGAAAATTGGAAAATGGGGATATTATTAGCATTGACTGTGGTGCGGTAATAAATGGTTTTGTTGGTGACAGCGCCCTGACCTTGCCTGTGGGGGAGATCAGCCACGAAGCCCAGGAATTGTTAAGGGTCACCGAAGAATCTTTATACGCCGGCATTGCTCAGGCAGTGGAGGGAAATCGCCTTTCCGATGTTTCTCATGCGGTTCAACAATGTATAGAGGGACAGGGCATGTCCGTTGTTCGGGATTATGTAGGCCATGGCATTGGAGCTAAAATGCACGAGGACCCGCAGATTCCTAATTATGGGCGTCCCGGCCGCGGACCCAGGCTGAAGAAAGGTATGACATTGGCAATTGAACCGATGGTTAACCTGGGCACCTTTGAGGTGCGCACGCTACCGGATAACTGGACAGTAGTAACACTCGACGGTAGGTTGTCGGCCCACTTTGAACATACAATCGCCATAACCGATGATACACCAGAAATTCTAACCAAACTTTAAGTGGCCAAGGGCACGGCGAGAGTGTTGGAGGTGCAAGGTTTTGGTTGATGAAGTGAGGCCCGGGCAACTGGTAAGTTCGACCCAGGGGCGTGATGCAGGAAGGTTCTACCTGGTGCTTGATAAGTCAGACCTCTTTGTGATGGTGACCGATGGAAAATTCCGAGGCCTGGAAAAGCCGAAGAAGAAAAACCTCAAACATCTTAAAATCTGGCCGCTGGTGGCAGAGAACCTGGCCCACAAGCTGGCGGAGGAAAGCAAAGTGAGCAATTCCGAGATAGTAGAAATGCTAAAGGATCTGACGGGTTCACTAGAGGAGGAACCTTTACTCAAAGGTAAGGAGGTTGGGTAAAGAGCAATGTCAAAAAGTGATGTTATAGAAGTTGAAGGTAAAGTATTAGAGCCACTTCCGAATGCAATGTTTCGGGTGGAGTTGCAAAATGGGCACAAAGTATTGGCCCATGTATCGGGTAAAATTCGCATGAACTTCATCCGTATACTGCCTGGCGATAGAGTTACGGTGGAACTGTCTCCCTACGACTTAACCCGGGGTCGTATCGTTTACCGCTTTAAGTAAACAAGATCCCATAAAGGAGGGTTATTTATCCATGAAAGTGAGACCATCGGTAAAACCGATTTGTGAAAAATGTAAGATCATCCGCCGTGAAGGTAAGGTTATGGTTATCTGCGAGAACCCCAAGCATAAGCAAAAGCAAGGGTAACACGGGAGGTGTAATCGAAGTATGGCACGTATTGCCGGTGTGGACCTGCCAAAGGATAAAAGGTCGGAAATCGCTCTTACCTACATCTACGGAATTGGTAAGCCCACTGCACAAAAAATTCTGAGCCAAGCCGGTGTAAATCCGGATACTAGAATCAAAGATCTAACCGAAGAAGAAGTGAATAAACTCCGGGACTATATTGATAAAAACGTTAAAGTTGAAGGTGACCTCCGCAGGGAAGTTGCTCTAAACATTAAACGCTTAATTGAGATTGGTTGCTACCGGGGCCTCAGACACCGTCGCGGATTGCCTGTTCGCGGCCAGCGTACAAAAACCAACGCCCGTACCCGCAAGGGTCCCAAAAAGACCGTTGGTGTACGTAGGAAGAAGTAGGGTGAGAGGGGGTAAAGAACAAACATGGCGCGTCGCCAAGTAAGAACAAAACGTAAAGAAAAGAAAAACATCGAGCAGGGTGTAGCACATATCAAGTCTACCTTTAACAATACCATCGTTACCATTACCGACCTCAAAGGCAACTGCCTCGGTTGGAGCAGTGCCGGGCAGGTTGGTTTCAAGGGTTCCCGTAAAAGTACTCCCTTTGCCGCTCAAATGGCTGCCGAAGCAGCTGCCAAGGACGCGATGGAACATGGCCTGAAAGAGGTAGAAGTTACTGTAAAAGGGCCTGGTTCCGGTCGTGAGGCTGCGATCCGTTCTTTACAAGCTGCAGGTTTGGAAGTAAACATGATCAAAGATGTGACTCCAATTCCACACAATGGTTGCCGGCCGCCTAAGCGCCGGAGAGTGTAAAGGGAGGTGTGTGAGTTTCCATGGCAAGATATACAGGTCCCCACTGCCGCTTGTGTCGGCGTGAAGGTCTGAAGTTGTATTTAAAAGGGGAACGTTGCTACACCGGTAAGTGCGCTGTTGACCGCCGTAGCTATGCTCCCGGACAACACGGCCAAGGTCGTAAAAAAATATCCGAATATGGTATTCAACTGCGTGAAAAGCAAAAGGCCCGCCGGATTTACGGCATTCTGGAAAAGCCTTTCCGGGCCTATTTTGAACGGGCTGAGCGGCAACCCGGCGTTACCGGTGAAAACCTGCTTCGTCTTTTGGAGCGCCGCCTGGACAACGTGATCTTCCGTCTGGGTCTGGGTGCTTCCAGGGTGGAAGCCCGCCAACTGGTACGCCACGGGCATTTCACCGTGAACGGGAAGAGAGTGAACATTCCTTCTTTCCAAGTCCGGGTTGGTGACGAAATCAGCGTTCGCGAAAAGAGCAAGTCTTCCCCGCGGGTGAAAGAATTAATCGAGCGGGCCGCAGAGCGTACTCCAGTTGCTTGGCTGGAATATGACGCAAACGAACTTAAGGCCAGGGTAGTGGCACTGCCCAACCGGGATCAAATCGATATTCCGGTTCAAGACCACCTGATTATCGAGTTGTATTCCAGGTAATTGGTCGGTAATTGTTAGTACCGGTCCGGCCAAAGGAGGGTTACCGAATTGTTGGAAATTGAGAAGCCAAAGATTGACATACTGGAACAGAATGAAGATAATACGTACGGTAAATTTATGGTAGAACCGCTGGAGAGAGGCTACGGGATCACCCTGGGCAACTCTCTGCGCAGAATTCTACTTTCCTCCCTGCCTGGAGCTGCTGTTACCTCCGTCAAAATTGACGGAGTGCTGCATGAATTCAGTACTGTTCCAGGTATTCGGGAAGATGTTACTGACATTATCCTGAATCTGAAAAATCTTTGCCTTAAGATTCACAGCGACGAGGAGAAAGTTCTTCGGATTGAAGCGCAAACCGAAGGTCCCGTTACTGCCGGTGATATTATTCATGATGCCGATGTGGAGATTTTAAACCCTGATTTACATTTGGCAACCCTTGATACCGGTGGACGGTTATTTATGGAAATTACCGTAAACAAAGGCCGTGGATATTCTTCTGCTGAGAAGAATAAAAAGGGTGAGCATATTATTGGGGTCATACCCGTCGACTCCGCATATACACCGGTACGCAAAGTGAACTACGCCGTGGAGAATACCCGGGTAGGTCAGATTACCGACTATGACAAGCTCACTCTGGAGGTCTGGACCAACGGCAGTATCCGGCCTGATGAGGCGACCAGCCTGGCTGCCAAAATTTTAAGCGAACATTTAAGACTGTTCATCGGTTTAACCGAAACAGTCAATGATGTTGAAATTATGGTGGAAAAGGAAGAGGAACAAAAGGACAAGATCATGGAAATGACCATTGAAGAACTCGACTTGTCCGTACGCTCCTACAACTGCCTGAAAAGGGCTGGCATCAATACCGTTGAAGAACTGATCCAGCGTAACGAGGAAGACATGATGAAGGTTCGCAACCTGGGCAAAAAGTCACTGGAAGAAGTTGTCAACAAGTTGAACGAACTGGGCCTGTCTCTGAGGAAAGACGACGAGTAAGGGAGGGACGATTTGTGGGTTATCGCAGATTTGGTTTAACCACTGGACACAGAAAAGCTATGCTTAGAAATCTCGTTACCTCTTTATTCCGGGATGAACGGATTGAAACCACCGAACCCAGGGCTAAAGATGTACGCAGCATTGCTGAGAAGCTGGTTACCACTGCCAAAAAGGGTGATTTGGCTGCTCGCCGCCAGTGTTTAGAATATATCTACGAAGAAGAAGTAGTTAAAAAGCTTTTTGATTCCATCGCTCCCAAATATGCTGAACGCCAGGGCGGTTATACCCGTATTGTTAAGGTAGGCTATCGCCGGGGTGACGCAGCAGAAATGGTGCTGTTGGAACTGGTTTAAATCTTTATGGCATTAAGAACTAGCGGAAACCCCCGGATGTGGTTTCCGTTTCGCCTTCTATTGTTCTGAAAGACAAAATGCCAAGTTATATCCTGCCCCGGGGTAACCGCAGAAGCTGTGGCGGGATGCCCCGGGGTTTCTTATTATCAAAAGGGCTAAACTTTTAAACATGCCGGGACAGTTCATGGGTGAAGGGGAAAGCATGAAAGACATCATTATTTCTGTAAACAATTTGTTCTTTCAGTATCCGCAACAGGAGCAATGGGCACTGGAGGATGTTTGCCTGGATATTTATGCCGGTGAATTCTTGGTGCTGTTGGGACCCAATGGATCGGGGAAATCTACTCTGGCCCGGCATCTTAACGGCTTGCTTTTGCCTGCCCGAGGACAGGTGCTGGTGCATGGGTTATCCACCGCCGATGAGCCGGCCCTTTGGGACATCCGGAAAAAGGTGGGCATGGTTTTTCAAAATCCCGACAACCAGTTGGTGGCGGCGCTGGTGGAGGAAGAGATTGCTTTTGGTCTGGAAAATCTGGGTGTTTCACCGGATAATATCGGGGAGCAGATTGTAAAGATCAGCGGCAGGCTGGGTTTGCAGCATCTTTTATCCTCTCCGCCTCACCGGCTTTCCGGGGGCCAAAAGCAAAGGGTAGCCATTGCCTCGGTGCTGGCCCTGGAACCGGATGTGCTGGTGCTGGATGAACCCACCTCCATGCTGGACCCGTCGGGGCGCAAGGATGTCCTGGAGGAAATTCTACGCCTCCGGGAGAGGGGGAAAACCATTGTTCTGGTGACCCATGACATGAATGAAGCCCTGCAGGCAGACAGAGTCCTGGTCTTGAATCAGGGCAAAATTTTTCTTTCAGGAAGTCCGGAAAAATGTTTTAGTCAGGTTGCAGAACTAAAAAAAATTGGATTGGGAATTCCTCCTGCCGCCGAATTGGCAGGCCATTTAAGGCAGAGGGGATTCGGGCTGCCGGATTCCTTACTGCGTGTAGAGGATTGGATTGAATATCTATGCGGGAGGTCATAACCATTAAAAATCTTGAAGTCACCTATGCACCGGAAACCCCCTTTGAACAAAGGGCCCTCCAGAACATCAACATCACCGTTCAGGCCGGGGAATTCAGAGCCATTATCGGGCCCCAGGGTTCGGGCAAATCCACCCTGCTTCAGGTGATGGCAGGCTTAATACCGGGCCGGGGGACCATCCGGGTGTGTGACGAGGACCTTACCTGCAAAAAGACCAGAGCCGGTCTCTGGCGCAAGGCCGGTGTGGTTTTTCAATCGCCCGAGCGTCAGCTCTTTGAAGATACCGTTTTTA
The DNA here is from genome assembly GCF_000215085.1 of Desulforamulus ruminis DSM 2154. Lineage (NCBI taxonomy): Bacteria > Bacillati > Bacillota > Clostridia > Eubacteriales > Peptococcaceae > Desulforamulus > Desulforamulus ruminis. The sequence continues at coordinate 320,013 of NC_015589.1, forward strand.
ATGACGTGGCTTATGGGCCGGTTAATCTTGGTCTGCCTCAGGAAGAGGTGGAGCAGCGGGTTAAGCGGGCGCTGGAGATGGTAAAGCTGGAAGAACAATATCACCGGGTTTCCCCCTTTGCTTTGAGCGGGGGGCAGCAGCGCAGGGCGGCCATTGCCGGGATTCTGGCGCTGCAGCCCGAGGTATTGCTGCTGGATGAACCGACGGCCGGCCTGGACCCAAGGGGCCGCCGGCAGCTAATGGATTTGTTCTCCGAACTTTGCCGGGAACATGGAACCACCGTTGTGCTGGTGACACACGACATGGAAGAGGTGGCCCACCGGGCTCACCGGGTGACCGTCCTGCATCAGGGAAAGATGGCCCTGGAGGGCTCCCCCAGAGATGTGTTTGCCCGAAGACAGGAACTGCAGGAACTGGGTTTGACAGCCCCCTTTGCCGCAGAACTGGCCGGCGCTTTAAAGCAAAGGGAGTTGCCGGTCCGGGGGGATATCATCACCCTTCCCGAAGCGGAAGAGGAAGTGGAGAAGCTGCTGCTTAGGGGCAGGAATTTAGGGTCCAGTTGCTAGACTTAAGGGAAAAGCTCAGGGGTCCAGTTGTTAGCCTTAGGGGTACTACTTAAGGGTCCTGCTGTTAGACTCAAAATATTTATCAAGGTCCTCCTATTTATAATTGATTATTCCCCGAACTACAGGACCTAAAGAAATGCAGTAATAGTCTAACAACAGGACCCCAAAGAAATGCCTATAAGGCTAACAGCCGCTCCCTAAAGAAATACCACAAAGACAACCGGAGGCCATTCCATGTCACTCTTTTCAAGCATTACCATTGGACAATATTACCCGGGCAATTCCCTGGTGCACCGTTTGGATCCCCGGGCGAAACTCTTGGCAGTGCCCCTGCTGGTGGCTGCCGGCCTTCTGGCTAAAGGACCGGCCGGTTATCTGGCGGCAGGCGTCCCTGTATTGATGGCGCTGGCAGTTTCTGGGGTCCCGGTGGCAGCCTTTTGGCGGGGCATGCGATTCCTGTGGGTTCTTTTGTTTATCAGCCTGATCTTTCACGCCCTGTCCTATCCGGGGCAAATTCTATGGCAGTGGGGACCGTTAGAGTTTACCCGTGAGGGACTGGTCTCCGGGGGAAAAGTGATTTACCGGTTGTCCGTGATTATTCTGGCGGGCATGCTGCTGACCATGACCACCACCCCGGTTTTACTAACCGGGGGCTTGGAAAAACTGCTGCAGCCCTTTAAAAGATTCGGTCTGCCGGCCCATGAACTGGCCATGATGATGACCATTGCCCTGCGCTTTATTCCCACCCTGCTGGAAGAGGCTGAAGCGGTAATGAAAGCCCAGCAGGCCAGGGGGGGCTCCATCGCCAGCGGTTCTGCCGGGCAAAGACTGAAGGCGGCGGTGGCCTTGCTGGTTCCCCTGCTGGCCGGTTCCCTGAGAAGGGCGGAGGATTTGGCCACGGCCATGGAGGCCCGGGGCTACCGGGGAGATGTGAAAAGGAGCAGTTTCAGGCAGTTTACCTACAGCTCATGGGATTTTGCGGTGCTTTTGTTTGTATTTTTTTCCCTGGTTATGGTGGTGATGGACCGGTGGGTAATTTGATTTTGTTCGACGTGGGGATCAGGGGGATTGGCAGATGAGTACCCGGAATATCAAATTAACGGTAGCCTATGACGGCACCCATTATCATGGCTTTCAAGAGCAGCGGGGCACCGGGCTGCCCACCGTTCAGGAGGCCCTGGAAGCTGTGCTGAGTCAATTGGCCCAAAAACCGGTTCAAGTCATCGGGGCGGGACGCACCGATGCAGGGGTTCACGCCCTGGGCCAGGTGGTCAATTTTCGCTGCGATCCCTGGCGGATACCGGTGGAAAGAACCCCCCTGGCCATGAACCCCCTGCTCCCGGCGGACATTTCAGTTTTAAAGGCGGAGCCGGTGCCGCAGGACTTTCACGCCCGGTTTTCCGCCATTGCCAAAACCTACCGTTACTCCATTTATCACCACCGGATCATGTCGCCGCTGCAGCGGCTCTACTGCCACCACGAACCGAGGCGGCTGGACACCGGGGCCATGAAGCAGGCGGCCCAATATCTGCTGGGCACCCACGATTTTAAAAGCTTTCAGGCCCAGGGCACCCCGGTAAGGGATACCGTAAGGACCATCTACCGGGCGGAAGTGGTTGAAGAGGGGCCTTTGATTCATATTTATGTAAGGGGAAACGGATTTCTCTACAATATGGTGCGCATTATTGCCGGCACCCTGCTGAAGGCAGGTCTGGGTAAGATCAAACCGGAGGAAATGGAGCACATTATCGCCTCCAAAAACCGCGTTCTGGCAGGGGTCACAGTCCCTCCCCGGGGCTTATGCCTGATGGAAGTGGAGTACTCCAAATAGTAATGCATTTCTTTGCGTGGACATTAGTTTTGGGGATCTCCTTAAAGATCATTGAAAACTACTTAATAGAATGACATAGTCAGGTTATATAAGGCATAAAAATTTAACATAATTTAGAAAAAGAAAATCGCCCTAAAAGGGCGATTTGTTATTTAAGAGCGGTAATATAAGCTCAATTCTCGTAACCAACATATCAATCTGGGCTTTGATCTGTTTTAATGAATATTATTTTCGCTATGGTAAGCCAATGGGATTTCTAAAACTAATGGAAGATGTATCAGATACATATCCGTTTGTTTCAGATTCCGAATATCTGTATCTAGTACTATCTATAGTTCCATCATCAGAATATATGTTTCGACGAGAATTACTAGTACTCATTTTTACGTAGGTTCCACTTGTTGTAGTAAGGGTACTTTCAAAAAACTTGGCATTTTTGTAATAAGCAGCTGAAGGAATGTAGGGATTTCGATTTGCTGCGATACAACACTCTCTGTTGATGGCAGCTCCAGCGGCAAAAGCATTATAGGCATTTTGCGTAATATAAATATCAAAAATTCCTAGTACAGAGCCGCCAGTGGTTTCAATACTTGTCCTTAAATAATTAGGAGGTACAAGACTACTTTTAAGGACATAGGTTTGTCCGGCTGTTAAAGATACTACTTTTTCTTCGCCACTAAGGGGGTCTTGGGGATTTTTGGTTGCCTTATTAAGTGCATGGAAAGAAAGCATCCATTTCTTATTTCTGTAAATAACACCAATATCTATCCCGTAGGTGGATCCTTTATAAAAACCATGGAAGAACTCAGGGAAAATTCCATCATATTGACCTGAAGAATCACTTACACAGTCAAACTCAGAAGGAATTTGCAATTTACTGGCAATAGCTACATAGATTTGACTATTCGTACCTCGGTTGGGGACATGATAACCACCCATTTTTTATTACTCCTTTCAAAATATAATTGTTTTTGCATCCGTTACTGGCCAGTAAGTTTTGCATCACATTCTTTATAGAGGAAAAAGGTACCCTAAATGACAACCAAAAAATTTTTTTATTAATTTAATTTTTTTGTAAAAGAATGTCCCCGAAAGATGTTTATACGGAATAATTCATAAGGTTTGTCGCCAGACTGTTTATATCAAAAAATGAATCCGGAAAAAATGGAGTATAAAATGAAAACTATCGTCAGCACGCCTGAACCTTTTGCTTCAATTAAAGGGTTTAGGATCTGACAAGGGAGTGGTATGATGATTTTAATATTGAGGCATGTATCTTATGATTGCATTTGCAACGCTCGTTGTTTTAATTATAAAAAGAAATAACCGCCCCTGATCAAGGTTTGCGGTTATTTCTAAATGAAGCTAACCGTTTCTGGTTAGATAACTTAGGAAGGGAGTGTGTCGAGCATATGCCCATTGCAAAACAAGGGGACAGGGATTATGTTTTTTAATAAGTCCCTCGAATTGTATTACAATACAGCAGCATGTTAAATTGCCTGATTGTCTATGGCTTTTTAAATACCTCGCTATTTCTTCTTCGATAAATAACATTTTCTAGGATTAAAACGGATAATACACCGATAACAAAGCCATTCCCCATAATGGGTCTTAGTGAACTAGGAAAGCTGTTTGCTATATTCGGGGGGAGGAAAGAAATGATTATACTTAGCATGAGAGGCAACCCCATAATTAAACCATTTTCAAACTTGAATCCCCCGGTTGTGTTAAAGGCAACCAATAACCCCGAGGAAATTTGTGCACACATAATATAAATGAGTACGCTTCCCGTCACTGCCGAAGGAATGCTCCCGATAAAGGCAATTGTCGAGGGCAAAAATGAAAGCAGCAATAGCCCGAAAGCAGTGGGGATGAGAGTAAATCTAGAAGCTACACCGGTGGAGGCGATTACGCCGGGGCTTAAGGAAAAATTGACCGGTCCGATAACACCGAACAGCCCAGACAGAATGTTGCCCAATCCGGTAAATGAAACACCTCTCGTAATCCGCTTTTCCATATTGTCCGGCCGGATGATTTCCCCAATGGATTGAATTGAACCCAGGTCATTAATGGACAAAGCTAAAAAGCAAATGAGAAAAGAGATTAAAACACTAGGGTCTAGGGAAAAATCAAGGCTTACATGTCTAAAAAAACTGGAGATCGGGCTAAAATTCTGATGATAACTTATTCCGGTATACTGTGGGAAAAGGAGCATATAGAGCGCAGTTCCAATAATAACAGCCCAAATAATCAGGGTTGTCTTCCAAAGCCCCGTTAAACGCTGGTTGGCCCAGAACATACCAAGAACAAAAATAAAGACAAAACACAAATTTTGCACTGGAGCTACCTGCTGGGAAGCAAAAATTAAATTGATAATCATAGGTGTAAGCGTAAGTGCAATTAAAATCAGAATGGTTGCTATCACCTGCGGTGTAAAAAGCTTCTTCACTTTGGCAAATAATCCGGTAGCACTTAAGAGCAAAAGAATCATACCGCTAATTAAAATGGAAGAATAAATGGTACTGGTGCTGCTCCCCTGGCTTGCGGCAATACCCACCAGTAATACTGCTGCGGGACCTATAATTAATGGTAATCGATGTCCCCACAGCACTTGTGCCAAGAGGGAAACTGCCGATACAAAAAACAGTTTTTGCAGATAAACCACTTGATCCAATGGATCGCTAAAGTGCAGCCCCACGATGGCTTTGCCAATAATAATGATAATTGGGACGATAATGGCCAGCCATTGTAATCCAAATAACAATAGCTCTGTCAAAGGGGGAATATCATCTAGACCATATTTAAAATTTATTTTATTCAATATTTAAGAACCTCCCAATTAGTATTAAAATTAATTCGATATATTATAAGAAATTCCTGGAGATGAAATATTTACATAAATTTGGATCTAGCCTAATCTCTGACCTTGAGTAGATTAAATATGACAACGTTACTTAAAACCCTTGAGAGAACGCAAAACGGAATGTCAGCCTTCCTGGACTTTTTAGTTGCAACTAAAAAGTCCAGGAAGGCTGACAATGGTACAGAATATAAAGAGTACATCTTTATGGCTATCTTTAAAATCAATTTGCTGGACACGTATACTATTGAATTGAATTTAAAATAACTGTGGCTGCTTCGGCTCGAGTGGCATTTTCCTTAGGTTTAAAGGTACCATCAGGATAACCCTTCATCATATTGTGTTCGATTGCAATTGTAACCGATTCTTTTGCCCATGTCGAAATATCTTTACCATCCGTAATGCTAAATTCCTGGAAGGAAAAGTCAAGTTTTTTTGCTTTTACCATAATAACAGCCATTTCTTCCCGGGTAATAAGTTCATCCGGCCTGAAAGTCCCGTCTTGATAACCGTTGAGAATTCCGCAGGCATTGGCTGTGGTGATTGCATCTTTTGCCCAGTGGTTTTGTATATCCATAAATACTTTTCCCTGTACCGGCTCAAGTTTAAGTGCTTTTACCAAAATCGTAACGAATTCAGCCCTGGTTATCGGATGATCCGGACGGAAGCAGCCATCTGGGTAGCCAGAAACAAAACCATTGGTTACTAATTTTTTAATCGTATCTTTTGCCCAATGATTGGAAGTATCCATAAATATTTCGGATAGAGGGTCTTCCTGGTCACTCTTATAGCACCAAACACCGTCGAAGGTTCCGACATAAACAATTCCATGATAATCGAATAAACAGTTAATCTGCGGCATTTCCTCCATTGTTCCATTTGCCGCTCCTAACCGCGACCAATCGGTCTGGTCCCAGACCCATACATCGCTGCCAAGTACTCCTGCCAACAGCTTGCCGTTAAAACTAAGCAGGCAAGACACGTGAGCACCACCTGATAAGGTAGGTAATGGGGTTTTCCCGGTTACAGGTTTCCAAACATTATTTTCTAAGATCCGTACGCCCTGGTTCATTAATCCTATAAACAACTTATTATCCACTGTTGCTAGACTTGAAACACCGTATCCCGCTGCAGATAACTCGCCTGTCTCCGACCAAATATCTCCATTCCATGCCCATACCTTATTAGGATGAATTGCATAAAGAACACCATTTGTACTAGTCAGACCGCAACTTGTATTTGTAGGAGGTAAGTTGCCTAGCATAGACCACATAAAGCCGTTCCATACATAGACTCCACTACCCGTTCCGGCATAAAGCATCCCATTATGGACGACAATTTGCGAGTCATTTGATAAATTACCTACCATCGACCATGTCTGTCCATCCCACTTCCAAACGCCGACAGCGGTTCCTGCGTATAATGAACCGTTATAAGCAGTAATATTTCTAGTATATACTGCGTCACCTAATAGTCCTTGGGGACCCCCTACCTGGGACCAGGTTTTTTCTTTCAGCACCCAAACACCATTGGAACCTGTTCCGGCATAAAGTAGCCCATTGTGGACAGTTAGGCTTACAACATTGGCATTATCTCCCGTAAGTGGAGGTTGCCCCACCTGTTGCCATATTTCATTATTCATGGCATAAACCGGAGATATAATACACCAGCTCAACAATAGAGTAGTGATCCAGGTTAGAAAAATTTTCCTCATGAAGAACACCGTCCTTGTTCTTATTTTGTTGTGCTATAATATAAGATCTCTCATTAATATAAGACTTTCTTAATCTAAAAAAGGTTTCGCATTAAAATACATTTTTATAAATTAATTAAAATTACGTTTGAATAAATTATTTTAAGAACGTTTTTGTTTACTTTGGTCATCTGTTTGAATTTTTAATTTTTCTAAAGTTCTTACCAGTAAAGGTGGTAATGGAACTCCCATCTTACCTAAATTTTCTAGAATACTTAGACCTTCATTGGTTATGTAGAACCAAATAGTCATCGTTCGAAGTAGGGGATCTTCCAAACCCGTAGTCATATCAAGAAGGTGGGCAAGAGCGACCACGAAAAAAATACCTACCTTTCTCATAATACCTCTGAAACCAATTTCACTATTAAGGCTATTATTTATAACTGAAGATGCTACTCCTGTAATGTAATCAAATAAAACCAAAATAATTAAGGTTCGAATAATTAAGTCAAACCCTCCCAAAAAATAGGTGCCTAGGGTGCCAGACGTCGCTATAATAAAACTAATCACCTTATTATCCATTTTTTCTCCTTAATTTTAAGAACTATAGTATACTTTTTGAAGTTTATCTTTTAAAATATTTAGAGCTTTTTTTTGAGTTTTGAATACTGCTTGCCTAGAGATATTTAGTATACTGGCGGTTTTGGAATATGAATAATCTAATAATATCCTATATTCAATAACTTCTCGTTGCTTTTGAGATAAGGACTTTAGTGCATTTTTTATATCAATTTTGATATCTAAATCAATATTGTTTTCGGAGATGTACTTTAACTTATCTAATTCTGTAGCAACTTCCTTTTGACTAATTAACTCTTGCTTCTTATTCAGTCTTATAAATTCATTTTTTATTGATTTTGCTATATAACTAGTGATTACTCTCTCGTTTTCAGTATTAGGAATTTTCTTAATTAATTCTAATAAAAATATTGTTAAATCACTTTCAGCCTCTTCATAAAATAACCTCTTGCTATACTTTTTAATAAGGGGCTGAAATTTTTCAATTATTAGAAGAATATTTGAATTATTTTTGAAATTACTTTTAAACATAAATACATAATCACCTCTTTTTAATAAAAGAGGTTTTGTATGTTTGTTCTGTTAACCACATCGACAAATCACCACAAAATATTACAATTAGAGGCATGCATCTTCCTAGTTTCTTTGGAGTACTTATTGGATTATCTATGTATCGATACTAGTTAGCTCAAGACCATTTTTAGTAATCTTGGTATTTCTTGATTTTTAGAAAAGAATTCAAATCTCCAAAATTTGCAGAAATAAATTTCAGTTAAGATCAATATAGAAGAAACTTATGGAAGAAAAAATATGCACCAACTAAATCTATAAAAATAATTTAAATTTTATAAATATCTTATGTTTAGCAATCTTTGTTTTCTATTTATAATGATTTGTTTTAAAATATTAAAAGTCTATCAAGGCTGTAGACATAAGCGATACTCCTTTTTTGTCACTTTTTATAAATGGTATATTTGTGTTCCGCGTTGTTTGCCTAAATATGATCCTTTGATCAAATGCAAAATCCTAAAAAGCTCATAGAGAAAAACCGAACAAGTCATGGCTTTCGGCTTGACACCTGATTTCCCATGGATTAAAATACTATTATGTGTGGCCGGTTGCGGCTCCCGCCCCGTTGTCGCAGTCAGGCACCCAGGCTTTAAGGGAGGTTTACAAAAAAATGAAGACAACATTCATGGCCAAGCCAGCTGAAATACAGCGCAAATGGTATGTCATAGATGCTGAAGGAAAGGCCCTTGGTCGTGTGGCTGCAGAAGCTGCTCGCATCTTACGTGGCAAACATACTCCTATGTTTACCCCCCACGTAGACACCGGGGACCATGTTATTATTTTGAATGCTGATAAGGTAATCCTTACCGGTAACAAACTTGATCAAAAGATGTACACCCGGCACAGTGGTTATCCCGGAGGTCTGAAACAGACTTCCTACCGCAAGATGATGGATAAACGCCCGGAACTGATTGTGGAAAAGGCCGTCAAAGGCATGCTGCCCCACAACCGTTTGGGAACTCAGCAGGCTACCAAACTGAAAGTTTACCAGGGTGTTGAACATCCCCATCAGGCTCAAAAGCCGGAAGTGTGGAACTTTTAATTATTAAGTCTTGACCGGAAGGAGGAAATATTGTGGCTCAAGTACAGTTTTATGGAACCGGCCGTCGGAAGAATGCAGTGGCCAGGGTTTACCTGGTACCCGGTGAAGGCAAGGTTCTGGTAAATAGTAAGCAGGTTCTGGACTATTTTGGACGTAAAACGCTGGATATGGTGGTGCGCCAGCCCCTGGAGCTCACCAATACCGTGGGTCGCTTTGACGTGATGTGTAAAGTGATCGGCGGCGGCGTTAGCGGTCAGGCCGGTGCGGTAAGACACGGTATTGCCCGGGCCTTGATTCAGGCTGACCCCAATTTGCGTCCCATTTTAAAGCGTGCCGGTTTCTTAACCCGCGACCCTCGTATGAAAGAGCGTCGTAAATACGGTCTTAAGAAAGCCCGCCGGGCGCCTCAGTTCTCGAAACGTTAAATATCTCAAATTAAAGGAAGGCATCCGCCTTCCTTTTTGTACTTTTAGGTATGGGTGTGAGGTGATGAGGGATGTTGCAAAAGGCTAGGGAGATCCTAAAAAAATACTATGGTTATTCCTCCTTTCGAAGCGGTCAGGAAGAAATCATTAATCGTGTTTTACAAGGAAAGGATACCCTGGGGATCATGCCTACGGGCGGGGGAAAGTCCATTTGTTATCAGGTGCCGGCATTGCTGTTTCCCGGAACCACGCTGGTGATTTCACCTTTAATTTCTCTGATGAAGGATCAGGTGGACGCCCTCCATAGTCTGGGAATCCCGGCTGCCTATATTAACAGTTCCCTGGATTATGAAGAAGCGGCGGAAAGAATCCGGCAGGCAGGGCGCGGAAGATACAAGCTGCTATATGTGGCTCCGGAGCGTTTGGAAGCGAAGGGCTTTTTGGCCCGCATGCAATCGCTGCCCATCTCCCTGGTGGCGGTGGATGAGGCCCACTGTGTCTCCCAATGGGGACACGACTTCCGGACCAGCTATCTGGCCATTGCCCCCTTCATCCAAGAGCTGCCCCGCAGACCGGTGGTAACGGCCTTTACGGCCACCGCCACCGAAGAGGTAACCCGGGATATGGTCCGGCTGCTCTCATTAAAAGAGCCCAGGATTTATATCACGGGATTTAATCGTGAAAACTTAACCTTTTCGGTTATCCGGGGAGAAAACAAAAGGGACTTCCTAACCCATTACCTGGCCAATCATGCCAACCAGGCAGGCATTATCTACGCGGCCACCCGCAAGGAAGTGGACAACCTCCATCACTGGCTGAAACAAAAAGGGCATGCTGTGGGTAAATATCATGCGGGATTGGGTGATCAGGAAAGAGCCCACAACCAGGAAATGTTTTTATACGACGACATCCGTATCATGGTGGCCACCAATGCTTTTGGCATGGGGATTGATAAATCCAACGTACGCTATGTCATCCATTACAACATGCCGAAAAACATGGAGGCTTATTATCAGGAAGCCGGCCGGGCCGGCCGGGACGGGGAGCCCGGCCAGTGCATCCTGCTATTCGGCGCCCAGGATATCCAAGTACAAAAATTCCTCATTGAACAAAGCCCCATATCTCCGGAAAGAAAAACACAGGAATATAAAAAGCTGCAGGGCATGGTGGATTACTGCCATACAACCCGCTGCTTACGGCAAACCATCCTAAAATATTTTGGGGAAGAAACGGTTCCCGAAAAATGCGGCAACTGCAGCAATTGCAATGATAACAGCCAGCTTACGGACATTACGGTGGAGGCGCAAAAGATTTTTTCCTGCATCTGGCGCATGAAAGAACAGTACGGCGCTTCCCTGGTGGCGGATGTTCTCAAGGGCTCCCAGAGCAAAAGAGTAAAGCAGTATGGTTTTCATCAGTTATCCACTTACGGCTTATTGAAGGAGTACACCGTTAAACAAATCACCGATTTGATCCATGTACTGATTGCCGAGGGCTATCTTTTTTTGACCGAAAGCCAATATCCGGTGGTTCAACTTCTGCCCAAGGCCTTTGCCGTCCTGAAGGGTCAGGAGAAAGTCTTACAAAAGATAAGGCAAAAAGAACAGGTCAAGGATATAGAGGATGATTTATTTGAAAAACTTCGCAGTTTGCGCAAGGAGCTTTCCCAGAGAAACAAAGTCCCTCCCTATATTATTTTTCCGGACAGCACCCTGAGGGAGATGAGTCAACACTGCCCCGCAGATCAAGGGGCCATGCTGGCCATCAAAGGGGTGGGACAGGCAAAATTCCAACAATACGGACAAGAGTTCCTGAAGCTGATTCAGCAATATGTTCAGGAAAAAGGTATTTCTTTAGAAAAGGAGCGAGCCTCTAGCGGGGAGCCGGACCAGGAAAAGGAACCGCCCAGTCACGTGATCACCTGGAAGCTGCTGCAAAAAGGCTATTCCCTCCCGGAGATTGCCCGGGAAAGGAATTTGAAGCCGGTTACCATCCAAGACCACCTGATTCGCTGCGGCCTGGAAGGTTACGATATTCCCTGGGATACCTTGATTCCTCAAAAATATGAAGCCCTTATCCTGCAAAAGATTGAAGAACTGGGCGCCGATAAGCTTAAACCGCTCAAGGAGCAGCTTCCGGACGAAGTGGATTACATGGCCATTAAAGCGGTTTTATGCAAGCACAAAGTAGCCTGGAAAATAGGGGCCAGCAACAGATGAGGGGCTTATATCAACAAATGAATTATTACTGCAAATAACCACTGTTTAACAGTGGTTATTTTATATCCAGGGATCGGATCCGTTGCTTCTATTTACCAAATTTCCTGCATACCATTTCCAGTAGAAGACTTGTACTAAGGAGTGGTAGGCGTGTCTGTGTTTGTAGGAGCCTTTCGATTAAAGAAAAGAGTTCTATTGGGTCTTTTGCTGCTATTGTTCATTCTGGTGCAGATGTATAAGATGTCCACCGCCCTATGGGCGGAAAAGAATGTGGAGGCCTTGTCCCCGGTTATGGTTAATAAGCTGATTGTGGTGGATCCCGGGCATGGTGGACGGGACCCGGGAAAGATTGGTGTCAGCGGGGTTCCGGAGAAAGAAATCAATCTGGAAGTATCCAAACGATTGGCCACGGTGCTGGGACAAATGGGTGCGGCGGTCATTTTAACCAGGGACAGCGATGTGGATTTAAGCGACTCCTCGGCCAGCGGCTGGCAGGGAAAGAAAAGGCAGGATCTATCCAGGCGTGTGGCCATGGCCAATGATCGAAAGGCGGATTTATATATCAGCGTTCACTGCAACGCCTTTCCGGGAAAAAAGGAACACGGGGCCCAGGTTTTTTCTCATCCGCAGTCTCCGGAAAGTAAGATTCTGGCAGAGTGCATTCAAGGGGAAATGGCCCGGATTCTTGGCAACACCACAAGAAAGGCCAAACAGGTGGATTACTACGCCATTCGAAAAACAACCATGCCGGCGACCATTGTGGAAATCGGCTTTATTACCAATCCAACAGAGGAAAAACTACTGCTGGATCCCCTGTACCAGAGTAAAGTGGCCTGGAGTATCACTGCAGGCATTGTAAAATACTTCGCTGAGGGGCAGTCCCAAGAGGAACCCGGGGCCAAAGCCAATGAAGACGTAATAAAAACCTTTCAACAACAGCCAGGGGAGTTTATTCCTGCTCCCTGATTTAAAGGGTAGCATAAAAAAGCAAAGCGAGCTTTTTCCGGCAGCCGATGGTGAAATCCATGAACCGGCGCATATTGTAAAGCATAGAATGGAACATTAAGTAAGACACCTTTTTTCGAGGAGGAAAAAAATCTTGATTTATTTTGACTCTGCGGCAACCTCTTGGCCCAAACCACCGGAAGTCTGGCAAGCCATGGAACACTTTATCAAAGAAGTGGGGGCAAGCCCCGGGCGGGCCGGGCACAAGCTTACGGTGACGGCAAACAAGATTGTGGATGAAACCAGGCAGCAGTTGGCTGACCTTTTTAGTATTAGAAATCATGAAAGAATTATTTTTACCTTAAACGCTACGGATAGTTTAAATTTAGCCATAAAAGGATTGCTGCAGCCCGGGGACCATGTGATTACCAGTTCCATGGAGCATAATTCCGTAACCAGACCCCTCTATACCATGGAAAGTTACGGTGTTCAGGTCACCAAGATCATGTGCAATCAACAGGGGGATATGGATATCCGGGAGATGGAAAAAGCCATTTTGCCCAATACCAAAGCCATTATCCTGACCCATGCCTCCAATGTCACCGGAACCATTATGCCGGTGGAAGAGATTGGCCGGCTGGCGGCTCAATACCAACTGCATTTTATTATGGATGCGGCCCAAACCGCCGGGACCATAAGGATTGATGTAAAGAAACTGAATCTCAGCATCTTGACTTTTCCCGGACATAAAAGCCTCTATGGCCCCCAGGGCACAGGGGGACTTTATATTCGTGAAGATGTAAACCTGCGCACCCTCCGGGAAGGAGGCACCGGCAGCGGCTCGGAAACACCCACTCAGCCCAGCATGATGCCGGAGCGGTATGAAAGCGGAACCTTAAATGCGGTGGGTATCGCGGGCCTGGGAGCGGGAGTAAAATTTATCCGCAAAACAGGCCTCGAGAAAATCAGAGAGCGGGAAATGGATTTAACCAAACGGTTTTTGCAAGGGGCAGCGGCGATTAGAGAACTAAAAGTCTATGGCAAGCAGACAACAGACCAGAGAGTGTCGGTGGTTGCCTTTAAAATAGAGGGCTATAAAGCTAGTGAGGTGGGAGAAATACTGGATAAGGAATACAATATCGCCTGCCGGGCCGGATTACATTGTGCCCCGGATGCCCATCAAACCCTGGGAACCTTTCAGGAGAAGCTGGTGCGGTTTAGTTTTTCTTATTTTAACAAACCCGAAGAAGTGGATTTTGCCCTGGATGCCCTGCGGAAAATTGCCTCCGATAAGCCGAAGATCGGAACACTGCCCGTAGGGAAATAGATTTTATGACATGAATCAATCACAGGAGTCTTATTTTCCTGTGATTTTTTGTTTGCGTGGAGATAAAGTCAAGCACTGGAGGGTTAAAGAGATGTCATAAAAGGGGAGCATGGCTTTGCTATTTGGTGATCTTTTTATCCAATACAGCCACATGGACCAATATTCGGACCAGGGCCTCATGAAGTTCCGGAGGAATTTCTGCGCCCATACCCAGTTCAGACAGGGTTTGAGCCAAGGTTGGGTCTTGGTACAGAGGCGTCAGCGGGGCCCGGTTCGCCTGATCTGGAGAAACTGTCTTTTCCCGGTTCCTGTTCATGGCTACACCTGCACATTCAGCAGAAAATGAGCTTCTGCGGCTGGAAAATCAGGGTCCAGATCGGCAATACCGCGGATTCCCGGCTGGGTGCGGCAGGAGAGAATAACCGACGGGTAGCCTACTTCCGATAATTCCTCCTGCAGGGCGGTGGAGGCGGCCCGGAAAGCTTCGGCGGCTTCATTGTTTTCCGTAATGCACTGGACCGAAAGCAATTTACCCGGCTGGGCGGCCAGAGTAAACCATAGTTGTCCCAGGAGGTCGGTATGGATGCTGAATAAAACCTTAACTTCTCCGTTTTCTTCGGTCTTGGCTGAAAAATCCCGGAGCTTATAATAAAACCGGGCGTCCTCATAGATCTGAGAACGAAGGGGAAGGGGAACGTAGGACAGTTCATCCTGCCGGTTGGCCGGGGCTGCTTCCGGTTGAGGAAGGTTCTTGGCCCCGGGGGTTTTGACGGCATTTGAGGTTTCACCGGGCATCTTGCCCCCCAAAATAAAGGGCTGCTGCTGAATTTTGTCCACCGGTTTGCCGGGGCTTACCTTTATGCTATCGGTCCGGAGTAAAGCGGACATCACTCGATCAATCATCAACAATCCCCCCTTTTTCCAGTATACCTTCGACATTTGTAAATTTGTTCCTTCTATTGTACCGATTCCGGCAGGAATTTGCCCTGTACACCCGAAAAATGTTACACAAGGTGAAATAAGCGGTAAAAATGAAAGGATTTTGCCTTATTCTGCAGTGTCCAGGAAATTCACATAAAAATGAAGGCAATACGTTAGAATAGCTTTAACAAAGGAGCGGCGGACACTTTTTATTATTATAGGAATGGAGGGAATGCCAATGAGTGTGGTATTTTGCGGTATTATGCCTCACCCGCCCATTGCGCTGCCGGAAGTGGGGGGAGAGGAGGCGGACAAGGTGCTGGCCACCCGGGAGGCCATGCTGGAGCTGGGCCGCCGGATTAAGGAAAGCGGCGCTCAATCACTGGTGATGATTTCACCCCATGCCCCGGTTTTTGGCGATGGCATTGCCATTAATAGTCTGCCGGAAACAAAGGGAGATTTAAGCCGTTTTGGGGCTGCCGGAGTTTCCTTTTCCTGCAGCTACGATCAAAAGCTGGGCGAGGAGATCGGCCGTCAGGCTGAAGACCTGCAGATCCCGGTTTTTGAACTGGATGAGGAATTAGCCCGGCAGACCGGTGTTGATCTGGACCTGGACCACGGCTTCACGGTGCCCCTCTATTACCTTCGTCAAGCCGGGGTTGAACTTCCCCTGGTCCCCTGCTCCATGGGCGTTTTTTCGCCAGACCGGTTATATGCCTTTGGGGTGGCGGTGAAGCAGGCGGCCAAGGTTGCGGGAACCCCCGTGGCGGTAGTGGCCAGCGGGGATTTATCCCACCGTCTTACCCGTCATGCCCCGGCCGGGTATGATGAGCGGGGAAAGGAATTTGACCGGAAACTGGTTTCCCTGGTGGGCGCCATGGACCTAGCGGGTTTAATGAATTTGGATGAAGATTTGTGCGAAGGGGCCGGACAATGCGGCTTGAGGCCCATCCTAATGATGCTGGGGGCGCTGGAGGGTACCGCGGTTAAGAGTGAAGTCTTGTCCTATGAGGGCCCCTTTGGGGTGGGCTATATGGTGGCTTCCCTGGAACCCACCGGCGACGCGCCGGAAAAGCAGTGGCTGAAACAACTGCGAACACAGCAGAGAAGCAAAATAGAAAGCTTGCAAAAGCAGGAAAGTTACCTTGTGCAGGTGGCCCGGGAGAGCCTGACCAGTTATCTGCAGGGGCAGTGGAAGACATCGGACCGTTACCCCGTTCCCGAAGCCTTTTCGGAAGCGGCAGGGGCTTTTGTTTCCCTGAAAAAGGACGGGCATTTGCGGGGATGCATCGGCACCACCGGCCCTACCAGAGCCAATGTGGTTGAGGAAGTGGCTTACAATGCGGTCAGTGCGGGAACCCGGGACCCCAGGTTCTACCCGGTTCGTCCGGACGAGCTGGACGACCTGGCCATTTCCGTGGATGTGCTGCTGCCGCCGGAACCCATTCAAAGTGTGGATCAACTGGATGTAAAGAAATACGGGGTAATTGTGCGCAGGGACCGCCGGAGCGGACTGCTCCTGCCGGACCTGGAAGGGGTGGACACACCGGAACAGCAGGTGGACATTGCCAGGCAGAAGGCAGGCATCGGGCCCCATGAAAAGATAACTCTGGAAAGATTTGGGGTTGTCCGCTACCGTTAATTTCAATGTCTGAGGTTACTGGGGTGATGTTTTTTTGCATGAAGCCATGTTTTATCAGCGAAAGGAAAAAGGGCGGGTTTTCTGCGGACTGTGCCCCAAAGGATGCACCATTCAGGAGGGACAGCGGGGTTTTTGCCGGGTCCGGGAGAACCGGGGGGATGTGTTATACACTCTGAATTACGGCCGGGTCTCCGCCTGTGCCCTGGACCCGGTGGAGAAAAAACCCCTTTACCACTTTTGTCCGGGCAGCCTGGTTTTTTCTCTGGGAACCCTGGGGTGCAACTTAAAATGCGGCTTCTGCCAGAACTGGCAGATTGCCCACGGCCAGCCCCGGACCAGGATTTTATCGCCCGGGCAGGCTGTGGATATGGCCCTGGAACAAAAAAGCAGGGGATTGGCCTGTATTGGTCTGGCTTATACCTATTCGGAGCCCTTCATGTGGTATGAATATGTTTATGACACCTCCCGGTTAGCCCGGGAGGCCGGTTTGCAGAATGTACTGGTTACCAACGGTTATATCCGGGAAGAACCCCTGAGAAAAATTTTGCCCTACATCGATGCCATGAACATTGATGTGAAGGGTTTTACAGATCAATACTACCGGGAAAACTGCCTGGGAAAACTGGGCCCGGTAAAAAGAACGGTGGAAATAGCCCGGCAGGAATGCCATGTGGAGATTACCACTTTGCTGGTGCCGGGACTCAATGATTCGCCCGCAGAAATATCAGAGCTTACCGATTGGGTTGCCGGAATGAGCAGGGATATTCCCCTGCATTTTTCAAGATACTTCCCCAACTATCAATTTGATCTGCCGGCCACCCCGGAGGAAACCTTGCACCGGGCCTACCGCATTGCCGGGGAAAAACTAAACTATGTTTTCCTGGGCAACCTTGGAGATCCGGCCACCCAGCACACCTATTGCCCTCGGTGCAAGTTTCCGGTTATTCAAAGAGGGGGCTATGCAACCGACACCTCGGGGCTGCAGGGCAAGATCTGCCTGAAGTGCGGACAGGCTCTGGAACTTATAATATAAAACAGCAAAAATTAAAACCTGCTGCAAAGAAAAAATGGTTGTATTTTATGCATCTATATGTATAATTATTAATATGCATAGCGGGATATAAAAGGAATAACGTTTTATAATATAAATATTTATGCATATATTTGGAGGGGCTATAATGATTAAAGCAGGAATTATCGGGGCCACAGGCTATGCCGGAGTGGAACTGGTTCGCCTTTTGTCCCGGCACCCCAGAGTAAAGTTGGCGGCGTTAACCTCCCAAACCTACGCCGGAAAACCCATGGGGGAGGTTTTTCCTCATTTATACGGCCTGGTGGATCATGTTCTGGAAGAGCTTTATTTACCGGAACTGGTGGCCCGGTGCGATGTGGTTTTTACCGCATTGCCCCACGGTCATGCCATGCCGGTGGGCGAGGAAGTCATGCGCCGGGGCAAGCGCCTGATCGATCTGGGAGCGGACTTTCGCCTGAAAGATGTGGATGTTTACCAGTCCTGGTATAAAACCGAGCATACCGCCTCGGTGCTGGTGGCTTCGGCGGTTTACGGACTGCCGGAGTTGAACCGTGAAGAGATTAAAGACAGTGTGATTGTGGCCAATCCCGGCTGTTATCCCACCAGTGCCATCCTGGGACTGGCACCTCTGCTCACTGATAAATTAATTGATGCGAAATCCCTGATTATTGATGCCAAGTCCGGCGTTTCCGGGGCCGGCAGGGGGTTAAGCCTAAAGACCCATTTCTCGGAAACCACCAATAATTTTCAAGCTTACGGGGTAGCCACCCATCGCCATACGCCGGAAATAGAGCAGGAACTTTCCCGGCTGGCAGGGGCTCCCGTCACGGTGAGCTTTACGCCTCACCTTACGCCTATGACCCGGGGCATCCTGAGCACCCTGTATGCCAATCTGACCGAAAAGATCAGCACCCAGGAACTTACCGAGAGATACCGGTCCTTTTATGCCGGAGAACGTTTTGTCCGGATTCTGCCTCCGGGAATGCTGCCCGCCACCAAAAACGTAGCCGGTTCCAACCACTGCGATATTTCCGTCACCGTTGATTCCCGAACCGGCCGGGTGATTGTGTTATCCGCCATTGATAATCTGTTAAAGGGTGCGGCGGGCCAGGCGGTGCAAAACCTGAACGTCATGGCCGGCCTGCCCGAGGAGACCGGACTGGATTTTGCGGGCATGTATCCATAAGGAGGAAGAAAAATGACTGAAGCAGGAAGCCTTAAAAATATACCCGGCGGAGTTACCGCTGCCCAGGGCTTTTTGGCCAGCGGTGTTCCGGCGGGATTGAAAAAGAACGGCGCTTTGGATGTGGCCTTAATCTTCTCCGAGCTTCCCGCCGCTGCCGCCGGGGTTTATACCACCAATCGGGTGAAAGCCGCACCCCTGGAACTCACCCGGAGCCGGGTGGAGCAGGGGAAGGCCCGGGCCGTTATTGTCAATGCCGGGAATGCCAATGCCTGTACCGGGCCCGGGGGGATGTCCGATGCCCAGGCCATGGCCCGCTCCGCGGCGGAAGCGCTGGACATTGCTGAAGAACAGGTGCTGGTGGCTTCCACCGGCGTAATCGGGGTTCCTTTGCCGGTGGCCAAGATTGCCGCCGCAGTGCCTCAGGCAGTAGCGGAACTAAGCAGGGAAAATCACTCGGCAGCGGCCCAGGCCATTATGACCACCGACCTGATGGCCAAGGAGTATGCCGTAGAGCTGCCCATTAAAAATAAAAGGGTCACCATTGGGGGAATGGCCAAGGGTTCGGGAATGATTCACCCCAATATGGCCACCATGCTGTGCTTTATCACCACCGATGCCAACATTTCCGATGCAGTGCTGCAGCAGGCTCTTAAACGGGCTGTGGACCGTTCCTTTAATATGATTACCGTGGACGGGGATACCAGCACCAACGACATGGTGGTGGTGCTGGCCAACGGCAAAGCCGGCAATGCGGAAATTGTTCAGGATACGGAAGATTACCGCCGGTTTTACGGAGCCCTGAAGGAGGTATGCACCGCCCTGGCCAAAATGATTGCCCGGGACGGGGAAGGAGCCACCCGGTTGGTGGAGGTGCAGGTTACCGGCGGGCCCTCCAGGGAGGATGCAGGCCGGGCCGCCAAGGCGGTGGCCGGTTCAAATCTCTTTAAAGCGGCTGTTTTCGGCAAAGACGCCAACTGGGGCCGCATTCTTTGCGCCCTGGGTTACTCCGGGGCAGCCTTTGATCCCGCCGCAACGGATATTTTTATCGGGGAAGTACAGGTGGCCAAGGACGGGGGAGCCCTGGCGTTTGACGAGGAACGGGCCGTGGAGATGCTGAGCCGGGACCCGGTGCAGATTTGCGTGGACCTGAAGTCCGGCGCCCACTCGGCCACCGCCTGGGGCTGCGACCTCACCTACGATTATGTAAGAATAAACGGAAGCTATCGGACGTGATTGCTTATACAGGAGGCGAATGGATTGACTCCCTTGGAGAAAGCGGGCGTTCTGGTGGAAGCCCTGCCTTATATTAAGAAATTTTACGGAAAAACTGTGGTTATTAAATACGGCGGCCACGCCATGATCAACGACCAGTTGAAACAGGCGGTGGTGACCGATCTGGTGTTAATGAAATTTGTGGGAATTCATCCGGTGGTGGTTCACGGCGGTGGACCTGAGATCACCGGCATGTTGAAAAGGCTGGGGATTGAATCCCAGTTTGTGGGCGGCCTGCGGGTGACCGATTCTCCCACCATGGAAGTGGTGGAGATGGTGCTGGGCAAACTAAATAAAGAAATCACCTCCCTGATTAACCGGCTGGGGGGCCGGGGGGTAGGACTTTCCGGCAAGGACGCCAACCTGATTATAGCCGCCAAAAAACTGGGCGGAGAACAGCAGGACATCGGCTTTGTGGGAGAAGTAACGGAAATAAACCCGGGTCTAGTGGAAACGGTGCTAAAAGAGGGCTACATTCCCATCATCTCTCCGGTGGGTGTGGGCCGGGACGGGGAAAGCTACAACATCAACGCCGACTATGTGGCCGGGGCCATGGCGAAAGCCCTGAAGGCGGATAAGTTGATTATTTTAACCGATGTGGAGGGAATCCTCGAGAATCGCCATGATCCTTCTTCCCTGTTGTCCACCATCAAAGTGCAGGATATTCCCGCCCTGGTGGACCGGGGTGTGCTCCAGGGCGGCATGCTTCCCAAGGTGGATTGCTGCGTGGAGGCCATCCGGGGAGGGGTCAATTCCACCCATATTCTGGACGGACGGGTGCCGCACTCCATTCTGCTGGAGGTGTTTACCGACCAGGGAATTGGCACCATGGTTGCGCCCTAGAGACGGATGTAGGTTTTTAGATCAGTGAAAGGTAAGGTGGAGAAATGAACAACCAGGAAATTATCAATATGGGTCAGCAGTACGTAATGAATACCTACGGTCGTTTACCCATGGCCCTGGTGAAGGGTGAAGGCCCGTGGGTTTGGGACGCCGACGGCCGCAAATACCTGGACTTTGTGGGAGGGCTGGCGGTTAATTCCCTAGGTCACGCCCATCCCAAGGTGGCGGAAGCCATCTCCCGGCAGGCAGCGACCCTGCTGCATTGCTCCAATATCTATTGGATCGAACCCCAGGTTAAACTGGCCAAACTGCTGGTGGAAAATTCCTGTGCCAGCAAGGCCTTTTTTTGCAACAGTGGAGCTGAAGCCAACGAAGGCGCCATTAAACTGGCCCGCAAGTACGCCAAGAAAAATCTTGGGCCGAATCAATATGAAGTGATTTCAGCCACCAACTCCTTTCACGGGCGGACCCTGGCTACGGTTACGGCCACCGGGCAGACCAAATATCAAAAAGGTTTTGAGCCGCTGCCTCCGGGATTTCGCCATGTACCTTTTAATGATCTGGCCGCCCTGGAGGAAAACATCCGTCCTCAGACCTGTGCGGTTATGCTGGAGCCTGTTCAGGGCGAGGGCGGTGTAATTCCCGCCGATCCCGGCTACCTGGCAGGGGTGGCGCAACTGTGCCGGGATAAGGGCTTGCTGTTGATTTTTGATGAAGTTCAGTGTGGACTGGGAAGGACCGGCAAATTCCTGGCCCACCAGCATTATGGAGTGGAACCGGATATCATCACCCTGGCCAAGGCCCTGGGCGGCGGCTTTCCCATCGGGGCCCTGTTGGCCAAAGAGGAAGTGGCCGGCGCCTTCCAGCCCGGGGACCATGCCAGTACTTTTGGCGGGAATCCCCTGGCCACCGCTGCGGCCCTGGCGGCCATGGAAGCGCTGCTCCAGGACGGGGTCCAGGAAAATGCGGCCAAAGTGGGACAATACTTTAAGGAAAAACTATCGGGCCTAACGGCCAAGCATTCCTTTGTGAGGGAAGTGCGGGGACTGGGTCTCATGCTGGGTCTGGAATTAAGCATAGAAGGCAAGGACATTGTGGCTAAATGCCTGGAGCAGGGGCTGCTCATCAATTGCACCAACGGCAACGTGCTGCGTTTCCTGCCGCCGCTGATTATTACCGAGGAAGATGTGGACCATGCCCTGGCCATCTTGTCCGGGGCCATGGACGAAGTGCAAAGCGCCTAATAAAGAAAAACCCTATTAGCCCGAAGGAGGATCAGGATGCCCAAGCGGAAGGACATCAAAACAGTACTAGTTATCGGCTCCGGCCCCATTATCATCGGCCAGGCGGCGGAGTTTGACTATGCCGGAACTCAGGCCTGCAAGGCCCTGCGGGAAGAGGGCATCAAGGTGGTGCTGGTTAATTCCAACCCGGCCACCATTATGACCGACGGCGACATTGCCGACCGGGTTTATGTGGAACCCCTGTCCTGGGAAAGTCTGGAGAAAATCATCGCCAAAGAAAAACCCGACGGCCTGCTCCCCACCCTGGGGGGCCAGACCGGTTTAAATATGGCTGTGGAACTGGCGGAACAGGGCATTCTGGAAAAATATCAGGTGGCCCTGCTGGGAACCTCTCTGGAAGCCATTAAAAAGGCGGAGGACCGGGAATTGTTCAAGGCCACCATGCTGGAAATCGGCGAACCCATCCCCCAGAGCACCATCGCCGGCACCGTTGAGGAGTGCATTGATTTTGCCAATAAAATCGGTTATCCCTTAATTGTTCGCCCGGCCTACACCCTGGGGGGCACCGGGGGCGGCATTGCCAAGGATGAAAAGGAACTGACCGCCATTTGCCACCGGGGCTTAAAAATGAGCATGATCAGCCAGGTTCTGCTGGAACGCAGCGTGGCCGGCTGGAAGGAAATCGAATACGAAGTGATGCGGGACGCGGCGGACAACTGCATTACCATCTGCAACATGGAAAACATCGACCCGGTGGGTGTTCACACCGGGGACAGCATTGTGGTAGCCCCTTCCCAAACCCTGTCGGACCGGGAGTATCAGATGCTGCGCAGCGCCTCCCTGAAAATTATCCGGGCCTTAAAGGTGGAGGGCGGCTGCAATGTTCAGTTTGCCCTGGATCCCTACAGCATGAATTATATCGTAATTGAAGTAAACCCCCGGGTTAGCCGTTCCTCGGCGCTGGCCTCCAAGGCCACCGGCTACCCCATTGCTAAAATTGCCGCCAAGATCGCCATTGGTTTGCATCTGGATGAAATCACCAATCCGGTTACCGGCAAAACCACCGCCTGCTTTGAGCCGACCCTGGATTATGTGGTGGTGAAGATTCCCCGCTGGCCCTTTGACAAGTTTTCCAGCGGCGACCGGGTGCTGGGAACCCAGATGAAGGCCACCGGAGAAGTGATGGCCATTGACCGGACCTTTGAAGGGGCTTTGATGAAGGCGGTGCGCTCCCTGGAAATCGGCGTGGACAGCCTGCAAATCAAGGGCAGCGCCAGTTGGACTGAAATGGAGCTGGAAAGCAAGCTGAACCGTCCGGATGATGAAAGGCTTTTTGTGGTGGCGGAAGCCTTCCGCCGCTACTGGACCCTCAAAGAAGTGGCCCAGTTAACTTCCATCGACTACTGGTTCCTGGAGAAAATCAAGGATCTGGTGGTGCTGGAGCAGCAGATTCGCAAAACCGGGGGCCTGCCCGGGCCGGAACTGCTGCACCGGGCCAAGGTGTGCGGCCTGGCTGACGCTCATATTGGACGGCTCTGCGGGGTCGCCATGAAAGAAATCCGGGAACTGCGGAAAGAATACGGCCTTCTGCCCACCTATAAAGTGGTGGATACCTGCGCGGCGGAGTTTGAATCTTCCACCCCCTATTACTATTCCACTTATGATACCGAAGACGAAGTGGAGGTATCCAACCGGGATAAAGTGGTAGTCCTGGGCTCCGGACCCATCCGCATCGGCCAGGGAGTGGAGTTTGACTATTGCTCGGTACACTCTGTGTGGGGACTGCAGCGGGAAAAGATTGAAGCCATTATTATTAACAACAATCCCGAAACGGTTTCCACCGACTTTGACACCGCTGACAAGCTGTATTTTGAACCCCTGACCGTGGAAGACGTGATGAACGTTATTGATAAAGAAAAACCCCGGGGCGTCATTGTTCAGTTCGGGGGCCAGACGGCCATTAACCTGGCCGGGGACCTGGCGGACCTGGGGGTCAGCATCCTGGGAACGCCGGTGGAGGGCATTGACGCCGCCGAGGACCGGGAAAAATTTGAGAAGCTCCTCAAGGGCCTGGATATTCCCCAAACCGAAGGGAAGACAGCCACCACGGTGGAACAGGCCAGAAGCATTGCCGCGGGCCTTGGCTTCCCGGTACTGGTGCGTCCTTCCTATGTACTGGGGGGCCGGGCCATGGAAATTGTTTATAACGACGACCAACTGTTGAAATACATGTCCACCGCCGTGCAGGTTTCTCCCAAACATCCGGTATTGGTGGATAAATACGTCCGGGGTAAAGAAGTGGAAGTGGACGCCATCGGAGACGGGCAGAAACTGTTTATTCCCGGCATTATGGAGCATGTGGAGCGGGCCGGAGTGCATTCCGGCGACAGCATCGCCGTGTACCCGCCCCAGAGCCTCACCGGCCGGGAGATGGATCTGGTGGTGGACTATACCCTGCGCATTGGAGCGGCTCTGAAGATCTGCGGGCTCATGAATATTCAATATGTGGTGGGGGAAGGCGGGGTTTTTGTTCTGGAAGTAAATCCCCGGGCCTCCCGTACCGTTCCGGTCCTCTCTAAGGTGACCGGGGTGCCCATGGTCCAGGTGGCTACCCGCTGCATGCTGGGCAAGAACCTGTCCGATCTGGGCTATTGCCCGGGCCTGGGCCCGGTTTCCGACCATGTAACGGTTAAGGCGCCGGTATTTTCCTTTGAGAAGCTGGGCCTGGTGGAAACCTCCCTGGGGCCGGAAATGAAATCTACCGGGGAGGTTATGGGCGTGGACAAATCCTTCTCCCATGCCTTCTATAAGGCCATTACCGCCGCCGGCTTGAAGGTAGCCCGCAGCGGGTCGGTGCTTTTTTCGGTGGCGGACCGGGATAAGCTGGAAGCGGTGGCAGTGGCCCGCCAGTATGCCGGACTGGGCTTCAAGCTGTACGCCACCTTCCATACCGCCGACGCCCTGGCTTCTGCCGGGCTGCCGGTGGTGGGTACCGAGGACCCGGTGGGACTGGTGCGTTCCGGCAATATTCAATTGGTCATTAACACCCCCACCAAAGGAAAAGTTCCGGGCCGGGCGGGTTTCCGCCTGCGTCGTCTGGCGGCGGAATACAAAGTGCCTTGCCTGACCTCCCTGGATACGGCCAAGGCCATGGCCGGCGTGCTGCACGATTTGCTGAAAGGCGGCGAGGTCACCCCGGTGTCTTTGGACCAGTTTACTAAGTTCCTGGGTAACAAGGAACGCGCTAAAAACGCGGGTTAACAAACCGGAGAGAGAGGATGACATACATGGAGGAACTCAGAAAAAAATTAAAGGGGAAAGACTTTTTAACCCTTCATGATTTCAGTGTTGAGGAAGTTCAATTTATGCTGGATGAGGCTGTTCGGATCAAAGGCCTGCAGAAGTCCGGCATCCCCCACCCCTACCTGAGAGGAAAAACACTGGCCATGATCTTTCAGAAAAGCTCCACCCGGACCCGGGTCAGCTTTGAGGTGGCCATGGTTCAACTGGGAGGGTACGCCCTGTTCCTAAGCCCCAAGGACATCCAGATGGGCCGCGGTGAATCCATTGCCGATACCGCCCGGGTGCTGTCCCGGTTTGTGGACGGCATCATGATCCGCACCTATGCCCAGAGCCAGGTGGAGGAACTGGCCCACTACGCCACGGTGCCGGTGATCAACGGCCTTACCGATCTGACGCACCCCTGCCAGATCCTGGCGGATTTTCTGACCATCAAGGAACACAAGGGCCGCCTGGCGGGCCTGCGGCTGGCCTACGTAGGAGACGGCAACAACATTGCCCATTCCCTGATGTACGGATGCGCCAAGGTGGGCATGAATATCAGCATCGCTTCCCCCGAAGGCTACAAGCCTGACCAAAAGGTGGTGGAACTGGCCAAGCAGGATGCTCTGGCCACCGGCGCCAGAATTGAGATTGTCACCGATCCGGTGCAGGCTGTGACCGGGGCCGACGTGGTGGTTACCGACGTGTGGACCAGCATGGGCCAGGAAGCGGAATACGATCTGCGCAAGAAAATCTTTGCCCCCTACCAGTTGAATAAAGAATTGTGTGCCCTGGCCAAGGAGGACTATATTTCCCTGCACTGTCTGCCGGCCCACCGGGGAGAAGAAGTGACCGACGAGATCATCGACGGGCCCCATTCTGCGGTTTGGGACGAGGCGGAGAACCGTCTTCATGCCCAGAAGGCCGTGCTGGCTCTATTGATGTAAGTACAAAAGGTGCGGTGTCACACCGCACCTTTCAAATAAGCTTATGCTGGTAAAATCCTTTACATAGTAGGAATATCTGGCAAAATGTCGAAGAAACTAAGGATTAAGATCAAGTATGAAGGGAGATATCACCATGCCAAAGGTTGTACTGGCCTACTCCGGTGGTCTGGACACATCTGTTATTATTGCCTGGCTCAAAGAAAATTACGGCTACGAAGTCATTGCCATGACGGCCGATCTGGGACAGGGCGAGGAACTGGCTCCCCTAGAGGAGAAAGCCATTCAGAGCGGCGCCAGCAAGATATACATTGAAGATCTGCGCAAAGAATTTGTTGAGGAATACGTTTTTCCCACCCTTAAGGCCGGGGCCGTCTACGAAGGGAAATACCTGCTGGGCACTTCCTTTGCCCGCCCCCTCATTGCTAAAAAACTGGTGGAAATTGCCGAGAAGGAGGGTGCGGTGGCGGTAGCTCACGGCGCTACCGGCAAAGGCAACGATCAGGTCCGCTTTGAGCTGGGCGTTAAAGCCCTGGCTCCCCACCTGAAAGTGATTGCACCCTGGCGGGAGTGGGACATTCGCTCCCGTGAAGACGCCATTGACTATGCCGAGGCCCGGGGTATCCCGGTGCCGGTTACCAAAAAGAGCATTTACAGCCGGGACCGCAACATCTGGCACATCAGCCACGAGGGCGGCGAGTTGGAAAGTCCGGCGAACCCTGCTTCCTATGACATGCTGATGCTGACCGTACCCCCGGAAAAGGCTCCGGAACAGCCGACCTATGTGGAAATCGGCTTTGAGCAGGGGATTCCGGTTGCTTTGAACGGTGAAAAAACAGACAGCGTTTCCCTGCTGGAAAAGTTGAATGAGATCGGCGGCGCCAATGGCATTGGTATTGTGGATATGGTGGAAAACCGTCTGGTGGGCATGAAGTCCCGGGGGGTTTACGAAACGCCCGGCGGCGCCATCCTGGTTTACGCCCACCGGGAAATGGAACTGCTTACCTTAGACCGGGCCACCCTGCACTATAAGGAACAAATGGCCCTGCGCTACGCCGAACTGGTATACGACGGCGTGTGGTTCTCTCCCCTGCGGGAAGCGCTGGACGCCTTTGTGGACAGCACCCAGCGCACGGTTACCGGTACGGTTAAATTAAAATTGTACAAGGGCAATATCATCCCGGCGGGAGTTACTTCCCCTTATTCCCTGTATGACGAAGAACTTTCCACCTTCAGCCGGGATGAAGTATACAACCAGGCGGATGCGGAAGGTTTCATCAATCTTTTCGGCCTGCCCCTGAAAGTCCGGGCATTGATGGAGAAAAAAGCGGGACTGCGCTAAACTGAAGGGTATTTCTTTGCGGTCGGGCTATTGGCTATCAGCCGTCGGTCATCGGTTTTGGGATTTTCTCAAGGGTTTATAGAGATACAACTTGACACAGGGGTAAAAGCAGCCCTACCCTTTTGCCGAAAGCCGAAAGCCGAAAGCCGAAAGCCGAAAGCCGAAAGCCGAAAGCCGAAAGCCGCCCCTAAGAATTACTTAACCAAAAAGGAGTGCTGTTAATGACCAAGCTCTGGGGCGGGCGCTTCCAGAAAACAACCGATCATCTGGTGGAGGATTTTCATTCCTCCATTTCTTTTGACCAGAGACTTTATAAACAGGATATCCAGGGCAGCATCGCCCATGCCACCATGCTGGGCCGGGTGGGGGTTATTTCCCCGGAAGAGGCCGGTCAAATCGTAGAGGGGCTTAGGGAGATCCTGAAAGAGATTGAAGAAGGTAACGTGGAATTTGATGTGGCGGCCGAAGACATCCACATGAATGTGGAGCAGCTGCTGACGGCTAAAATCGGAGCGGTGGGCAAAAAGCTCCATACCGCCCGGAGCCGCAACGATCAGGTGGCCGTGGACATCCGCATGTACCTGAAGGATGAAATCAAAGAAATTCGCAGTCAGCTCCGGGAACTGGTGGAAACTTTGTTAAACCTGGCGGAGCAGCACCTGTCCACAGTGATGCCAGGGTACACCCATATGCAGCGGGCCCAGCCCATCACCCTGTCCCACCACCTGATGGCTTACGTACAGATGTTTTTGCGGGACATGGACCGCCTGGCCGACTGCTACCGCCGCACCGACGTGATGCCCCTGGGCTCCGGCGCCTTAGCCGGGACCACCTTTCCCCTGGACCGGGAATATACAGCGGAACTGCTGGGCTTTGCCGCTGTCAGCGACAACAGCTTGGATGCCGTCAGCGACCGGGATTTTGCCGTTGAGTTTTGTGCGGCTTCATCCTTAATTATGATGCATTTAAGCCGCTTTTGTGAGGAGATCATCCTCTGGGCCACCGGTGAATTTGCTTTTATCGAACTGGATGATGCCTACAGCACCGGGTCCAGCATTATGCCCCAGAAAAAGAACCCCGATGTGGCGGAACTGATCCGGGGTAAAACCGGGCGTGTTTACGGGGACTTGCTGGGGCTGCTGACCATGCTCAAAGGCCTGCCCATGGCCTATAACAAGGATATGCAGGAGGATAAAGAGGCCCTTTTTGACGCCATCGACACCGTGAAGGGCTGTCTGCTGGTCTTCCGGCCCATGGTGGCTACCATGACGGTGCGCAAGGAAAATATGGCCGGGGCGGCCCGGGGCGGCTTTACCAACGCCACCGATGTGGCGGATTACCTGGCTAAAAAAGGGGTACCCTTCCGGGAAGCCCATGAGGTGGTGGGCAAGGCAGTCTTTTACTGCCTGCAGCACCAGAAAAACCTGGAGGCGCTGACTCTGGAAGAGTATCAAGCCCTTTCACCGGCCTTTGCAGAGGATATTTATGCCGCCATCGGCGTGGAATACTGTGCCGCGGCCCGGAAAGTCCGGGGCGGTCCGGCTCCCGAGGCGGTGCAGCAGGCCATCGGCGTTGCCAAGGCCAGACTGAGAGAGATTTAAAAAATAAATCAAAATATAAAAGTACGATATTGGGATTGATTCCCGATGTCGTACTTTTTTATATGATTGCTTAATATCAAACAGTCAATATAAATACATCTTTTTACCAGATAATATTTGGTAATACAAAATTATAATTTATAATGATTTATATATAAATTTTAAGATGGAACAAGTAGGGTGAGAGTGAAAAAATTTAAACTGAAAAGATCGTTAAGAATAGCCATAATTATTCTTAACGCTTTAATATTGGTTATTTGGAGCGGATACAAAAACAGCCCCGGGAATTTTCCCGGGTAAAATTTTATGTAAAGTAATATATTGGCAGGAATTTCTTATCAAAAATCAAACTACTTATATTTAAGCAGATTTTACGGGGTGGGATCCATGGAAGAACAAGGTATCCTTCTGAAAAATCAAACGGGATTTACTACAGATGAAATTGAAACCCTCATTGAAGCGGGGGGGTTACTGAGCTCCCGCCTGCGTTTGGAGGAGATTGTGGAAGTCCTGATGGAGCAGGCGATTTTCCTGGTTAAAGCCGAAGTGGGGGTACTTTGGCTGAACATTTGGGAAAACCGGGGAATTTCTCCGGTGGCGGCCTACAGCCTTGATTTTGAATCCGTGGATTTCCTGCAGCAGCAGTTTAAAATTTTGATGGACGAGATATTGCTACGGGGAACCCCCCAAATTATTTCCAGGGACCGGGAAGAAGGCAGTCATTATCTGCTGAAAGATACCAGCCGGGCTTTAAACATGGCGGTCAATTCCATGGTTTTCATTCCTCTGGTGGGGAAAGGCCGCTGTCTGGGCTGTCTGCAACTGGTAAACAAGCAGGACGGCAGCCCCTTTAACGCCAGGGACCTGAGACTGTGCAGCGCCTTTTCCGGTCAGGCGGCCGTTATTATTGACAACAGCATCCTCTTCGCCAACCAGGAAAAACTGGTTCTGAGCCTGATCCGGGCCCTCTCATCGGCCCTGGATGCCAGGGACCCCTATACCCGGGGCCACTCGGAGCGGGTCAGCAAACTGGCCATGGAAATTGCCCGGGGACTGGGGCTGGATTACCAGCAGCAGGTGGTTTTGGAGCGGGCGGCACTGCTCCATGACGTGGGAAAAATCGGTATCCGGGATAACGTTTTGCTGGAAGCGGGGCCGCTGTCCGAAGAAAAGTGGAACATTATGAAGAGCCATCCGGAAATCGGGGCTCAAATTATAGAACAAATTGAACCTAAATCCCTGATGGATGAGGTTTGCGAAGGCGTCATGCATCATCAGGAAAAGTTTGACGGCACCGGCTATCCCCTGGGCCTCTCCGGGGAAAATATTCCTCTGGTGGCCCGGATTATTACCATCGCCGATGCCTTTGACGCCATGACCAGCGATCGCCCTTACCGCAAAGGGAAAAGCCCCCGGGAAGCCCTGAAGGAAATTGAGCGGTGTGCCGGTAGCCATTTCGATCCTTTTCTGGTGGAAGTTTTTCTCAAGGTGATGCGGGAAAGAGATTAGCAATCTCCATTTTAATCGAAAATTAACGAAACCTTTCTTGACAGGGATTGACTAAAAACTTATACTGTTTATTAATTCATATTTAACAATGTTGATAGGGACGGTAGTCTGAAACAGGGCTTCAGAGAGCCGGATAAGGTGCAAGCCGGCGCCAATTGGCAGACTAGTCTCACCCTGGAGTTGCCCCCGTGAAAGTGGTTTTCCATTAGTAATTGGGACCGGGTTGTGGAACCCGTTATCAAAACCAGCGCCATGTTTTTTTAGTTGGCGTACTGAGTTGGCTTCATGATCTTTTGAAGCAATCAGGGTGGTACCGCGGAAGGATAAACCTCTCGCCCCTGGCCTAAGTGCCGGGTGCGGGAGGTTTTTTAATTATTCTGACAGAGAGGGTGTAAACCATGCGTAGTGATGCCATGAAAAAAGGGCTGGAAAGGGCTCCGCACCGCAGCTTATTTAGAGCTCTGGGTTTGGTGGATGAGGAATTGTCCAAACCCATGATCGGAGTGGTGAACTCCTTTAACGAAATTGTTCCCGGTCATATGCACCTTAAAGATATCGCAGAGGCTGTCAAAGCCGGCGTGAGAATGGCCGGGGGAACCCCGGTGGAATTTCCGGCCATTGCCGTATGCGACGGTATCGCCATGGGCCACCCGGGCATGCGATATTCCCTGGCCAGCCGGGAAATTATCGCCGATTCCATTGAAGTGATGGCCCAGGCCCACCCCTTTGACGGGCTGGTGCTCATTCCCAACTGTGATAAAGTAGTTCCGGGCATGTTGATGGCGGCAGCCCGGTTGAACATACCGGCCATTGTGGTCAGCGGCGGCCCCATGATGGCAGGCCGGTTTCAGGATAAAGACGTCTCGGTGACCAATATTTTTGAGGCTGTGGGCGCCGTTCAGGCCGGGCGCATGACGCCGGAAGAACTGGCCCAGTTAGAGGACAGCGCCTGTCCCGGCTGCGGTTCCTGCTCCGGGATGTTTACCGCCAACAGCATGAACTGTCTGACCGAGGTTCTGGGCATGGCCCTGCCGGGCAACGGAACCATTCCGGCCGTATCTGCAGCCCGGCGCAGGCTGGCTAAAATGACCGGCATCCGGGCGGTGAGTCTGGTGCAGGAGAACCTCAGACCCTGTGATATTTTAACGGCCAAAGCTTTTGCCAACGGTTTAACCGTTGATCTGGCCCTGGGCTGCTCCACCAATACGGTGCTGCACCTGCCGGCCATTGCCCATGAGGCAGGCATTGAACTGGATCTGAACCTGGTAAACCAGATGAGTGAAAAAACCCCGCACCTATGTAAGCTCAGCCCCGCCGGAGAGCACCATATAGAGAATTTATATGCTGCCGGGGGAATTCAGGCGGTGATGAAAGAACTGTCCCGCAAAGATCTGATTAATCTGAATATTAAAGCTGTCAGCGGTTTGACGGTGGGAGAACAACTGGCCCAGGCCGGCGTGAAGGATAACGGCGTCATTCGCAGTGTGAGCGAGCCTTACAGTGCTACCGGCGGTTTAGCGATCCTCAGGGGAAATTTAGCTCCGGACGGAGCGGTGGTAAAACGGGCCGCCGTGGCGCCGGAAATGCTGAAGCATACAGGACCCGCCCGGGTATTTGACGGAGAGGAAGCGGCCATTCAGGCCATCATGGGCGGGAGAATAAAGCCCGGCGACGTGGTGGTGATCCGCTACGAAGGTCCCAAGGGGGGGCCGGGCATGCGGGAAATGCTGATGCCCACCTCGGCCCTGGCCGGTATGGGACTGGATAAAGAAGTGGCCTTGCTGACCGACGGACGATTTTCAGGTGCCTCCAGAGGAGCATCCATCGGACACGTTTCGCCGGAAGCAGCGGAAGGGGGTCTTATCTCCGTCCTTCAGGACGGGGATATTGTGGAAATCGATATTCCCAACTACCGTTTGGAGGTTCAACTGTCCGAAGCAGAAATTAAAGAGCGGCAGGCCAACTGGCAGCCGCCCCAACCCCGGGTCACCAAGGGCTACCTGGCCCGCTACGCTCGGCTGGTAACCTCGGCCGGCAAAGGCGCGGTGCTGACTTAGGGGATAGATTTAGAGAAATGCAGTATAAGCAAGAGGAGGTTTGCTCATGAAAATGTCCGGGGCGCAAATCCTGATCGATAGTTTAAAAGAAGCGGGCGTAGAGACGATATTCGGCTACCCCGGTGGGCAGGCGTTACCGATCTACGATGCCCTTTATGATTCCGATCTTCAGCACATTCTTGTCCGTCATGAGCAGGGGGCGGCCCATGCCGCCGACGGTTATGCCCGGGCTTCCGGCAAGGTGGGTGTGTGTCTGGCCACCTCCGGTCCCGGAGCTACGAATTTGGTCACCGGTATTGCCAATGCCTATATGGATTCGGTTCCCATGGTGGCCATTACCGGCCAGGTGCCTACCTTCCTGCTGGGCAGGGATTCCTTCCAGGAGGTGGATATTACCGGCATCACCCTCCCCATCACCAAACACAACTATATTGTCAAAGATATTAAGGATATGGGACGGATTGTTAAAGAAGCCTTTTACGTGGCCAGCACCGGCCGGCCCGGTCCGGTACTGATTGATATTCCCAAGGATATCTCCTCGGGGGAAATGGACTATGAGAGAAACGGCTGCCTGAATTTGCCCGGCTATAACCCGCCCCGGGAAGCCCGGGAGGATTTGGTCAATCAGGCCCTAAGGGCCATTGCTGAAAGCCGCTGCCCGGTGATCTACGCCGGAGGCGGGGTAATCAGCTCCGGGGCTCACCAGGAACTGAAGAAGCTGTCCGAAACCCTGCTGGCCCCGGTGACGGTTACCTTGATGGGTTTGGGCGGCTTTCCCGGCGATCATCCCCTATCCCTGGGAATGCTGGGCATGCACGGTTCAAAATATGCCAACTATGCCGTATGCGAGTGCGATCTGCTCATTGCGGTGGGCGTCCGGTTTGACGACCGGGTCACCGGGAAAATAGAGAGTTTTGCCTCCAATGCCAAGATCATTCATATTGACATAGATCCGGCAGAAATGGGAAAAAATGTACAGGTGGATATTCCCGTCACCGGGGATGTCAAACTGGTGCTCAACCAGTTGCTGGAGCGGTTGGAAGCCAGGATTCCCACAGCCTGGCAGGAGAAGATTGCCGCCTGGAAAAAGGAATATCCCTTTGACTATGACCGGACCGGGGAGACTTTGAAGCCCCAGCAGATCATCCGGGAAATCGACCGGCAAACCTCCGGTCAGGCCCGGATTACCACCGAAGTGGGGCAGCACCAGATGTGGGCGGCGCAGTATTACACCTATACCAAGCCCCGTTCCTTCATCTCCTCCGGGGGCCTGGGCACCATGGGCTACGGTTTTCCCGCCGCCATCGGCGTGCAGGTGGCCTGCCCGGAAGAGACGGTCTTTGACATTGCCGGGGACGGCAGCATTCAAATGAACATTCAGGAACTGGCCACGGCGGTGAATTATGAGCTGCCTGTCAATGTGGCCATCATGAATAACGGCTACCTGGGAATGGTTCGCCAGTGGCAGGAAATGCTTTACAACCGGCGTTATTCCCAGTCGGAAATGAAAAGTCCGGATTTTGTAAAACTGGCCGAATCTTACGGGGCCGAGGGCTACCGGATCACCCGTAAGGAAGAGGTGACCCCGGTGCTGCAGGCGGCTATCCAGTCCCGGAAGCCGGTTTTAATGGACTTTGTGGTGGAGCCGGAAGAAAATGTACTGCCCTTTGTACCTCCGGGTAAGGGGCTGAATGAAATGCTGGGTTAAGAAAGGGGTGGCTAAATGTACAGAACACTGGCCGTTTTAGTGGAGAACAGTCCCGGGGTATTGGCCCGGGTGGCCGGCCTTTTCAGCCGCCGGGGATATAACATTGACAGCCTGACGGTGGGCCGCACCGAAAATCCCGCCATCTCCCGCATGACCATTGTGGTGGAGGGAGACGACCGGATATTGGAACAGGTGACCAAACAGCTGCACAAATTGGTGGATGTCATCAAAATTAACGACATTACCGGTTCCCCCCATGTGGACCGGGAGATGGTCATCATCAAGGTAGGGGCCGACTCCGCCAGCCGGGGTGAGATTATGCAAATTACCCAAATCTTCCGGGCCAGCATTGTGGATTACGGGCACCGGAACCTGACCATCGAGTGTACCGGCAACCAGGAGAAAATCAGTGCTTTTGAAGAAGCTTTGCGACCCTTTGGCATCAAAGAACTGGTTCGCACCGGGAAAATTGCTGTGCTTAGGGGCTCCAAATTTACAAATATATCCAGAACAAAAGAGGAGGAATAAAAATGGTTAAAGTGTATTACGATTCCGATGCCAATTTAGAATTTCTGAAAGGTAAGAAGATTGCGGTGCTGGGTTATGGCAGCCAGGGGCACGCCCAGGCTCAGAGCCTTAAAGACAGCGGGCTGGATGTGGTAGTGGGACTGCGCAAAGACAGCGCCCGCTGGGCCAAAGCCCAGGCGGACGGACTGGAAGTGGACACTGTACCCGAAGCTTGCGCCAAGGCCGACGTTATCCAGATCCTGCTTCCCGATGAAATTCAGGGCCAGGTTTATGCCGAGGAAATTGCACCCTACCTTAGCGAAGGCAAAGCCTTAATGTTCTCCCACGGCTTCAACATCCATTTTGGGCAAATTGTGCCTCCCAAGAATGTTGACGTGTTCCTGGTGGCGCCCAAAAGTCCCGGACATCTGGTAAGACGGATGTATGCCGAAGGCAAGGGAGTTCCCGGCCTGGTGGCTGTGCATCAGGATTACACCGGCAAAGCCAAAGACATTGCCCTGGCCTATGCCAAGGGCATCGGTTGCACCAAAGCCGGCGTCTTTGAAACCAGCTTTAAGGAAGAAACCGAAACGGATCTCTTTGGTGAGCAGGCTGTACTTTGCGGAGGTGTCAGCGAGCTGATCAAAGCGGGTTTTGATACCCTGGTGGAAGCCGGCTATGCTCCGGAAATGGCTTACTTTGAATGCCTGCACGAATTAAAGCTGATTGTGGATCTTATTTACGAGGGCGGCTTATCCCGCATGAGATATTCTGTCAGCAACACTGCCGAGTACGGCGATTACATGATTGGCCCCCGCATTATCACCGAGGAAACCCGGGAGGAAATGCGCTATGTATTGCAGGAGATCCAGGACGGAACCTTTGCCCGCAACTGGATGCTGGAAAATCAGGTTAAGGGACCCCAATTCAACGCCATTCGCAAAATGGAAAAGGAACACCCCATTGAGCAGGTTGGGGCTGAGCTGCGTCAGATGATGCCCTGGCTCAAAAAATAGTTTAAGACATACCGAAGAGCTTGGCCATGGGCTTTGACTGTCCGCTTTCGGCCTTGGCTAAGTAACCCCCAGTCATGTTTGAATTGCAACATACTTAGAATTGAAAGATTCAAGTTGGAGGTAAAAAACCGAGAGCCGTGGCCTATGGCCAACGGCAGAAAGGGAGGGAGAGGCTTTGGAAATTACCTGCGCCGAAGCGTTGGTACGCTGCCTGGAATTGGAAGGTGTTGAGCTGGTGTTTGGTTATCCTGGTGGTGCCATCCTCCCTGTGTACGATGCCTTAAATGACAGCAAGATTAAGCATATATTAACCCGGCACGAGCAGGGGGCGGCCCATGCTGCCAGCGGGTATGCCCGCACCACGGGGAAGGTTGGAGTGTGCATGGCCACCTCCGGCCCCGGTGCTACCAATCTGGTAACCGGTTTGGCCAACGCCTACATGGATTCGATTCCTTTGGTGGCCATCACCGGCCAGGTTCCCACCTCCCAGGTGGGAACGGACGCTTTCCAGGAAGTGGACATCACCGGAATTACCATCCCCATTACCAAACACAATTATTTGGTTAAAGATGCTAAAACGCTGCCTTTAATCGTCAGAAGGGCCTTTCACATCGCCCGTACGGGCAGGCCCGGGCCGGTGCTCATCGACCTGCCCAAGGATGTGGCCAATACCCGGATTAAATTTAACTATCCCGAAGAAGTTCATTTAAAAGGTTATAAACCGACGGTGAAAGGGCACATTGCCCAGATCAATCAGGCAGCCAAACTGATGATGCAGGCGGAACGGCCGGTCATCTATGCCGGAGGCGGTGTGGTCAACGCCGAAGCCTCGGAGGAGCTGGTCTGGCTGGCAGAAACCCTGGACGCCCCGGTGGTGACCACCCTCATGGGTCTGGGAGCTTTCCCCGGCGACCACCGGTTGTTCCTGGGTATGCCGGGGCTGCACGGAAACCTGGCGGCCAATCTGGCGGTAACCCACAGCGACCTGCTGATTACCCTGGGAGCCCGGTTCGATGACCGGGTTACCGGGCGGATTGCAGGCTTTGCCCCGGGGGCCAGGGTAATCCACGTGGACATTGACCCGGCGGAGATCAGTAAAAACGTCATTTCCCACTTGCCCATCGTGGGCGATACCAAAAAGGTGCTGACAGATCTACTGGTGCGCCTGGATAAAAAGCAAAATCCCGGCTGGATTGAGCAGGTCAGTTCCTGGAAGGAAGAGCATGCCCATCGTTATCAGCAGGAAGGGGAGCTTTTAAAACCTCAGTACGTTATTGAGGAAATCTACCGCCATTCCAAGGGCGACGTCATTGTAAGCACCGACGTTGGGCAGCACCAGATGTGGGTGGCCCAGCATTTTCCCTTTAAAGAGCCCCGGGCCCTGGTTACTTCCGGCGGACTGGGCGTGATGGGTTTTGGCCTGCCCGGCGCCATTGGCGCCCAAATTGGCCGGCCGGAAAAAACCGTGGTGCTGGTCACCGGGGACGGCAGTTTTCAAATGTCCTTAAACGAGCTGTCCACCGCGGCGGAGCAGGAACTGCCTTTAAAAATTGTGGTGCTGAACAACCGCTGCCTGGGCATGGTTCGTCAACTGCAGGAATTTTATTGCGAAAAGCGTTATACCGCTGTGGATTTCGGCTTTGTGCCGGATTTTGCCGCCCTGGCCAGGGTCTATGGTTTTAAGGGATACACGGTTAACACGGCGGAAGAGCTGCAGTCAGCCTTGACCGAGGCCTTCCAGGATCCCGGACCGGTGCTCATTGACTGCAGTGTGGATCCCAATGAAAACGTACTGCCCATGGTACTGGCAGGGAAAGACATCTGTGACCCGGTGTAGGTTGAGTAACCGGACCGGAATCACTGATTGCAGACGGGAGGGTATGGTTTGCAGAACCGGGTATACATCTTTGATACAACGCTGCGGGACGGGGAACAGTCCCCGGGTGTCAGTTTAAATATGAACGAAAAACTTCAAATTGCCAGGCAACTGGCACGACTGGGCGTAGACATTATTGAAGCGGGTTTTCCCATTACCTCCCCCGGAGATTTTGCCGCGGTTCAGGCCGTGGCCAGGGAAGTCAAGGGAGTCACCGTGGCCGGTTTGGCCCGGGCCAACTTCAAAGACATCGACCGGGCCTGGGAAGCTCTCTTGGACGCGGAGCAAGCCCGCATTCACGTCTTTATCGCCACCTCGGACATTCACCTGAAATATAAGCTGCGCAAGGACCGGGAACAGGTGCTTGCGGCTGCGGTGGAGGCGGTGAAATACGCCAAGAAATACACCTCCGATGTGGAATTTTCCGCGGAGGATGCGTCCCGGTCGGATGTGGATTACCTGTGCCGGGTTTTTGGGGAAGTGATTAAAGCCGGGGCAACAGTGATTAACGTGCCGGATACGGTGGGCTACACCACCCCGGAAGAGTACGCCCGGTTTATCCAAACCATCATGGAGAAAACTCCCGGCATGGAAAAGGCGGTTCTCAGCGTGCACTGCCATGACGATCTGGGCATGGCGGTGGCCAATTCCCTGGCGGCGGTGGGAGCCGGCGCCCGCCAGGTAGAGGGAACCATCAACGGCATCGGGGAGCGGGCGGGCAATGCGGCCCTGGAAGAAGTAGTGATGGGCCTTTATACCCGCAAGGACCGGTATGGTTTGACCACCGGCTTTAACACCCGGGAAATTTTCCGCACCAGCCGGCTGATCAGTTCATTAACCGGCATGCCTGTGCACCCCAATAAAGCGGTGGTAGGTAAAAATGCCTTTGCCCACGAATCCGGCATCCACCAGGACGGGGTCTTAAAGGAAAGAACCACTTACGAAATTATGAATCCCGAACTGGTGGGCATTACCGCAGGGAATCTGGTGCTGGGCAAACACTCCGGACGCCATGCCTTCCGGAACCGCCTGACCGAACTGGGTTACGAACTGAACGATGAAGAACTGAACCTGGCCTTCGGACGGTTTAAGGCCCTGGCCGACAAAAAGAAAGAAATCACCGATCACGATCTCCAGGCCCTGGTGGAAGATGAAATCCGGCATGTGCCGGAAACCTATGTGCTGGAATACCTGCATATTTCCAGCGGCACCACCGTGGTGCCCACCGCCACCCTGGGACTTCGTGCCGGAGATAAATTAAAAGAAGATGCCGCCTGCGGGGACGGCCCTGTAGACGCCATCTATAATACGGTGGATAAAATTACCGGAGTGTCCTGCACCCTGGTGAACTACGCCATCAACGCCATTACGGCGGGCAAGGACGCCCTGGGCGACGTTACTGTCAAGCTGAGGAAGGCGGACCAGGAGAAGGTCTACACCGGACGGGGCGTCAGCACCGATATCCTGGAGGCCAGCGCCAAAGCCTACGTCAATGCTGTAAATAAGCTGATGTATGATAATAAATAGTGGCTTTCGGTCCGAGGAAGCATTCCTCGGTCGGCTGTCGGCTTTCAGTTTTCGGTTTTATGGTTTTAACCGATGACCGATAGCCAATAACCGACAGCCGACCCCAAAGCAATACTAAACAAGCAAATGAGAGGTGAAGTAACCGTGCCAATGACAATAACGGAAAAGATACTGGCTGCGGCGGCAGGGAAGGATTACGTAAAACCCGGCGAACTGATTAACGCCAAGGTAGACCTGGTGCTGGCCAACGACATCACCGCCCCGGTGGCCATTAAAGAGTTCGAAAAAATCGGCCTGCCGGGGGTTTGGGATAAAGAAAGAGTGGCCCTGGTGCCCGACCATTTTGTACCCAACAAAGACATCAAATCCGCCGAGCAGGCGAAGATGGTGCGGGACTTTGCCCACAAACAGGAACTGACCCATTACTTTGAAGTGGGACGCATGGGCATTGAGCACTGCCTGCTCCCCGAACAGGGCCTGGTGGGCCCAGGGGACGTTATTATCGGAGCCGATTCCCACACCTGCACCTACGGTGCTTTAGGAGCCTTTGCCACCGGCGTCGGCAGCACCGACCTGGCCGCGGCCATGGCTCTGGGAGAAACCTGGTTTAAAGTGCCTGAA
Source organism: Desulforamulus ruminis DSM 2154 (assembly GCF_000215085.1). NCBI lineage: Bacteria > Bacillati > Bacillota > Clostridia > Eubacteriales > Peptococcaceae > Desulforamulus > Desulforamulus ruminis. The sequence goes on from NC_015589.1 coordinate 360,201, forward strand.
TCCATTAAATTTGTTTTTAACGGCAAACTCAACCCCTGGGTGGGGGGCAAGGATTTAATCCTCTACACCATCGGTAAGATCGGCGTGGACGGCGCCCTTTACCGGGCCATGGAATTCTGCGGGGAAGCCATTGAACAGCTTTCCATGGACGGCCGCTTCACCATGTGCAACATGGCCATTGAAGCCGGAGGGAAAAACGGGATTATCCAGCCCGATGAAATAACCCGCCAGTACGTTGAGGGCCGCACCAAGCGTCCTTATACCTTCTATACCAGCGATCCCGACGCGCAATATGCGGAAGTGCATGAATTTGACGTGAGTAAAATCGAGCCCCAGGTGGCTTTCCCCCACCTGCCGGAAAATGCCCGGTCCATCCGGGAGGCCGGTAACGTGGAAATTGACCAGGCGGTCATCGGCTCCTGCACCAACGGGCGCATGGAAGACCTGCGCATTGCCGCCCAGGTTTTAAAAGGACAAAAAGTCAACCGCCGGGTGCGCCTGATCGTCATTCCCGGCACCCAGGAAATTTATCGCCAGGCCATGCATGAAGGACTGTTCGACATTTTCCTGGAGGCCGGCGCAGCCGTCAGCACCCCCACCTGCGGCCCCTGTCTGGGCGGCTACATGGGGATTTTGGCCCAGGGCGAACGCTGCATTGCCACCACCAACCGGAACTTTGTGGGCCGCATGGGCCACGCCGGAAGCGAAGTATACCTGTCCAACCCGGCCGTGGCTGCCGCCAGCGCCATCACCGGAAGGATATCTCATCCCGAGGAGGTGCTCTAATGAAACTGCAGGGTAAAGTTTGGAGATTCGGCAACGACGTGGACACCGATATTATCATCGCCGCCCGCTATTTAAACAGCTCGGACCCGGCGGAACTGGCCCAGCACTGCATGGAGGACGCGGACCCTCAGTTTTCTTCCAAAGTAAAGACCGGTGACATCATGGTGGCCGGTAAAAACTTTGGCTGCGGCAGTTCCCGGGAACATGCCCCCATTGCCATCAAGGCGGCGGGACTGTCCTGCGTGGTGGCCAAATCCTTCGCCCGGATCTTTTACCGCAACGCTTTTAACATCGGGCTGCCCATCTTTGAGTGCCCCGAGGCGGTTGAAGAGGTTAAAGAAGGAGAAGAATTAACGGTGGACGCGGCCACCGGCAAGATTATCAATCATACCACCGGCAAGGAATACCAGGCCGCCCCCATCCCGGAATTTATGAGCCAGATTATTGACGCCGGGGGATTGATCAGCTACGTAAAAGGGCGGGTGAATCATGCATAAAATCGCACTGCTTCCCGGCGACGGCATTGGTCCGGAGATTGTGCCCCAGGCGGTCCGGGTTCTGGAAGCCGTAGGGAAAAAATTTAACCTGGAATTTCAGTTTGAAACCGCTCTGATTGGCGGAGCGGCTTACGACGCCACCGGTCATCCCCTGCCGGAGGCAACCCTGGAGCTATGCCGCCGCAGCGACGCCATTTTGCTGGGCGCCGTGGGGGGACCCAAATGGGATAACCTGGAGCCCGACCTGCGTCCCGAACGGGGAGCCCTGCTGCCCCTGCGCAAGGAACTGGGACTGTACGCCAACCTCCGTCCCGCCGCAGTGAACCCGGCCCTGGCTTCCGCCTCCACCCTGAAGGAAGAAATTGTTTCCGGGCTGGATATTATGATTATCCGGGAGCTAACCGGCGGTCTCTACTTCGGCCAAAAACACCGGGAAGAGCTGCCCGGCGGCGGTCAAAAGGCGGTGGAAACCCTGGAATACTCCACCGGGGAAATCGAACGGGTGGCCCGCCTGGGCTTTGAAATGGCCCGCAAGAGAAATAAACGGCTGATGTCCGTGGATAAGGCCAATGTGCTGGAAAGCTCCCGGCTGTGGCGGGAAGTGGTCCAGGAACTGGCCAAAGAATACCCGGATGTTGAGCTGAACCATATGTATGTGGATAACTGCGCCATGCAGTTGGTCCGCAACCCCAAACAGTTTGATGTCATGGTTACCGAGAACATGTTCGGCGATATCTTAACGGACCTGGCTTCCCAACTGACCGGCTCCATCGGCATGCTGCCTTCCGCCAGCATCGGCGGAGAAGTGGCTCTATACGAGCCCATCCATGGCTCGGCGCCCGATATTGCCGGTAAAAACCTGGCCAATCCCATTGCCACCATCCTGTCGGCAGCCATGATGCTGCGGGTGTCCTTTGGTTTGGAAGAACCGGCCGCCTCCATTGAGGGAGCGGTGGCCAAGGTGCTGGAGCAGGGCTACCGCACCGGCGACATCATGCAGCCCGGCCAAAAGCAGCTGGGCACCGTGGAAATGACCGAAGCGATACTGAAGGCTTTGGGGTAGTGCATAAATAAGCAGTAATAGACTAAATGAGGTGAGTCAAATTGGGGATTATAAGGGTCTAATCAAAATTTACGACACATCCCTGAGGGACGGGACCCAGGGAGAAGGGGTCAGCCTTTCGGCGGAAGATAAAATGAAAATTGCCCGGCGTCTGGATGAAATGGGCTTCCACTATATTGAAGGGGGATGGCCCGGCTCCAATCCCAAGGATATGGAATTCTTTGCCCGCCTGCGGCAGACGCCTTTAAAGAATGCCCTGGTCACCGCCTTTGGCAGCACCTGCCGCCCGGGGGTGGAAGCGGCCCGGGATGAAAACCTCAACCGGCTGCTGGAATCCGGGGTGCGGGCTGCGGCTATATTTGGCAAAACCTGGGATTTCCATGTCACCAAGGCCCTGAATACCAGTCTGGAAGAGAACCTCCGCATGGTGCGGGACTCGGTGGCTTATCTTAAGCAACAGGGCCTCACGGTCTTTTTCGACGGAGAGCACTTCTTTGACGGCTTTAAAGCCAATCCGGACTATGCCCTGTCGGTCCTGCGGGCCGCCGTGGAGGGAGGGGCCGACGCGGTGGTGTTGTGCGACACCAACGGCGGTACTCTGCCCCACGAGCTCCAGTCGGTGGTTGCCCGGGTAAAGCAGGAACTGCCGGGGGTGGAATTGGGCATTCATGCCCATAACGACGGGGAAATGGCGGTGGCCAACACCATTGTGGCGGTCCAGGCCGGAGTAACCCAGGTGCAGGGCACCGTGAACGGCCTGGGCGAACGCTGCGGCAATGCCAATTTATGCTCCATTCTGCCGAACCTGACGTTGAAACTGGGGTATGAGACCATCCCCCGGGAAAATTTTGCTTTCCTGACGGAGCTTTCCCGCTTTGTCTACGAGGTGGCCAACTTGAACCCGGTGAATAACCAGCCCTTTGTGGGAGAGAGCGCTTTTGCCCACAAGGGGGGGATTCATGTCAGCGCCCTGCTGAAGGAACCGGGAACCTACGAGCATATGCCTCCGGAGTGGGTGGGCAATACCCGCCGGGTGCTCATGTCCGAATTGTCCGGTCTGTCCAACCTGCTTTATAAATACAAGGAACTGCACCTGGACAAAAGCAGTCCCGAGGGACGCAGAGTACTGGAACAGCTTAAAAACATGGAACACCGGGGCTACCAGTTTGAGGCTGCCGAGGGTTCCTTGGAAATTATGCTGAGAAAGGCTGTAAACGGCTACCGGGAGCCCTTCCAACTGGAAAGCATGCGGCTTATTCTAGAGATGCGGGAAGACCGGCCCATTCAATCGGAGGCCGTGATTAAGCTAAGAGTCGGGGAAGAAGTGGTGCACACCGCCGCCGAAGGCAACGGCCCGGTGAACGCCCTGGACAACGCCCTGCGCAAGGCACTGGAAACCGTTTATCCCGAGGTTCCCGGGCTGCGGCTGTTGGACTACAAGGTCCGGGTACTGGAAGAAAAGGCCGGCACCGAAGCCCAGGTACGGGTGCTTATCGAAACCGGAAACGGCAAAAAAACCTGGGGAACGGTGGGTGTGTCCACCAATATCATTGAAGCCAGTTGGCAGGCTTTGGCCGACGGCATGGCCTACGGCCTGCTGAAAGATGAGAACAATAAGGCTTAAACGGCATGAAGGCCGGGTGTTTTTCACCCGGCCTTTTATAATGGGGAAACCTTCATTCCAATCTCTAAAATGGAATAAATCAGGTTTTTTAAATAATATTGGTTTAATTTTATGATAATATATAGCCATATCATAGTGGCAGAAATAGCCAATTTACACAAGAAGGCTATAAATAAAGAATGAATGGGGGAGAGTTATTGAAGAAACACAGAATGGTTACCGGAGCTGTACTGGCACTGACATTCAGCATTTGGGCGGCTTCTCCGGCGCCTGCCGGCGCAAACGAAGCGGTTGTTTCGGTCCCAGCCCAGGCTTCCTCAAGCGCGGAGGCAAGCAGCGTACAGATTTTTCCTGCGACTGAGGTAAAATTAACAGAATCCCAGCAAAAAAACCTGGATAAAATTTACGACATTCTTCCGGAACTGGGGAAACTAAACGTCCAATATATCACAGACCCCGAAGCCGAAGGCAGATGGTCGGTATTTCTGGGGAAAGGGAGCTTGACAAGTTCTGGCGACCGTCCCGAGAGTTCTGCCCGGTTAGAATTTGACGCCGGAAGCGGGGAGTTAATTGATTTTGATTTCCATAACCCGCAATGGGCTTCGGAGAAAACTCCGTCTCCGGAATATGCCAAACAAAAGGCCGCCGAATTTGTCCGTCAGCTTTTGGGGGATAAGGCCGACCAGTACAAGGTGGGCGAAAATCTTGGTTATAGCGGAAGTTCCCATAGTGATGACAAGGGAAATCAAATTAATTGGACGGCTGCCAGCGTTCAGTTCAATCCACTGATTCACGGAGTTCCCTTATTAAACTGGGGCTTTAGAGTGAATGTGGACGTCGCCGGCCATATTACCGGGTTTTCACAGCAAGACTCCATGCAGGATTTACCGGAAACTTTGTTCCCGGATCCAAAGAACGCCATCAGCCTGAAAGAAGCGGAAAGAAAATATGCCCGGGAAGTGCAAATGAAGTTGTCCTACCGTCAGCAGCAACCTTTATCCTACCGGATGATGGGCCAACTGGCGGAGACGCGTCCGGCTCTAGTGTACACGCCCAATTTCCAAGGGTCTATTGATGCCCTAGCGGGTGAGCCGGTGGAGGATTTGGGCTATGTATTGGGCCAGCCGGAGCGGCGGGTGCTGACCGGTGAGGGAAAAGAGTTGGTTGCCCGCACCCCGGAAGAAGGGGTCAAATTACTGGCTGAAAAGTTTGGTGTGGATATGAACAACATGGAACTTTTGCGTCGTCCTGAAGATCGCATAGATTCCCAGGAGAAGCGTAATATAAAAGACTATACGTGGAGAACCCCGTATGATTTACAAGAAGATCGGGAAAATCCTCGCTATGTCACCCTTCACACCGAGGCGGACACCGGGAAGGTGCTGAATTTTTCAGTGCAGGATGAGGCTTTCCGGGGGAAAGAAGGAAAGATTACCCTGGAGACTGCCAGGCAGAAAGCAATACAGTTTGTGCAGCCCTATCTGGAAGCGGGTTCCGTGGAAATGGAACTGGTATCCTGGCCATTGGGTCAATTCATCCCCTCCTGGGTGGATCAAAGCAAGATAGACCGGGACGAACTGCCGGTACCCATCAGTCATTTTGTTTTCCAGCCCCTGCATCAAGGAATTCCGGTGGTAGACCGGGGTTATTCCGTATCTGTCAATGAGGTAACCGGTAAGGTGGTTAGCTATGTCCAGGGGGGACTGGACCCGGCTGTTGAGCTGCCGGATGCCCAAGGAGTTGTTCCGGCGGAGGTGGCCAAAGCCGAGTATTTAAAAACCCATCCTCTGCGTTTGGTTTATTTATGGCCGGAATGGTTTGGACAGAGGCCCCCGGCTCCCTATCTGGTTTATACACCGGAAGAAGCGCTGGGATGGACCTATATTGATGCTTTGACCGGTAAAACCGTGGTTATAGAAGAAGGCAACTAATAACAAGAAACCTGGCGTCAGAAGCGCCAGGTTTCTTGTTTCTCTTCATGATGCACTGGTGAAATAAATTATTATAAATCTTAGAAGGTTTTATGCAGAAATATATCGAAGAAGAAAGATTAAACAGATTCAAAGAGCATTAGTCTGTAAAATTTAGCCATACTAAAAATATAATAAAATAGGGGGAGTGCCGGTTGCTGGAACAACTGAAGGCGCTGAACCTTGACATTTTAAATATCTACAGTGTAATCGACATTCTGCTGGTTACCTTTGTTTTATACCGCTTTATGCGGATTATTCAGGGAACCCGGGCGGTTCAGTTAATCAAGGGGCTGGTGGTTCTTCTGGTGGCCACCACCGTCAGCAACTGGCTGCACCTGTACACCATCAACTGGCTGCTTAGACAGGTTATGTCCGCTCTGGTGGTGGCGCTGCCCATCGTTTTCTATCCGGAACTGCGGCGGGCCTTGGAAACCCTGGGCCGGGGAAAATTTTTTGCCAGCACCATGAGCACCCTGAAGGAAGAAGACCGCAGCCGCATGATTAATGAAGTGGTCCGGTCGGTTCAGGTGTTAACAAAAAATAAAATGGGTGCTCTGATTATTATCGAAAGAATTACCGGCCTGGAGGAACACATTGGTTCCGGCGTCCGGATTGACGGGATGGTTACGGCGGAATTCCTGGTTAACATCTTCATTCCCAACACCCCCCTGCATGACGGGGCGGTGATTATCCGGGGAGACCGGGTGGCTGCGGCGGCCTGTTTTCTACCCTTGTCCGAAAACCCCGATTTAAGCAAGGAACTGGGTACCCGCCACCGGGCCGGTATCGGAGTGACGGAAGTATCCGACGCCCTGGCGGTGATTGTTTCCGAGGAGACCGGCGCCATCTCGCTGGCTGTGGAAGGAAATATTGACCGCACCCTGGATGAGTCCACCCTGAAGCAAAAACTAACCGACGCCCTGGAACCGGGACCCCAAAGCTCGCTGAGCGCGATATTTAGGAGGAACGAGTCATGATCCGGCTGAAATGGAGCAACAACTCCATGATGCTGCTTTCCGTCCTGCTGGCCCTTTTGCTCTGGGTCTATGTAACCATCGTAGAGAACCCGGTGAAAGAGCAGGATTTCCGGGTGGAACTGGATACCCGGGGAGAGGTGGCCCAGGGAGTGCTGGTAGACGGATTGCCTAAAAATGTGGTTGTCCGGGTACAGGGAAAGACGGCCCAGCTCAGCGGGATCAGAGCCACGGATTTCCAAGCCACCGTGGAACTGGGCGCCCTGGAGGAAGGGAACACCAGCCGGCCGGTGCATGTTACCGTTCCCAGCGGCTTGCAGGTGGTTCAGGTGAATCCCGCCCGGGTGAACCTGACGGTGGAAAAAATCATTCAAAAACAAGTGCCGGTCCGTGTAGTGGTTAAGGGAGAACCGGCCAGCGGCTATTCGGCCCTTGAACCGGTGGTTCAGCCGGCAGCGGTTTTGGTAAAAGGATCGGCCAAGATTGTAAACCAATTGAAAAGCCTGGAAGTTACGGCCAACATTATCTCGGCCACCCAAAACCTGGAGCAGGTATTGATGGTGCAGGTTCCTACGGGGGTCTCCTGCTCACCGGACCGGGTGAAAGTCATTATCCCGGTGACCCGGACCATGCCTTCCCGGTCACTGCCGGTGGTGCCCCGTTACTCGGGCAGCCTGCCGGAGGCGTACCAGCTGGTCCGCGCCATTGTTCAACCGGCCACGGTCCAGGTCTATGCTCCGGTAGAGGTACTGAACCGGCTGGAAAGTATCAGTACCGAAGCGGTCCGGTTGGATGGCATTACCGAGAACACCCTGAAGGAAGTCCGGTTATTGGTACCCGAGGGCGTTGTGGACATGGTTCCGGGGAAGGTGGAAGTGGCCATTCAGGTTAGGCTCAAGCAAACGCAGCCGGAAACACCGCCCCCTGACGAGGAACCAGAGAATCCCCCGGTTGAAGAACAACCTTAATTTTAGGTAATGAAACTTGGCCCGTCCAGGGCCAAGTTTTTATGCAAGAGCCCGGTAATTTCCAGCGGTGGGACAGCGTCAAAAGGGCAAAGCCCGGGCATACTATAGGTTTAAAATTGACTGTAAACCGCCGGAGACGGTATAATAGCCTTGGTTTATTATGAGCTTCCTCATAGAGGAAGGAGGACGAACTTTTACATGACAAAACTATTTGGCACCGACGGAGTACGGGGTGTAGCCAATACGGAACTGACCGCCGAAATGGCCTTTCAAATTGGCAGGGCCGGGGCCCACGTCTTAACCAGGCAGGGGCATCCCCGGAAAGTCATCATTGGCCGGGATACCCGGATTTCCGGGGATATGCTGGAAGCGGCCCTGGTGGCCGGCATTTGTTCGGTGGGTGTGGATGCTTACAAAGTGGGAGTGCTGCCTACTCCCGCTATCGCTTATTTAACCCGCAAATTGGGCGCCGGGGCCGGCGTGGTGATTTCCGCCTCCCACAATCCTGTGGAAGACAACGGCATCAAATTCTTCGGACCCAGCGGCTACAAACTGCCCGATGAACTGGAAGCCCAGATTGAAAAAATCGTCCTGGAGGAAGGGGCGGGTTTACCCCAACCCACCGCCGGGGATCTGGGCCGGACCTACTATGTTGAAGACGCCCTGGACCAGTACGTGGAATATGCCAAGAGCACCATAAATACCGATTTGAAAGGCCTTAAAGTGGTGGTGGACTGTGCCAACGGCGCCGCCTGCCAGGTGGCCCCCCGGGTGCTGACGGAGCTGGGAGCGGAAGTAATCCCCATTTTCCACCGGCCCGATGGCGTTAATATTAACGCCGGCTGTGGTTCGACTCATCCGGAAAACCTGATGAAAGCAGTGGTGGAGCAGAGAGCCCACCTGGGCCTGGCTCACGATGGGGATGCGGACCGGGTGCTGGCGGTGGACGCCCAGGGAAAACTGGTGGATGGCGACCGGATCATGGTTATCTGCGCCAAACATCTAAAAGCCAAGGGGAAACTGCGCAAGCAGACCCTGGTGGTGACGGTCATGAGCAACCTGGGGTTATATAAAGCCCTGGAAAAATGCGATATTCACCTGGTGGAAACCAAAGTGGGCGACCGCTATGTGCTGGAGAAACTATTGGAAACCGGAGCCCGCTTTGGCGGGGAACAATCGGGCCACATTATTTTTCTTGAGCACAATACCACCGGAGATGGTATAATAACAGCATTACAACTGCTGGCGGTGATGAAAGAAACCGGCCAGTCCCTGGAAGAGCTGGCTTCCCAGATGGAGCAGTATCCCCAGATTCTGAAGAATGTCCGGGTTAAGGATAAAACCCAAGTGATGCACAGCCCCAGCCTTACGGAAGCCATCCGCCGTTTTGAACGGGATCTGGAGGGCCAGGGACGCATCCTGGTTCGTCCTTCGGGGACCGAACCCCTGGTGCGGATCATGGTGGAAGGAAAGGACATGGAGCAGATCCAGGCTATCGTAGACAAAATGGCTGAAATCGTGGGTAACATCTAGCCGTTGCCCACACTCCTTAAAGGAGGTGATGAAGGGCGAACAAACAGCGGACAACTAAATAAAATCAAGCGCCAGGACCCTGGAAGCACCGGGGTTGACGAGGAGAGGGAGTATCGAAGGTTCGGCGGATGCCCTCCGGCCGGTCACGGCCGTAAGCGCAGTACAAAACCCGGAGGCAACTCCGGCACAAAGACTGCAGGTGACCAACAGGCGGCATTTTTTGCAATGGATCACGCCCCGGTATGTTATTGCCTTAAACGGGGTAAATTACACAGTGATATCATCAGCCGTGGCCGGTAAGGCCGCGGCATGACTATTTTTAAGGAGGCCAATCGTATGTGTGGCGTCGTCGGTTACGTGGGTCTGAGACCCGCAACACCTGTTATTGTTGAAGGCTTAAAGAAACTTGAATATAGAGGGTATGATTCTTCCGGAGTGGCGGTTCTGGATAAGGACGGCCTGAAAGTGGAGAAAAAAATGGGGCGCCTGTCCGAACTGGAAAAGGCTCTCAACGGCAAAGTGCTGGATGCCACCATCGGCATCGGCCACACCCGCTGGGCCACCCACGGCCGTCCCAGCGATGTGAACGCCCATCCCCATACCTCCAACGATGGGAAGATCGCGGTTGTTCACAACGGCATCATCGAAAACTACCTGCAGCTCCGGGAATGGCTTTCTTCCATGGGCCATGTTTTTAAATCCGAGACCGATACCGAAGTGATTCCCCACTTGATCGAGCATTTTTACAATGGGGATTTAATTGAGGCGGTGCAGAAAACCGTTTCCCACCTGGAGGGCTCCTATGCCATTATGGCCATCTCCATCGACCAGCCCGGCCGTATTGTGGCGGTGCGTCAGGATATGCCCATGGTGGTGGGCCTGGGACAGGGCGAGAACCTGCTGGCTTCCGACATCCCGGCTCTTCTCAAATACACCCGCCAGTGCTACCTGCTGAACGACGGGGACGTGGTGGAACTGCGGGCCGATCAGGTGATTATCCGGGATGTAACCGGTAAAATCGTGCAGAAGGACATCTTTGAGGTAACCTGGGATGCCGAAGAAGCTGAAAAAGGCGGCTACGAGCACTTTATGCTCAAAGAAATTCACGAGCAGCCCCGGGTGATCAGAGACACCCTGAAAGGCCGCATCTCCCACCAGGGGGATAAAGTCATTCTGGATGAAATCAACCTAACCCCTCAGCAGATTAAAGGCATCAAGAAAATTATCGTTACCGCTTGCGGCACCGCTTACCACGCGGGCCTGGTGGGCAAATATATCATTGAACAGCTTGTACGCATTCCCGTGGAGGTAGACATTGCCTCGGAATTCCGCTACCGGGACCCCATCGTGGATAAGGACACCCTAGTGGTGGTGGTCAGCCAGTCCGGCGAAACCGCCGATACCCTGGCAGCCCTCCGGGAAGCCCGCCGCCGGGGCGCCAGAGTGGTGGCCATTACCAACGTCATCGCCAGTTCCGTGGCCCGGGAAGCGGACGACATCATCTACACCTGGGCCGGCCCGGAAATCTCCGTGGCCTCCACCAAGGCCTACACCACCCAACTGGTGGCCCTGTACCTCCTGGCCCTGTACCTGGCCCAGGAGCGCAACACCCTGGCCGCCGGCAATATTACAGAAATCCTGAATGAGCTGAAAGCCATCTATACCAAGGCCCAGGAAGTGCTGGACAACGAACAGCCCATTAAAGAGTTTGCGGAAAAATACCATCAGGCCGAAGACACCTTCTTCATCGGCCGGGGCCTGGACTACGCCGTAGCCCTGGAAGGCTCCCTGAAACTCAAGGAAATTTCCTACATCCACGCCGAAGCCTACGCTGCCGGTGAACTAAAACACGGCACCCTGGCCCTGATCGTGGAAAACATTCCGGTCATCGCCCTGGCCACCCAAAAAAGCCTCTTTGAAAAGATGGTCAGCAACATCAAAGAAGTCAAAGCCAGGGATGCCTCGGTCATCGCCCTGGCCATGGAAGGCCACACCGAGGTAGAAAAGGTGGCGGACCAGGTTATCTACATCCCCAAAACCCACCAGGTGCTGGCGCCGATCCTTACCGTCATCCCGCTGCAACTGCTGGCCTACTACATGTCCGTATGCCGTGGCTGCGACGTTGATAAGCCGAGGAATTTGGCGAAGAGTGTAACGGTGGAGTAGGGGGCAAGGAAGGCATGTATGAAAAAAATAATTAAAATTATTATTTCAAGTTAAGATGATGATAGTAAATTCCAATTACACACCATTCTTAAAATCTAAAGGTGGTGTGTTTTTTTATATTTAGAGTTGGGCTTAAGTCGAATTATTGGTAATTTATGTTGAAGGAAGAAGACTCATAAAGAAGAATAGTTATTTTAGGAGTATCAACTCAACCTAGCTATTTTAAATAGTATTGAAAGTAAAGTTCCTTAATTCCTTAGTTATTTCCGGATATGAAGATCACTAGAGTGGGTTCGGGCGATGCATGCAATAAACAGCCGAATAAGTCAGGCGGCTAATGAGATTTATCGGCTTTACTGAAGGAGGATACCTTATACAGAAGCAAATTTTGGAACTGGTCACGTTCAGAAAGAATGTATCTCCTTTTTGGGTTTGACTAAAAATTGATCGAGAGAATTGGGAAGCGCTGTACGGGTATGATAGCAATCAGTAATAGCACTTAAATCAATCATTGATGCAATAAAAGTATAAATTTTCCTAAAAGATTCTACCTGATGCTGACGATTTTTATGGTTTCCTACAATATTTTTACTGAGAGAGATTGACAAAAGACACCTTTATATTGCATTTTAATATAAACAATATTGTTTTCAACGAATGATTCTGATTTGTCAGATGTGATTTAGAGATAAATAAACTTTTTGAAAAAAGGCTACATCGAAAGGTTTAGAAAAATATTATAGTTGACTAATGAAAATAATAGTTCGCCCTCTCTCTGATAATTAATCAAAGGATGATAAAAGATGATAAATATTACTTCTCTCAAAGAACTACAGATAAATAATTTAAATTTACATGACCATATGCTTTTACATGGTGATGTTGAAAAATTTTTAGATAGGTTACCTTTAAAACCAATTTTTGATTTAGTAGTGACTTCTCCCCCTTATAACATGGGTAAAGAATATGAAAAAAAAGTGCCATTAGAGGAGTACATAGCCTGGCAAAAAAGAATAATTTCTAAAATTTATCTACGGCTAAAAGACACGGGAAGTATATGCTGGCAAGTGGGAAATTACGTTGATAATGGAAAAGTTGCTCCGCTGGATATTGAGATTGCACCAATCTTTAAAGATCTCTCTATGAGTATGAGAAATAGGATCATTTGGCATTTTGGACACGGGCTACATAGTAAGAAGAGATTTAGTGGCCGCTATGAAGTAGTCTTGTGGTACACTAAATCTGATGAGTATATTTTTAATCTAGATCCAGTTAGAATCCCTGCAAAATATCCTAGTAAGAAAAGTTTTAAAGGACCTAATAAAGGCCAACTTTCTGGAAATCCATCTGGGAAAAATCCTGAGGATGTATGGGACATTCCAAATGTGAAAGGAAATCATATTGAGAAGACCATACATCCGTGTCAATTTCCGGTTGGACTTATTGAAAGATTAGTTTTGGCCCTTACTAATGAGAATCAGTTGGTTTTTGATCCCTTTTGTGGTGTTGCATCTTCAGGTGTAGCCTCAATATTGCACAACAGGATATATTGGGGTTGCGATATTTATAAGGAGTATTTGGACATTGGTATAAATAGGATAAAAGACACCTTTGAAGGTACCGTAAGATATCGTCCATACGACAAGCCTTTATATGATCCAAGCCAAAGCGCCCTATCAAAAATTCCAGACGAATGGAAATAGCTATATTATAGGAGGAAGTGTATGCGTATAAAAATTCATAGCCATAGAAGTGGAAAAAGTGTTGTTCCCAAGGAGATATTGGGACAAATTCAAAATATATTAATTGAAATTGATATAAAAACAACACGTTATGCAGCTCCCGAAATTAAGAAGGCAGTCTTTAGGGGGTTAAAACATAATGGCTGGCCTAAAGATATTCTGTTGGATGATCAGTCCAAAATTACCATTACATCAAAATTGAATGAAGTTGGATTATGCGTTCAGTTAGGTAATGTTAGTCGTGTATATTATGACCTTTTAAAGCTACAAGCATTGTTTACCAAGGGATTTATATCTTCAGGAATTATAGTAGTTCCCATTTTACAGGCAGCTAAAGCACTCGGTTCTAATCTCGCGAGCTATGAGCGGCTTGTAAAGGAGCTAAATATTTTTAATCAAGTTATAACAATGCCACTTGTAGTAATTGGTTTTAGTGAAAATAATAAGGAGTTTTGGGAGGGAATGTAATGGTAAATAGTTTTGATTTCCTTACTCAGTTTGGTTTCTCTATTTATGAACGAATAAAAGAAATTGGCAAAAGATGCGAATCTCCGATCGGTATTCAACCATTAGAATTTATGGGGAAAAGAAGAGATCTGCCAGTAATTGAAATTCGCATTGAAATTCCAATATATAGATTATCTAATGGAAGAACTCTGACTATGCAAGAAGAGTATCTCGCTAATCACTCTGAGCATCCCGATGATTTTTTTACTCGTGATGTCGAATCAACCGAGGCGCAATTAGCACAACATGAAATATTACTGGAAATGGTTGATGATCAAGGTTTGTTGAAAGCGTTTAAAGACGGGGAACAACAAACGGATCCTCTAATTAGTACAAATACAGGAATTATTGTAAATGGCAATCGAAGGTTGTGTGCATGGCGTGAATTGTATTATAAAGATAAAATTACATATAAGCATTTTGAGACTATTAGATTAGCTATATTGCCTGAATGCGACGAAAAAGCAATATTAGAACTTGAAGAGCGTTTGCAGGTTCATTCCGAAAAGAAGGCACAATATAAATGGCATACTATAGCTAAGATGATAGAAAGAGATATTAATGCTGGTAAAGAAGAAACTGATATCGCAAATTCATTATCAATTACAAAGGCTCGTTTACACGAGTTATTAGATATGCAGCAATATGCAATAACTTATTTAGAAAAAAGAGGCTGTTCAAAGCAATGGAGTCTAGTTGATGATAAAGAGCTGGCGTTTTCACAAATGGTTAAAAGTCGAAAAAAGATAGAATCAACGTCACAAAAAGAATTTTTTGAAAGTGTTGCTTTTGCTTTAACAGATGATTCACAAAGCGCGGGCGGTCGTTTGTATGGATTAATTCCTGAAGTTAAAGATAATTTGGATGAAATATGTGCTTCGCTAGAGCAAAAACTAGAGGAAAGATATAACTCTATTGAGCCAAATGGGTTTGATCTACTTGCACCGGAGTTGGATGATTCTGAAATTAAAATGGCTAGGATTGCTGTGGCTGCTGGATTACCAGAGAACGCCAAAATTGTAAGGGCAGTCGCTAGAAATGTAATTGAAACTCAAAAGGCCCTTAAGGCTGAGCAAAAATCAGAAGATTTTCTGCTAGACCAAGTTACAAAATCTGCTACTATACTTTGCAATGCAGTTAATATTGGTTTATCAAAGGAAAATGTAAAAACCCGTGGTATTGAAGAGCAGTTGGCGAGTATTCAAAATAGTGTTAAGAAAATAACTGAATGGTTGTATGAAAATGAATATTCAACTCAACTATAATCAAAAGAAAAATGAAGTGATATTGATTTGTGATGATCCTGAGGATCAATACTGGAGGCTTTTAGGGAGAATTGTTGCAGATAATGTTGGAGAATTCTCCACACAATCAGATAGTATTATTTTTGCATGGAGATATTTTCTTGCCTTTAAAAAAGAATTAGCTATTTATGCAAAATCACATAACATAGGAATACGGTTCAGTCCGGATGTAAAATGCTTATTGGAGTCCGCAAATACTGCTTCTTATCAATATGCTCTAAAATGTAAGCCATTGGATGAAGCCATTTTGATAAGCAAATTACGTGAAGCGGGCTTTAAAAGGACATTAACGTCAAATCAGTTAAGAAATTTGAGCAAATTAGCTAGTTTACCTTCTAGTGCTACATTTTCCGTACCCGGGGCCGGAAAAACAACTGAAGCCTTAGCCTTTTATTTTATAAATAGAAAAAAGGAAGATAAATTATTAGTTGTCGCTCCTAAAAATGCTTTTGGTGCATGGGACGAACAATTAGAGATTTGTAACCCTAATGGGGAGAGCAGTTTTGTACGTTTGCGTGGTGGGGAAAATAATATTAGGGAATTGCTAAAAAGTAATCCACAATATATCATCATTACTTATCAACAGTTTCCGCGAGTGAGGTCACTAGTTTCAGAATTTATATCCCGCAATTCTGTATTTGTATTTTTAGATGAGAGTCATCGTATAAAAAGTGGGAAGCAGGGAGTATCCGCAGAGGCCATTCTAAATATATCCTATCTACCAGTTCGAAAATTAATAATGAGTGGTACCCCTATGCCTCAGAGTGTGAATGATTTAATTCCACAAATTAATTTTTTGTATCCGGATATTAGAGTTAAAGAAGAAGATGTGATTTCTATTGCTCA
Source organism: Desulforamulus ruminis DSM 2154 (assembly GCF_000215085.1). Taxonomy (NCBI): domain Bacteria; kingdom Bacillati; phylum Bacillota; class Clostridia; order Eubacteriales; family Peptococcaceae; genus Desulforamulus; species Desulforamulus ruminis. The sequence continues at coordinate 376,184 of NC_015589.1, forward strand.
GCCTTTGTTTGTAAGAACAACAAAGGCTCAATTGGGGTTACCCTCTATTGAGCATAAATTAATATCCATACCCATGGACCCCTTACAATACAATATTTATCTACTTTTAAAATCTGAATTTAAAAGGCAGTTAAATCCTTATTTAAATGATGATGCAAAATCTGCTTTAAGAAAAATTGGGAAATGTACAATAAAGCTTATGCAGTTTGTGTCTAATCCAGCCCTATTATCATCAGATATGGATTATGTATTTAATCAGAAACTGGGTAGGCTTCTTTTAATAAATAACGGTCCTAAGATTGAGTATGCATGTAACAGAGCTCGACAATTAGCAAAAGAAGGGAAAAAGGTAATTATTTGGACATCCTTTGTTGAAAATGTTGAATTGATAGCAGAAAGATTACGTGATTTAGGCGCTGACTTTATACATGGTGGTGTAGATGCTGGCGATGAAGATGATAATGATTCACGTGAAGGAAAAATAAAGCGTTTCCACGATGATCCTAACTGTATGGTTTTAGTTGCAAATCCGGCAGCAGCTTCAGAGGGTATCAGCTTGCATAAAGTTTGTCAATATGCAATATATGTTGATAGATCATTTAATGCTGCGCAATATCTGCAGTCAGAAGACAGAATTCACAGACTAGGATTATCAGATGATTTAAAACCTACCGTAGAAATAATAGAATGCAAGGACAGTATAGATGAGGTAATACGAAAGAGGTTATCGATTAAGGTCCAACGAATGGCAAAAGCGTTAAATGATCCATCGTTAAATATTGATCCTATTCCATATGACTTTAAAATGTTTGATGAGCAAGTGGGGGGTATGCAACTAGATGATTTAGATGATATTATCAATTATTTTTTTGGTGGTATTCAAAATGATTAGACTTTCTCCTGGAATTTTAAATTCTGTATTGACTTTATTAAATTTGATAGACAAATTCTCAGAAATCAGCCTAAATAGAATTAAGGCTCATAGCATGTTTAACGGAATACATGTAGATGATGTGATTGAGACGTCATTAAAGTGTGAATGGTTAATATGTAAGGAGAATCATTTTTTTTGTACAGAAGCTGGGCAAAATTTATTAGAACTATATTTAAAAGATAAAGTTACAGACCATTTACTAAGAAGAATGATTCGAGATTATATTTATAATTGTTCTCCTATATGGGCTAATAGAATACCTAATGGAAGAAAAGAAGCCTTTTATGTTATGTCAATAGACGAACAAAAATGCTTTGTAGATTCGAACTTGATGAAAGAGCCACCCGAAAAAACTATTATTGATTGGTGGGATGAAGTTTCACAATCTATTAGATACAGATTTAATTCAAATTTATTAGGAATAGGACGACAAGGGGAGCTTCTCACTCTAGAATACGAATTAAAAAGAACAGGAGTTAGTCCTATTCTACAGTCTTTGAATACCAACTTAGTTGGATACGATATATTATCTCAAGTTGGGGAAAAAGACACACAGAAATTGCTTATAGAAGTTAAGTCTTCTCTTAAAAACGCAGGGACTGCAAATTTTGTATTTACAAAAAATGAATGGGAAACTGCGTGTCAAACGGAGAACTATTTAATATATTTGTGGGAGATAAGTACGGTTCCTAGATTAGCAATTGTTGCTCCTTTAGATATGTTTGCTCATATTCCACTGAATCAAGGATATGGAAAATGGATTAAAACAGAGGTTCCATTCTATGCTTTTGAGGATAAATTTGTTGATGTGAATCAATAGATATACTATTAATGTCTTTAATATATATAAATTTTTAATTAATGTACTACTCCCGAAAATGGTCAATAAAGAAACTTGCTTTGATCGGTCAGGGTTGACCTATTGACTTGTTGTGAACCTCGCTATACAATTAGTCCACATTGATAGAGAAAATGACCAAAGGGATTCAAACAATGAGCCAGTTAACTTAGGAAGAAATTGTTATCAAGATTACAAGTGAATTAAGCGTTGAAAAAGAGGAACTTCTAGGTCGATGCTGGGAAGAAAGAGAGTAGCAGCTAGAAATATGCTTATTTATGAAGCGATTAACCATGAAGTGTTATCACGAAATGAACTGGCGAAGAAACTGCAAGTGGACCCATCAAGAATAACTAGAGATTTTCAGAAGGTAGAAGAATTAATAAAAATAAATTGAAAAGTCAAGCTGATCCCGTGATGTGTTGATATAAATTCATATAAGCAAACGAAAAGGCCACCCGTAAAGGATGGCCCTAGAACAACTAAGCTACATTAAATCTTCAGGCCAGCGTCTGAAGCTCTTTTGCCAGATCAGCTAGACTTTGGCCAGTAGCACTGATTTCCTCTACAGATCCCGTTTGTTCTTCAACAGTCATCGTTACATTCTGTACTGTGAAGAAGTTTCTTTGGCGGCTGCAGCCACTGCCTGGATATCGTTGGCTAATTCCTGGACAGCATAAATTATTTTTTCAAATGTAGTCCCTACTCCTTGCACCAACAGCGATCCAGATTCTACTTGATCCTTTGCTTCATCCATGGTTTGTACTTTATTTGGGATTCGTGTTGGATGGTATTGCTCAGGGAAATATCTCTTTAGCCGCTACGGCAGACTGCTCGGCTAATTTGCGCACTTCTTCGGCTACCACAGCAAAACCTTGGCCATGAGTTCCTGCACGTGCGCTTCAATCGCTGCGTTTAATGCCAGAGGGGTCATGTTGCCTAAAGAACTATGAGGTCGGTATTCATTATAATCTAACCTCCAGGCCTCAATCTTTTGCCGTGCATCTTCCAGGGATAAAAACCAGTTTACATTGAGGCACTCATCCGGAAACTTCCGTTGAAGGATTCGATGAATGCATTACCCGTTGATTTGCCTGGTCTGAAAGCGTAGAGGCATATGGGGTCAGGCTTGACTTATGACTTATTGTGAACCTCGTATATAATGAACTAAGAAGACAGTGCCTAAAGAACTATTGGTATTCATTATAATCTAACCTCCAGGCCTCAATCTTTTGCCGTGCATCTTCAGGGATAAAAACTAGTTTACATTGAGGCACTCATCCCGGAAACTTCCGTTGAAGGATTCGATGAATGCATTGCCCGTTGGTTTGCCTGGTCTGGAAAAGTCCAGTTCTACACCATTTTCATAGGCCCATTGGTCAGTGCTTTGGATACAAATTCAGGGGCCATTGTCCACCTTAATCATCTTAGGGGCTCTATATTTGCACTCCCCTATTAAGTGAAATATGCCTCGCTAATGTATTAATAGTTGGAGAGATGAATTCAATGATATACTCCTAATAAACTTTAAGTAACTCATATAATTTCTATATTATCCCAACTAAACTTATAAAATACCAACCCAACAAGGTTGGTATTTCTATGCAGATCATAATAAGGGAACCCGGCTTGCGCCAAGTCCTTGAGGCACCGGCGCAAGCCGGGTTTTCCAAACTAAATTATTAGCCAAAATATCTTTTTAACAGGCCTTTGAAAGCTGAACCATGACGTGCTTCGTCTTTACACATTTCATGAACAGTATCGTGAATAGCATCATAACCAAGCTGTTTAGCTTTGGTTGCCAGATCTTTTTTGCCTTTACAGGCGCCATGCTCAGCATCAACGCGGGCTTGTAAGTTGGCCTTAGTATCAGCATCTACCACCTCACCCAAGAGCTCAGCAAACTTGGCGGCGTGTTCTGCTTCTTCCCAGGCAATTCTTTTATAGGCTTCGGCAACTTCGGGATAACCCTCGCGGTCAGCCTGTCTGCTCATAGCTAAGTACATGCCTACCTCAGTACATTCACCCATAAAGTTATCTTTAAGGCACTGAACTACTTCTGGGTCTAAGCCTTTAGCGACGCCAATTTTGTGTTCATCAGCCCAAACCAATGTTTCATTTTCGTTTTTCGCCACAAACTTATCAGCAGCAGCCTTACATTGTGGGCAATTTTCCGGTGCAGCTTCCCCGGTGTGGACATAACCACATACAGTGCAAACAAATTTTTTCATGATAATTCTCCCCCTTGTTAATGATTAATTTTATTTTTATTAAGACATCTATTACAGACGCCTTTGAAATATATGTGCTGTTCATCAACCCTATGAGTTTCCAGCTCAGTTAAATCTAGGCCGGATAAATCGATTCTTATATCATAGACCTGACCACATTCTTCACATTTAAAGTGGCCATGAGTTGAGATATCAGCATCATATCTTGTTTCATTTTCCTCTATCACCAGCAACTGTACGATACCTTGTTCTAAGAAAAGCTTTAGGGTATTGTAAACCGTGGTTTTAGAGAGAGTCGGTATTTCCGGCACCAAGGCTTTGAAAATACTGTCAACTGTGGGATGATTCTTATGCTGAATAAGATAATCAAAAATCCTAATCCTTTGATAAGAAGGTTTTACACCATTTTCTTTGAGAAATTCTTCGGTGGACTTATTAGCAAATTCCATATTTCTCATCCTTCTAATAATCATTTACACTTAATTTAAATTTGTAATGATTACATTTTTATTATAGTTTCATTTTAGCGCCCTGTCAACAGGCTATTTAAATTTTTTCATATTATTTTTTACTTATTCTATAATTAAACAAAATGGCTATTAAATAAATTAACTACCTGTAAGGGGAGAAGGGGAGATAAGGTTAAAAATACGTATTTCTGCTGATTTCTAATTGAAATCTTATGTATTTAGTTTCCTAACCCGATGGGCCTCTTTTTTTTGCGCATTTTTGATTACTACGCCATAAATGAACTTTTAGAAAAATTAAAGGAAAAGCAAATGTAACGAAAGCTGCCCAAAGTCCATAGACCGGCAAATACTTAGTAACGGCATCTTGGATGGTTGAAGGTCCGGTTTTGTAGAAAACGCATATAGGAGAGCATAATCCAAATTAGATTGACCCAGATAAGTATATTTACTTCTAAAACAGCAAGTTTGTTGGGTGTAATCCCAAAAGAGGAAAGCCTGACCGACCCCATGATGCCCACTGGTAATTATCTACTTTTATAGATATATAAACATCATTCATATAAGCAAACGAAAAGGCCACCCGTAAAGGATGGCCCTAGAACAACTAAGCTACATTAAATCTTCCGGCCAGCGTCTGAAGCTCTTTTGCCAGATCAGCTAGACTTTGGCCAGTAGCACTGATTTCCTCTACAGATCCCGTTTGTTCTTCAACAGTCATAGTTACATTCTGTACTGCCGAAGAAGTTTCTTTGGCGGCTGCAGCTACTGCCTGGATATCGTTCGCTAATTCCTGGACAGCATAAATTATTTTTTCAAATGTAGTCCCTACTCCTTGCACCAACAGCGATCCGGATTCGACTTGATCCTTTGCTTCGTCCATGGTTTGTACTGCTATTTGGGATTCGTGTTGGATGGTATTGCTCAGGGAAAATATCTCTTTAGCCGCTACGGCAGACTGCTCGGCCAATTTGCGCACTTCTTCGGCTACCACAGCAAACCCTTGGCCATGAGTTCCTGCACGTGCGGCTTCAATGGCTGCGTTTAAGGCCAGAAGGTTGGTCTGATCAGCAATGTTGGTAATTAATACAACAATCTCAGATATTTTAGCTGCCGAGCTCTTTAATCCCTGAATTACTTTTCCATTCTGATTCGTTGCCTTCGCGATAGTGTCCATCTTCTCAATAATATTCTTTATTCCTTCGTTGCCTTCCAAGGCATAACTGGCGGCCTTGTTAGAGGCATCGGCCACGCACTGGACATTTGCTGCGACCAGTTCCACCGTCGTAGCCACCTCGGTAACGGTAGAAGAAGTTTCGTTCGTACCGACCGCAACATTTTCAGCATTGGCAGATAGTTGAAAGGCTGATGATGCAATATCCTGTGATTTATCATGCAGTTGGCCCACAAGTTCCCTGAGATTGACCAGCATTGCGTTAAAAGAATCTGCCAGTCGACCAACCTCATCCCTGGACCTGACTTTAATTGGTTCACCGGCTAGATCGCCGGAAGCAATTCTGGCCGCTGCCTGGTCCACGAGGTTAATTGGTTTAACCACTTTACTTATAATCCAAACACCTAATAGACTAATCAATACGATCATAATTAATCCGGCTAGAATCATGTTCTTTAGTGTGGAATTAGTCATTTTGATGTTTTCTGCAAGGGAAAGCCCGGCACCAACTACCCCGATAATTTTACCTTCGGGATCCTCAAGGGGCATATAGCTAATTATGTATGGTTGGTTTCCCAGGTCTACATTTTCTTTGATGCTGTCCCTTCTTTGCAGCACCTCGGCCTGCACTTTTTGGCTGATAGAACTACCTATTTTAACATCCTTGAAACTGCTGCTTACCACTTCGCTCTCTTGTGAAATTAGGATATTGACGCCCAATAGCTCACTGATTTCTTCAGCGACACTGTTCTGACTGAAAATATACCCGGCTGTGACCACTCCGATGACGGTTCCCTTTTCGTCCTTAATCGGTACGCCAGACCGGATTGATAATTTTACGATGTTACCGGTTTCTATTCCCACGTTCGCCTGGCCAACGGTGGCTTGCTTAATAGCACTTTGTTTAATTATGTTGTCGCCATAACTGTCTGGCTGGTGGGCTTTAGCAATGGTGGTTCCCTTTTCGTCGGTGATCACCAGGTATTCTAAGCCGGATTCTTTCATGAGAGGGGTAGTAACGGACAGTAAGTGTTCTCTGCTTCCTGACTTAACTCCTGCAATCACATCTGGATTGAGTGCCACAATTTTAGTTTTCTCTAGGGCCTCTTTTTTTCGCTGCTGAATAAAGGTGTCCACCGCTACCTGCTTGGCACTAATTTCCTTTTCGATTTGCTTATTCATATTACTGCTAGACTGATTGATGCCTATGTAAATACTAATGCTGGCTACCAGAAAAACCAATCCCATGATAAGAAACATTGCCTTATATCTTAGAGAATGAATTACCTTGTCTTTCATATGAAAAAACCTCCCATTATCTCTAAAATTAGCATGACGTTTTCACTTTCATTTTTCACCACCTATCCAAAGGAGGGCACCAACAAGTTATAGATTTTTAAATATTGGTAGTTTTTGGCTATACCACCATAATTAACAGTGCCCTGGTATTATTTGGTTTGAAAGGTATTATAGCAACTTTTTGCCTTTACTTATGTTAAGAGTTTTACAGTAAATTGTCGTATTAACGACAAAAGGCGGTTTGTAATTTTTATTTTGTACTTGTTAGGCTTAAAGAAATAGCGAATGCTGCACAAGTGTTATCACGAAGAGAGTTAGTGAAGAGACTACAAGTGAACCCAGCAAGAATAACCAGAGGATTTCAGAAGGTGAAGAATTAATAAAAAGATAAATCGAAAAGTAAGCCTGATCCCATGCCCCTATTCTAAGGGAAGGAGCAGATCCATTATTTTTCATGTATAATGTTAAGTGTCTAATATAAGACATACCAGCTTAAAATCATACCATAAAAACAGAGGGGTGCCGCCAATGTTACGACCAGATGGAGAACAATTATTAAAAGACTTTTCATTTTCAGCATACCCACGTCGAGTGACAGAAATCATTCCCGGCGTCATATATCATGTTATGGGTTATGGCCACACCAATGCCAGCTTTATCATTGGAGAAACGTCGGTCGTGCTGATTGATACCCTTGATACCGACTATCGTGCAGCAGCCGTCAAGGCCATTATCGCCGAGCATACCAACAAGCCGGTTAAAACCATCATCTACACCCACAGCCATCCGGATCACCGTGGTGGGGCAGGAGTTTTTATGGACAGTGATCCAGAAATTATTGCCTTTGCTCCTTGCAAACCAGTCCTCGGGCGAATGGATGCCCTGAAGGACGTGCTCGATAAGCGCGGTATCATGCAACATGGCTATGAGCTCAGCGATGAGGAAGCCATTTGTCAAGGCATCGGCATTCGTGAAGGCATGGTTCAGGGCGAAGGCAACAGGGCTTTTGTACCCCCAACTGCTGTTTATAGTGAGGAAAAAATTATACGGAATATTGATGGTATTACTCTAGAACTGGCTGCTGCTCCAGGTGAAACTGATGATCAACTTTTGATCTGGTCGCCGGCACACAAGGTACTCTTCTGTGGTGATAATTATTACGGTTGCTGGCCCAATCTATATGCTATCCGAGGCAGTCAGTACCGGGATATAAATACCTGGATAGAGACCTTGGATAAGCTAATCGCTTATAAGGCTGAATATCTCCTCCCAGGCCATACCCGCCCCATCATTGGAGAAACTGCTGTTATAGAAACCTTAACTAATTTCCGGGATGCTATTGATTACATACTTACAGAAACCCTTAAAGCTATGAATCAGGGCATGACCATGGATGAGGCGGCAGAGGCTGTTAAATTGCCTGAAAAATGGGCCAATCTTCCTTATCTGGGTGAATTTTACGGTACGGTTGCCTGGTCTGTTCGCGGCATATATGCCGGTTATGTTGGCTGGTTTGATGGCAACCCGACCAATCTCAATCCTTTACCAAAACGGACCCGTGCAGAAAAAACCATTGCTCTTATGGGTGGCGCAGAGTCCGTCCTTTCTGCTATCGGCCAAGCCTTGGACAATAAAGAAGCTCAATGGGCTGTTGAGCTTGCAGATGTACTTATTGCAGCGGATTGTTTCAATAAAGAAGCGAAACATTACAAAGCCCAAGGACTTCTTAGCCTAGGGCGCCTTGAAACAAGCGCTAATGGCCGTCACTATTACATCGCCTGCGCTAAGGAACTACTTTCAGATTTGTAATACTGTCAAAATACAGCCGTTGAATTCACTGTAGCACCAAAGTTGCACTGCTCAAAAAGCTACCATTCTACTGCTAAGCAGCTACAAAGTCAGTCATGTTAATTGGCTGACTTTTTAATTATCTCCTGAGAAATTAAAATAGATTATGGTCATATCAACTTAACTTTATTCTTCCCTTTACATACTCCGGTACAATCTTTAACTTATTGGATTGAAGACAATAAGAAATATCATCTAATCTATTAAGGTTATATAACCGTTCACCGTTTCGGCTTTTAATTACAGTTTGCAAAAGTCGATCCTTCACTGCCGTATACATTAATAGAGCACCACGGGCTGAATCAGAGAGGTGTATGACTTCATCCGGCTGTTCAGATAATATGTCCACTAGAAATCCAGCACACAGCGTGTCTTCTAAAGAAAGAAGACCGTCTGTTCCAGCACATACAATTAAGATGTTTTTCCCATGTTTTAGGGCTTTTTGGCAAACAGCATTTGCGTTTAGAAATGAACCAATTAACGTACACTTTGCGCCTTCGGTAGCCTTAATGGCAGTAGTTCCATTGGTAGTTGTCATAATAATCGTTTGATCTTTTACTTTTTCCCGTGAAAATTCAAAGGGAGAATTTCCAAAATCAAAACCGTCAATTTTTATTGACTGTCGTTCGCCTGCAAACAGGGCAGGTCCTATTCGATCAGCAAGATCGCGGGCTTCCTCCGTCGATAAAACGGGGATTATAGTTCTACACCCATTTGAAATCGATGTAACGATAGTTGTTGTTGCCCGAAATATATCCAATACTATACAGACTGTATTAGAGAGATTCCCCTGTTTAATATCTCCGGGCAAGTATGCAATATCAATCTTCATAACTTCACCAACCTTATTGATTATTGAAGAAAGTTCTCTTTTGACTAAATCAACGGTAACGATTTCTGTATAAAGAAGATGTATTGAGGAAATCTGGCATGGCTGTACATTATTAAGAGCGGACACAGTCCGCTCTTTTGGGGTTTAACAATAATGTTAATATCAGTCCTCTTTCAGAACTCCGGGTGTATGATCTTTACCAGCCAGGGTTATATAGGAGGTACCAATGTAAAGGTACTCAATTTTACCCTCTTTAGCCAATTCTGCTACAGCCTTATCTACTTCTTTCTTTTTAACACCTATTTTTTCTGCAACTACACGAGGTTTTTCTTTACTTACTGCTGTGAGATAATCCAAAATTTTTTCTTTTATTTCTTCCATTATTTACACCACCGTTTCCTACCATCCTTATGGGGTGGTAAATGTTGAAATGCCGCCGCCTTACGACGACGGCTTATAAAATATTTTACTTAGTGTTAAGGGCGAATGACTTACCACTTGAACTGAGTGGTGCTTCTAAAAGTAGTTTGGGCCAGCGTAAAGTCATCAATATGCTTGTCGGTAAATTGCAGACCAGTAATTTCAAAGAACTTCTCCCAACTGATGCGGTCGATCCACTCAGCCATACGCTCACCAGGTTGAGCATTTGCTGCCCATACTTCAACCAGATGTTTAACTGCGTCAACCACTTCCGGCCAACGTGGGGGATTGTTGGGTAGGAAAGGAATAGCCAAACGGGAGAATCTGGGACCAATACGACTATTAGAAATTTTTCCACCCACCCAGATGGAAACAGCGTCATTCTTAGCGTCGATAATCTGTACAGAAGGGCACATGGTGTAGCAGTTACCACAGTACATACAACGCTCAGACTTAATATCCACTGATTTCAATTTGGGGTTGGGACGAATAGCTGCGGTGGGGCAGCTAGCAGTCAAAGTAGGAATTTCACACAGCTTACTGATGTTTTCATGGTCAATCTTGGGTACCGTTCTGTGGATACCCAGGATGGCTATGTCGGAGCAATGTACAGCACCACACATGTTCAAACAGCAAGCCAGAGCAATTCTCATCTTAGCAGGCAGCTTCATGGTGGTGAAGTGCTCAAACAGCTCATCCATAACTGCTTTAACAATACCGGAAGCATCTGTAGCAGGAGTATGGCAGTGTACCCAACCTTGGGTGTGTACGATGTTGGTAATGGAGTTACCGGTACCACCAACAGGGATTCCCCTTTCTTGCAGGTCCGTAATGAGGGGATCAATTTTGGTTTCATCACTTAGAAGGAATTCAATATTATGACGGCTGGTGAATCTCAAGAAACCATCGCAATATTTGTCAGCTAATTCACAGATTTCACGGATGAAGTGGATACTAAGAAGACGCGGAGAACCAGCACGTACAGTGTACAGCTTGGCTCCGGTTTCAGATACGTGTACTAAAACGCCGGGCTTAACAATTTCATGATACTGCCATTTACCATAGTTTTCTTTGATAATGGGTGGCAACATCTCTTTATACAGCGGTGGTCCGATGTCGGTTCTTGCTTGTGCCAAAACAGTTCACCTCTCCCAATTTCATTATTTAAATTAGTCCTGAACAGTTTCTTCAGGCCACCAGAAAAAGAAGGGATTAGCACGTGGAGCAGATACCATTTGTGGAATAGGCTCTCTACCAATACCCCGCAGAAAATTACGCATACCCAGACGCAGGATTAGCTCACCAATGCGCTCGCGGGTCTTGCCGTTTTCATCCCACCATGCCCAGCAGGCTTCAAAAAATTCTTTAATTTCATCATAGGGCGGCTCAACTTTCATAAAGGGTACGACTACCCAACCCATCATAGCCCCTTGAAGAATGGGAGCTTTACCACCTACTAAGATGGTTGCGCCACGATCATCTCCAGGACGCAATGCCTTGCACATTTTGTTGATGCAGTGCATGCAACGGGTGCAGTTAGCGTTGTCAATGGTCAGTTCGTTGCCATCCCAAGACATGCACTTGGTGGGGCACTTGGAAATTACCATTCCATTAATATCAAAGCCGGCAGCAACATATTCACGAACAGCCTCTTGTTTGATCTTGATATCGTCCCTCCAAGTACCTTGAACAGAGAAATCGGAACGGGCTATAGAAGCTACGCAGTCGTTGGGACAACCAGAAATCTTAATTTTTGATTTATAAGGCCACATGGGGCGATGCAGATAGTCCTGAAACTCATTGGTAAAGGAATGGCACATATCCGTAGCATCAATTAACGCAAATTCACACCGTGCAGGTCCGGCACAACAACTGGGAGTCCGCAGGTTGGAACCTGAACCACCTAAGTCCATGGGATGTTCTTCAAAGTTAGAAACTTCATCAAAGATGGTTTGAATGTGTTCTGTTTTGGTACCCAGCAGAACCATGTCACCCGTGGCGCCGTGCAGATTTGTAAGGCCGGAACCATACTTTTCCCATACATCACATACTTGACGTAGCGCTTTGGTGTTGTAGTACCAACCGGAAGGATGGTTTATACGCAGGGTGTGGAACTGTTCAATGTTTGGGAATTGTTCCGGTACGTCGGAGTAACGGCCGATTACGCCGCCGCCGTAACCCATAACACCTACCAGACCACCGTGTTTCCAGTGAGCTTTTTTCTCTTCATAGGATAGCTCTAACTGGCCTAGCAGGTCTTGGGCGGAAGGGCTGTTGGCAGCCGCTCTCTTCATCTCTTTTACAAAACTGGGCCAAGGGCCTTTCTCAAGTTCGTCCAAGAGTGGAGTCTTCTTTGTCTCCGTCATTAACTACACCTCCATTTTTTTATAAAAAGGATAGTTAAAAATCTATCCTGAATTATTGGCAAAGCCGGTTAAAGCTTTTCTTTTATTAGCACATAAATCTAGCTGATTAGGAAAAAATTAAATCTGTTTAACAGAGGTAAGTTCGCTTTCACTAATTACGCGCGTTGCCAGCCTTTCCGACAACGGCAATTTCACGTAACTTTCTCCTTATTAAAAAGATTGTTCAAGGTTTTAGTAATATAGAGCACACTTTCAATTACAGTTAAAGTATAATTGAACCGTAGGATTCATCTCAACACGAAAAAAGTTCATGTGTGTTAATACAGAACCGGGTGATAACATTGAATAAATACACGATTATTGAACAATACATCAAAGATCTTGTTGGGCGTGAAAAATTAAAAACCGGCCAAAAGCTCCCTTCTGTAAGGGAATTGGCCGGAAAGCTTCAATGCAGCACACTGACTGTTGTAAGGGCGTTAAAAGAACTGGAACAAGAGCATATTATCTATTCTGTTCCCAAGAGCGGATATTATCTAGTGTCCAAAGAAGGCAATCAACAAAAGGATCCAGGGAATATCATTGATTTTTCTACAGTATTACCTGATATAGACTTAATCCCCTATAAAGAGTTTCAACATTGCCAGGACCAGGCAATGAAAGTGTATAAGAAAGACCTGTCATCTTATGGAAATGCCCAGGGATTACCTTCCCTAATACAAACGCTTACCAAGCAATTACAGGATTATCAAGTATTTTGTAAGCCCTCCGCCGTAGTCATTACTGCCGGCTCACAACAAGCATTAGATATTTTGGCAAAATTAGATTTTCCAAATGGTAAAAATACTGTTTTAATTGAAAATCCGACCTATGAACCAATAATCAAAAATCTTGAAATGAATAAAATAAGAACGATCGGTATAGAGAAAACTTTTAACGGAATTGATCTAAACAGATTAGAACAGCTTTTTAAAGAAGAGCCGATTAAATTTTTTTATACAATACCCAGATTCCACAATCCGCTTGGAAACAGTTACTCCAACAGCGAGAAAAAGTCCATTCTTAAATTAGCTCAAAAATATGAAGTTTATATTGTTGAAGACGACTATCTTGTTGATTTAGATACAAACAAAAAAAACGTTCCGATATTCTCACTTGACGACACCGACAGAGTCATTTTTTTAAAAACATTTTCAAAGATTCTTCTGCCCGGTTTAAGAATTGCCGCAGTTGTTTTACCCGCGGAATTAGTATCCTCATTTTTACAATTTAAGCAATGGTCCGATATTTACACGTCAATCCTTCCCCAGGGAGCATTAGACATATATATTAAAAATGGCATATTTGAAAGGTCGAAATTATTATTGCAAAGAACCTATAAGGAACGTATGAAATACCTTAAACATATCTGCAGTGAATTTGACCCCGAGATATTAAGAGTGAATGTTCCCCCCACAGGATTCTTTTTATCGATGGAGTCACAAAAAAGCATTGATTTTAGCCACATTATCCCTACGCTGGCCAAAAGCGGGGTTATTATCAAGGATACCCGTGAGAATTTCATAGAAAAAGACAGGGAAATTAACCTATTAAAAATAAGCGTTTCCAGAACGGATAAGAAGAAAATCCGTGATGGCCTGCTTCAAATTTATGACTATTTCACCAATAAAAGGTGAACTATGCGTTGTTAAAACATAAGCTTTGTATTATTAGAATAGCCATGCGGTGAAATGGCTTTAGGGAACCCGTGGTACGAAACAATGGAAAATCCACCTGTTTCTAGAAACAGGTGGATTTTCATTTTCAAGGTTGCCGCTGCTTAAAATAGCTAATTTAGATAGGTATAGTGGTTAATTATCAATCACCAAACAACCTTAGAGTTCAATAATCTTTGTTGCAATATTTTTGCAAAATTCACTGTCATGCTCCACAAAAAGAATGGTTGGTGAGTATTCAAGCAGTAGCTCTTCAATTTGCATGCGAGAAATGACATCAATAAAATTCAGCGGTTCATCCCAAATATGCAGATGGGCTTTCTCACAAAGACTTTTAGCAATCAGCACCTTCTTCTTTTGACCGCCGCTAAAAGCTGCCATATCCTTTTCAAATTGAACTCTGGAAAAATCAAGCTTTCTTAAAATGGACTTAAATAAGCTTTCATCAATCCCGTTATGGGCGGCGTAGTCGGTTAAATTGCCCTGAAGATGCGATGTATCCTGTGAGACGTAAGATATTTTAAGCTGACTTCCTTTTCTGAAGGCGCCCGTGTAGTCTATATCCTCACCACAGATGAGTTTGATGATACTTGATTTTCCGGAACCGTTTTTGCCTAAAAGGGCAATCCGGTCACCTTGATCAATGGTAAAGCTTATATCCTTGCAAACCATCTTTTCACCGTAAAAAATTGCAACATTTTCAAGTTCGGCAAGACGGGTACGGTGATAATCAAGCTGAGAGATCTTCAAGCTATCAGAGCGTTCAAGGTTTTTCAGGAGTTTGGACTTTTCATCAACAGCGGATTGCTGTCTTTTTTCAATTGATTTAGAGCGTTTCATCATCTTGGCAGCCTTGTGGCCAACATAGCCCTTATCCGGCTTGGAACCGGAATTCCTTGTTCCATATTTTGTTTTTTCCACTTCGTGCGACCATCCGCTGGTTCGTTTGGCAGAATTGGATAAGCGTTTAATGTCTTTGATGAGCTTTTCGTTTTCTGCCAGTTCAAAGGCATCCTGCCTTTTTTTATTTTCCCACCAATCAGAAAAATTTCCTTTTTGGATTTCTATATTGGTTTTATTGATTGAAAGAAGATGGTCAACGCAGTTATCAAGAAATGACCTGTCATGAGATACCAGAATAAAACCACGCTTGGTATTGAGATAGTTACTGACAAGTTTTCTTGCCTTCATATCAAGGTGATTGGTGGGCTCATCAATTAATAAAAAACTATTTTCCTTAAGAAACAAGGTAGCAAGCAGTACTTTCGTTTGCTCCCCGTAAGATAATGAATCAAAGGGCCGGTATAAGACATCTTCAGAAACCTCTAGAAATGAAAGTTCGCGCATTAATTCCCAGTGAAGATAATGCGGGAAAATGTCACTGATTATATCCAGAGTATTATATTCCTTGTTTTGGACATTGAAAGGGAAATATTCAAAGTTGACATTTGCAGCAATAGTACCGCTGTATTCATATTTACCAAGCAATAAATTAAGAAAAGTCGTCTTGCCTCTACCATTTCTCCCCGTAAATCCCAATTTCCAATCGGTATCTATTTGGAAACTTACGTTCTCAAATACGTTATCGTAGCTACCGTCATAGCTAAAGGTCAGGTTTTTAACGCTGATTAAAGACATAGATTTATCCTCCTGTATATAAAACAAATGAGCTGCAAGAAAGTTAATTCTTGCAGCTCATAAATACAGCAAAGCCAGACCCATATCGGGTATGACGAGGTTACATTATTTGAGCGAAAAGAATTAATAACTTTCTTGCATAAGCATAATTAAAACAAGCGGTAGTTTCTCCCGCTTCCATAATTTAAATATGCTTTGGAAATTAGCAAGAAAGATTAATCATCTTTTCAACTCCAATCATTGTAATTGTAAAATACTATATCATAATGCTTTTCAAAACTCAACAACCAGGGAGTGTTCGCTAGCGCAGAGACTGCCAGTCGACCCGGCAAGAATAATGAAAGGTTGTCGGAAGATGGGAGGAATTAGCAAAAAGCAAAGTCAAGTCTGGCCCTGTGCCCCTTTTATCAAGTGATCGTTCAAAACTTGCCACGCATTGTAATGTACTTTAGATGCATCATAACGATTTGCCGGTTCCTTTGTTTCTGCAGGATAGCCTATGGGAATTAATGCCAATGGTATGACGTGATCCGGCAGGCCTAGTAAATTACGTACTGCATTTACTCTTTCCTCTCGGGGATATAAGCCTACCCAAACTGCACCTAATCCTAAGTAATTGGCTGCTATCAGGATATTCTCTGTAGCAGCAGAACAATCCTGAACCCAGAACCCCTTAGATTTTTCTAATTGTGTATCACCACATACAACAATAACTAGCGGTGCATTTGCAGTCATTTGTGCATAGGGAGAGCAATTCGGTAGTTCCCTGAGTAGCTCAGGTTTATTAATGACTATAAATTGCCAAGGTTGTTGATTCTGTGCAGAAGGAGCACTCATTGCAGCAACCAACAGATCCTTGACGATGGACTCAGAGATCTGTTCCCCAGTATATTTTCTAATACTTCTACGGGTAAGAAGGGCATCCATTTTTCTACCTCCCGAAAATATTCTGCTTAGAGCCGCCAAATATCTTACTTATCATCAGTAACTTTAACATATTCAGCTCCGTTCCATTCATAAATCTCCGATATATTTATTTCCCGGGTTAAGTAATACTATATGGGAACTTCATTATCGGAAATGAGTTGAAAAATCTGTGCTGCAATCTGTTGCCCTTTATCAAAATGCAGGTCGGGATCGTTATCGGAAACATCAACTGTATAACGATACTTCATTATTTGGTCTGATGGGATTTTAGGCAAGTTGCTTAACCATATAACAGGATCATTTATAATACTTAGTTCCTTGGGAAGATAGCTGTATTCTTCCATCTTAGGAATGAGTTTATTTATTTTTGCATTGGTAAAATGAAATAACTTCACAACGTACACCTCTTATATTTTTATTCTAGATTATAGCAAAGAAAGTTAACATTAGTAAAATCACTAATTTCTAGTTGTTTGACACATGTAGAAAGTTCTTGCCCAACAAATTGGGAATAAGACGCTTAAATTTAAGGGAATTTTACATCTCTACCAGTTTTGCTTTATAGTAATATCCCCTCTATGGTGCAGGTAGTTCAAAAATCGTTTAACGGCAGGCGAAGCGTGGCGGGTGTCTTTTAGTACGATACCTAGTTTCCGGTAGGCAGGCTTATCCAATTCCTTTTTGACGATTTTGTAAGGTGTGCGTGCAGTACCAGTTCTGGCAATATGCTGATGCCCAATCCACTTTCGACCATTGAGATAATGGCATAATCATCCCTGGCCGTAAAGTGCACATTGGGTCGTATACCATTTTCCTCAAAGATTTCTATTATCTCGTTTGTCGTTCCTACTTCCAACAGGATAAAGGGCTCTTCGGATAACTTGTTGATGGGGATATTCGGAGACACACTTGTCATATTTTAGTTATCTAAGTGGAGAACATCATGACATAAAGATAAGCGGATGTACTCATTGCTGCTATTTCTGTAGCATGGGGAACATCCTATCTGCTGATGAAACTTGGACTCAATACAATTGAGCCGTTTACTTTAATGGCTCTTCGATTTGGAATTGCCTTTGTTATTACATACATTATCTTTTTCAAGCGTTTAAACAAAGTCCTTTCCAGTCTTTCAAAAACTTAAAACAGTTAATGAATGGATTAAGGGCACTTTCACTTGATAGCAGCCAGTGTGGGCTGCCTCTTTGTTTCGTTGCCGACTCTACTCTTTAGCTTAGTTTAAGCAACTGGCAGTACCCTGTAAATATGTTTTGGGTTGAAAGAGCTTCTTAAGTCTATCCCAGGCGAAAGCTGCCAGTAGGCTGCTGATAAACCCCAAAACGATTTGTTTGAGCATATGATCACCTTATATAATGGAGTCCGGAAAGGGCTCCATTACCTTTCTCCCGATTATGGGTTAAAATGTTGTCTGCGCTGTGGATTGGTTTGATCACCTACAGCGGTACGCCCGACTGGTTATACCTTAGAGGCTACAACCACAGCTTCATGCTCATTTGTTTATCGGTTGGATAGCGCATTGGACGCTTCATATCGGACAAGGATACATTCAGCATGAGGTGCGTGGACACACAGCGCCAAAATCAATCAATGGGAGATGATTCTTTGATCTACGTGGGTATCGATGTAGCGTCTCAGAAGCACGACTGCTGCATCCTGAATCGCGATGGCTCCGCCCTCTTTGAAAACTTCACCTTTACCAATGACCGCAACGGTTTTGAGACGCTGATAAGCAACATCGTTTCCTTAAAATCGGCTTCCGGATCTCTAAACGTAAAAATAGGGCTGGAATCCACCGGCCATTTCAGCACGAATCTCACAAACTTTCTCATTGGACAGGGGTTTGAAGTCACTACCTTCAATCCCCTCCATGTCAATCTATACCGTAAGGCACAGACTCTGAGAAAAACCAAGACCGACAAGTCGGATGCAAGATTCCTGGCTGCCATGCTCTTCTCCGATGACACCAAGCCCTATTCTCCCGCATCATATCATATCTCCGAGCTGAAAGTACTAACCCGGCACCGGTTTCGTCTGCTTTCTATACGCTCTAAACTGAAAACGTCCTATAACCGGCAGCTTACGATCCTCTTTCCGGCTTCATACGGCCGTCTGGTCCATCCATCAGAATTCTTGTCTTGCCCTCCTCAGCCAGTTCCCCTCCGCTCAGGCCATCGCCCAATGTCATTTGACTCGCCTTACGAGCCTCCTTGCAGAAGCCTCACAAGGAAGGTATGGCAGAGAGAAGGCGATCCAGATTCGTGAGCTTGCCAAGGTTTCTATCGGTTCCTGCTCTCCTGCGCTCAGCTTCGAGCTGGTCCAGACGATTCAAACCGTCCGTTTTCTCCAGACTCAGATCTCTGCCATCGATGCCCGTATCAGGGAGGTTATGGTGGCGCTTGATTCCCCATTCTCACGGTACCGGGCATATCTTATACCCTTGGAGCCATCATCCTGGCCGAGGTCGGCGACATTACTCGCTTTGCCACTCCGGCTAAGCTCCTTGCTTTTGCCGGTCTGGACCCTTCTACTTATCAGTCCGGTAAGTTCTCCGCCAATTCCACTCCGATGGTCAAGCGCGGTTCCTCTTATCTCCGCTGGGCTTTAATAAACGCCGCTAGACTTATTGCCATGCGCGACCCCACCTTCAAGTCTTATATGGCGAAGAAAAAATCCGAGGGTAAGCATCAATTTGTCGCTTTGAGCCATGTCGGCAAAAAACTTGTTCGTGTGATCTTCAGTCTGCTTAAAAACAACTCCATTTTTATCCCTCAGGCCTAACCGTTCCTTTCTCTTTTTGCTGCCGGATATCCCGACAGTTTGCTTAAGCATGCCTTTTTTCGCTACTACTTTTTTACTTCCTTCTCTTATTTTTCTCTTGACTTCATATAGTTGGTCTCCCCTAATAATATGGAATCAGATTTTCAAAGCAATACCTGGCAATGTTTGCTTATGAATCTAAAATATCGGTTATCTTGCGGATTTAAGCAGGCAATTTTTAAGATCGTGTAGAAATATCTGAACTCACTGTTTATCTATTAGGGTTATATTGAAGGTGGGCGGTAAAAATGTGGGGGATTATATCTACAGTCTTTTTGGGTTTAATGGTGTAATGTGCTTTTACATAGGCTACAGAGGATGGACCGTTTTAGGTAAACAAGCCTCCCCAATCTACCGGAAATTATTTTGGGGCTTTTTTGCCTTGCTGGTCTTTACTTTTCCCGCGGCAGAATTTGCTGAAGATCTTTTACCTCCGGACAGTCTCTGGTTGACTATCTGGGGCAGTTACTCCATGATTGCTGTTTCGTATATTTTTTTACTACTGCTGTTTATAGATTTAGGCTTACTTTTGAACAATAGAGGAATAAGCTTTGTACCGAGGGCGATAAAGGAACATAAAAGAACTCCTTTTATTTTAAGTGGATTAATTGTTGGAACGGTGATTGTTGTTCTGATCTACGGTAGTTGGAATGCCCGGAATCCGGTAGTAACAAATTATGCGTTGGATATTGAAAAGAAGGCCGGTTCACTGAAGCAACTCAAGGTTGTCATGATATCCGATATTCATTATGGAAAAATAATCAATGAGCCACGGCTTAATCCCATGGTCGAAATGACTAATAAACTCCAGCCGGATATTATTTTATTGGCAGGAGATATAATGGATGGGAATATCGACCCCGCGGATGTCCGCCGGTTGACGGCTGTTTTAAGCCTTATGCAGGCTAAATATGGAACGTTTGCGGTTCCAGGAAACCATGACCGTGGGCTGCGGGATAATCAATTATTAAATGATTTTGAAGAAGCCGGGGTAAAGGTATTAAAGGACAACTATATCAAGGTTGACGACAGTTTTTATATTATAGGGAGGGACGACCCCGGACGCCGCACCGGTAAAGGAAGAAAGGAATTAGGGGAATTAATGAAGGGGATAGATGCTTCCCTGCCCCTTATTTTACTGGATCACCAGCCCATAGATTTAATCAATGCCCAGGCCGTGGGGGTGGACCTGCAGCTATCGGGCCATACCAACAGGGGGCAAATATTTCCGAGCAACTTCATAACCGGTCAAATATATGAATTGGATTGGGGCCCATTAAAAAAAGAGTCGTACCATCTAGTAGTTTCGTCTGGTTATGGCACCTGGGGCCCCCCTTTAAGAATAGGGTCTAACTCTGAAATTGTTAATATTAAAATGAATTTTCAATAATACCGACAATGAGACAGAAGGGGTCGTTTCCTCTTGTCAGCTTCCAGGGACACAGGGAAAAAAGAGGAAGCCCCTACAACTGAGTGAATTCAACCGCTCTTTCCAACAATAAATTGAAACGGTAGCAAAAGGATGTTACTGGAAAATCCATTGGATAAAGAATTACCTAACCTTATAAAATTAACATTTTTTCAAAAAGAGTGAACCTAAGAGGAACAATTACTCCCTTATATAGTATAAGGTGCACCTTATGAAAGGAGTTGAGCAATTGGTCGATACTGATATAATTACGCATTGTCAACAGGGAGAGGAAGCTGCTTTCGATGCATTATATAAAACCTATGCAACAAAAGCTCTACGGACAGCTTATTTATTTGTTGGCAATAAAAATATTGCTGAAGATATTATTCAAGAAGCCTTTTTAGAATGCTACCGAGATATTAAAAAATTACGTAATCCGGAATCTTTTCAGGTTTGGTTTAACCGGTTGCTGGTGAGGATTTGTTGGCGTATGGCTTCAATGGAAAGGAAAGTAATTACAGAAAGTCTTGACGATAATGGGATGGAACGCTTGACTGATCAACAGGATGTCCTTGAGATTATAGAAGCAAGCCAGGAAAGTCGCATAATTCGTCAGGCGATTAATCAACTAAGCCTTCCCTTAAAGACTACCATGATTCTCTATTACTACAATGATATGTCTATAAAGGAGATATCACAAATAATGAATTGCTTCCAAGGTACGGTTAAATCCAGATTACTAAACGGTAGAAAAAAACTTGCCAAAGTATTAAAAAGCAGGCCTGACGAATTTCCCATTAATAATGCCTCCGGGGTATTTGAAAGGGAGTGTGTTGTCCATGAATAGAGATAGGCAGCTTGAAAAATTAATAAAAAGATCTTTATTGCAAGAAGTTGATAACATTGAGGCAGGCATGATTGGTTTGGAAAAAATTAAACACAAAATATACTCTAGAGAGGAAAGAAAACAACAAATGATGAAAAGAATCAATCATTACTTATGTGACTTCAAGTATAAAATTACCAGACCGGCTGCTCTGGTTTACATTTTTGCTGTGGCTGCTATTATGCTGTGTACTTTTAGCCAGCCTGTTAAAGTGATGGCACAGGAAGGAATCAAAAAAGTAACCTCTTTTGTGTATATAGTGGTAAAAGGAGATACCGGTAAATATGAATCTGTTCAGGTCTCAAGCGACAAAGTGAAGATTGCAACCTCTACAAGCAGTACAACTAGTTTAGAAGATAAGGATCTGGCAAAAGAAGCGGGGTTTGAGTTTAATGCTCCACGGACCCTGGAAGGCGGATATGAGTTGTTTAATACCGCTATTAGCCGGGTAGATAGTTCAGGTGAAATCAGTATTGCTAAGTATTACCAAAAAGAAGAAACGGACCTTGTTTTAAATATTACCGATCAAGAGCACTTGCTGCAGTATGCCCAAAAAGTAGGGGACAACAAGAAAGAGATACGGCTAAAAAATCACACATTATACTATTGTGAAAACCCCCTTCCTATATACCCTCTTGTTGAGAAGAACGGCGTTACAACAAACGATATTACGCAAAAGCCAAAGGAGATCAAAGTCGTTCATTCACTGACCTGGGAATACAAAGGAGTATATTACCATTTATCCGATATGGGAAATAACATTTCCTTAGATAAGCTTAAGAATGCAGCTAATTCCGTGCTTAACAATTAAAGTTATCCATTAATTAAAAAATAATTGTAACAAAATAGGAACGTCCCTTTCTATCCCTTGCGGCTAATGCTTTTCTTACCGAACCAAGGGTTGATATAATAGATACTGCGATTATTGGGGGAATGAATAACATTAATTAACTAGACGATTGGTGCAGAAGCCAAGGGGCATTACGGAAGAGACGACCTTTTTGTCAACAAATATCAATTCATTTATCATCTATATTTATTATTTAGGCTCTGTTAAAGTTTAAAGTGAATTTTTTGTCAGTAAAATGGACTTCCAATTATATGGAAGTCCATTGATTGTTTTATTAGCTTCTGGGTTTGATATTACATTAACAGAGTCTCTCTTAAAAAATAAAAGGAAAAGTAAATGTAACAAAAGCTGCCCAAAATCCGTAGACCGGCAAATACTTAGTAACGGCATCTTGGATGGTTGAAGGCCCGGTTTTGTTTTGTAGAAAACGCATGTAGGAGAGCATAATCCAAATTAGATTGGCCCAGATAAGTATATTTACTCCTAAAACAGCAAGTATGTTGGGCGTAATCCCAAAAGAAGAAAGCCTGAACACCATGGCTGATAAAGCCACACTGTCAATGATAAGAGCAAGAATAATTAGGGCAAAATTTATATAATCAGAAATGTTCTTTTTCTGGTCTGTACCGCTTTCGGTAATGGAGAATATGGTGACGGCCAATACACTAAGGAGGATTCCGTTGAAGAATATGAGGAAATTGCGGTCCAAGAATGGATTTTTTCCCACCCAAATAACCGTTATAAGATAGGCCAACAATGGCCAGTACAAGGGGACTAAAAATTTTAGCGATATAGGGTGCAATATTTTTAGCAAGTTTAAGGTTCCTTGATACAAGGTATGTAGCCACAATCGCCAGGGCGGCAGCACTAAATAAAACGACATTTTCAAAATAGAATTCAGATATATCCATACCGACAAATCGAAATAAGTGCATGGTTAATGCTGTTAGCATCATTCCGCTGATTGCCATGCTGGCGTAAAGTATGCAAAATTCCCCTGGTGTTTATCCCGGCCAGCATTGCTAAAATGCCCATGGATAAGAAATCTTTCTGAAACAAAGAAGTTTTTTCTGTATTTGCCGTCTCCTTGAAATGCAATCGTTCATACCAAACGGCAAGAACCTGCGAGTCAGGGTTTTTTCCCCAGGCGTATGAGATTGACTTTTTAAACCCCTTCGGGTTTCTTTTCTATACATTCTCTCCAGTTCATGGGGGTTAGCAAGATTTTCAATAATTAGATTGCTAATGTCCATTGTCATATTAAGTCCTACTTTCCTTCACAATGTTATTAATCAAAATTTATTATCCTTGACTGTCTTCATCACTTTTATATTCTAAAATATCTCCAGGCTGACATTCTAAAGCCTTACAAATTGCCTCTAGAGTTGATAATCGAATGGCTTTTGCCTTTCCATTTTTCAATATAGAAAGGTTAGCCATGGTTATTCCAACCCTCTCCGAAAGTTCTGTTACGCTCATTTTTCTTTTAGCCAGCATCACGTCAATATTGATTATAATCGCCATGTTATTCACCTCAAACCGTTAAATCATTTTCTGATTTTATGTCTATGGCATTTTTTAAAAGCTTTTGAAGAACAGCAGCAAAGACTGCAACCACCATGGAAGCAAAGATAGGGACCATTCCGATTATGATGAGACCTGGGGCATCGTCTTTCTCTGCTACAAGATAAACAAATGGCATCATTACCACATACAAGCTGCTGATTATGATTGCACAGTATTTTATATTCTTTAAAGCCTTTACAGATAATTCCGAGAAAGCTTTGTTCTTGTCGATATAGCTTAAAAGTTTAAAAGCTTGATACAGAGCAAAGTAAAAAGGTATTGCCGTTGCATAGATACCGATTAAAGTGGGATATAGCATATGGGTATGATCCGGATTTACCGGATGATTAGCTAACCAAGGCAATCCAAATAGGCACAAGGCAAGAACCGGAATTCCGATAAGAAAAACAACTGCCTTTAAAAAAAGTGTTTCTCGTTTCATAAAAAGCACCTCACTTATTTATTGTAATTTGATATTAGCACATATTTTTATCGTTTTGCAATAAAATATTATTGATTTTAATTATTTTATTATTGTTAATTCCTTCTGGATTTAGACAAAGATAAAAAGCATTCTTCATTGCAAAGAATGCTTTTTATCTTTAACCTATTCAATTGAGATTTTGGGTTATTAGGCCAGACAAAAAAGCCAGCTCGCACATTGAGTCGGTTTCTATATCAATGCTTCGCATTATTTTGCTAATGTGCCATCAGTTCCCATTTTAAAGATGATTATAAGAAATGACAAAGTGCAGAATGGTTAAAGCAGAGGAGGGATTGGCATACTTATGAGGCCGATCCCCTTTAAAACGAATGGAATCGCACTCTTCTAAGTGATAGGTATTGACGTCCACTTCCACAGTCAGTTGACCGGACATAACCGTAACGAACTCCACCACTCCCGGCCGGTGTGCCTCCGAAAGATATTCTCCACGGGGTTGCAGGTATCCCCGGTAAAGCTCCATCAAGCCGTGGGAGTAAAACAAAGGCTCCGCCACAAGCACGTCGTTTGAACTGGTCAGTTTCAGTCCATCCTTTTTCCGGGCAATGGAGACATCCGACTGGATGGATAACAGCGCGGTGATCGGGATGTTTAGCCCATTGGCAATTTTCCATATGACGGACAATGTGGGATTGGCTTCTCCCCGTTCGATCTTAATTAGAGTTAATTTGCTGACCCCGATTTGTTTGGCCAGAGCCTCCACGCTGATTTCTCTGCTTACACGAAATTGCCGCAGGTTTGCGCCGATTCGTTTCCCCACATCTCCTTCTGCCCAAGGCTTTTCAGTGTTCATTTTTCCTCCTTAAATTTAAAGGCCTCTTTTTTGTATGGCTGGTATATTATAATAAACAATAAGTTAATTTTATTATACCACTCCGGCAGTGGTTTTACAGCAGCGGATTGGTTTTTGCTTTTTAGCAGGAGAGGTATGGTTTATTTAGGTGATTCCTGTTTGCAGCATAAAATAAGGAGTTGTGATGATGGTGGCTGGGAAAAGAGAGGCGATAAAAACCGGTTTTATGGAAGCGCTGCCGCTGGCAGTGGCCATTGCGGCATATGGATTATCCTATGGCGTACTGGCAATGCAAGCTCATTTTAGCATGATGAGTTGTGTGGCAATGTCCCTGCTGGTGTTTTCCGGGTCGGTACAAATGGTCGCTGTGGCAATGTTGACGGCGGGCGCAAGTCTGGCCAGCGTGCTGGTGACCTCGGTTTTGTTAAATCTCCGGAATTTGTTATACGGAGCGGCTCTGGCCGAGGGGATTGCCCCTGCAAAGAAGTGGAGATGGTTGCTGTCCTTCGGTGTGTCGGATGAACCTTTTGTTTTAGGGAGTTCAAGATTTAAAAAATATGGACCGGACCCTCTTTATTTCGGAGCCGTTACGGGTACGTTCTACATTGCCTGGGCCTTATCTTCGCTGGTTGGATCGTTAATTGGCAATCAGGTTGATCCGCAAAAATGGGGGTTAGATTTAGCCTTTCCGGTTACTTTTGCCGCCCTTCTGGTCCCTGGCCTTAAGGAAAAACCGGTCATTGCAACGGCGCTGGCGGCCGTGATGATAGCGATGGGAGTGGAATATTTCATGCCGGGGAATGAATTTACCATCATTATTACCGGTGTCTTCGCACCGCTGGTAGGTCTTTATTTAAGGAGGAAGCCCCAAAATGCTTAACCATTGGCTGCTCATCGGCTTACTTTCCATTTCTACTTACCTGTCCCGCATTCTTGGTGTGGAAATTATGGCGGGACGGGAGATAAGTCCGTCCTTACGTTTATATTTTAATTATGTGCCGGTTGCCATTATAGCGGCACTGATCATCAAACAAATCTTAGTTCCCGTGAATGGGCAACTGGTGATTTCACTTCCGGTTTTGATCGGCTGTCTGTCCACAGCCATGGCCATAAAGATAGTGAAAATGTTTCTTCCCTCGATTATCATTGGAGGAATGGCTGGTTTGTTCGTCCGGTATCTTTTAGGTTGAGTGGAAAAATAAAGGGTCCGATTAGTGATGTAGGAGAGTGATCTGTTCAACTGCCCCTTTTTAAGATGGAGCAAAAGAAGTTTAGACAGCTTGCTTTCTCTCCAAAGAACTATCCACAATAATCAATTTATGGCAAAATAGGTTAAAGAGGATAACGCTGATCCTTTGGATCTTCTGAGGGGGTGAAAGTAAATGAAAAAGAGAATGATTGGCGGGTTATTCTTTTCGCTAATGATTTTCGGTATATTATTCTCTTTTGAGTTATCAAACGGTTTTTGCCTGGGGGATTATCTGCTGAATAAATTGGGGTTAAAGGCTTGGTCTAATGATGAAGAGAGATTGGGCTTGCGTTATACCTTTTTCTATGGTCTGGCTTTTGTCATCATAGGGTGGAGAGGAGCCGAAAAGTATTTAAGGGATAGTCGCCTGATCGAATTCATTAAAAAAAGACCCTTCATTTTTTTCCTTGCACTTATTTTATTCGTTGTTCCTGCCGTCCTGGAAGTTTCTAAAGATACATATTATTGGTTTCAAGATGATCTAAAAGCAATCGAGTATCATTCAAAAGAGAGCATTTGCCATATCGATACAGAAGGGGAGAGAAAAAAGATATCGGGAACGATCAGCCTAACCAATCATAGCAAGGAAGTGCAGGAAGTCGCTCTGAAACTGGTAGATAAGGAATACTTTCCGGAGGATATCATTTTAAAAGATGATCAAGGCCATAGTACCTATAGACTGCTGCCAGGCCAAAAGGATAATTTAAGTTTTAACTTCTATATTGATAAAGGGAAAACAGCCTTTGACGGTGCAAGTATAACAGGGCCGGAAATCCGGTTTATTAAAAAGAGCTAATTTTCCTCCCTAGTTAACCGGTTTTATAAACGAGGATCAATATGAAATCACGTGGTGGATAAATATAACTGGAAGAATATTTGAGAAATACATCAAAGTAAAGCCTAACCCCTCGGAAGCAAGGGAACCGTCCTCTTGCTTTTACTTTGTCTGTAAAAAGAATTCAAGCATGTTGGCTATAGGCCTTTGGACCTTTGGAGCGAATAATGCTTCGTAAAAATAGTCTGTTGGCTAATTACTTCACCTTTGGCGCATTTTAGTATATCATTTACTAAAAAGTTTAAAACAACCGTTTGGGCCTAACGGCCTTCATCATCGAATTCGTCTCAGGGGAATGATAATGGGAACTTGTAAAATATATTGGGAGTTCTCCCGCAAATCTTTTCAGCGGGCGGCGGCCTACCGTTTTGACGCCTGGACAAGAATCATCGGCAATATTATGTTTCTCTTCATGTGGGGATTTATTTGGTACGGGCTGTACCATGGCAAAGAATCGGTGGAAGGCGTTTCTTTTCAGGCCATGCTCAGCTATATCCTGGTCAGTCAAGCCCTCCAGGGGCTCCATGGCGCAGGCACCTCATTATGGGAAATTCAGGAGCGGGTGCGCTCCGGCGATATTGCCATGGAAATGCTGCGCCCCTATGATTACCCTACCCGCATGTTGTTTGCGGATTTCGGCAGCATTGCCTTTTATGCCCTCACCGCCATTGTACCCCTGTACACCGTGCTTTTTCTGGTTTTAAAACCGGAGGTACCTACGTCCTTCAGTCAATGGGGCTTGTTTGCGGTCTCGGTGGTTCTGGGTTTTTTCATTCGCTACTGCATTGAACTTACCTTTGGTTTGTTTACCTTTTGGTTGGTGGAAACCGGGGGAGTGGAGGATATTTTTTATTTTTCCATTTCACTTTTTTCCGGCTCGGTGGTGCCCCTTTGGTTTTTCCCCGGCTGGTTGGAGCAAGTGGCCCGTTACCTGCCCTTTCAAGGGATCTTTTTTGTGCCTAATTCCATTTTTGTGGGACAATTAACCGGACAGGCCATATTAAACGCCTTGCTTAGCCAGGTAATTTGGCTGCTGATATGCTATGCAATTTTACGCTTTGTCTGGGCCAAGGCCTCTATGAAGATTGTCATTCAAGGAGGGTAGTTCATGGTACATTCCTGGCTGCGGGGAATACATATGTATTTTTATATGGTGAGCGCCAGCATCCGGGCTCAACTGCAATACCGCTATGCCTTTGTCATGAACATCCTGGGCTGGGCCATGACTTACGCGGGGACTGCCGTTACCATGTGGGTTTTGCTCTATTCCTTTGGCGCACTGGAAGGGTGGACCTTCTGGCAGTTAATCTTTTTATTTGCCCTGGCGGTGTTATCCTGGGGAGTGTGCATGATTTTTTTCTTTCACTTTCGAAGTTTGGACCAATATATTGTAAACGGCACCTTTGACCGGTTTTTGGTACGGCCCATCCATCCCTTTTTTCATTTTATGGCCATGAAATTTGATGTGGGTGCCTTTGGTCAGTTTTTGTTCAGCATCATTGCGGTAGCCATGGCCTACATGAACCTTCAACTGCACTGGCAAGCCTGGCAGTGGCTTGTTTTCCTTGGGGCGGTGGCTGGGGGAACCCTTATCCAGGGCGGCCTACTGGTAGCCATATCCGCCGTGGCCTTTTGGACTACACGCTCGGAGCGCCTTTACTGGGTGCTTATGTGGCCTGCTAAAAGCCTGATGAACTACCCTCTATCCATTTACCCCCGGGTGGTGCAGATATTGGTTACCTTTGTGCTGCCCTTTGCCTTTGTCAATTATCTTCCGGCCTTGCTTTTATTGGGCAAGTCCAGTGAAAACTATCAACCCTTTTGGGGCTTCCTAAGCCCCTTGGTGGGGATCATTTTCTTTTGGTTATGTTTTCGTCTTTGGATGCTGGGGTTAAACCGGTATAAGAGCGCGGGTTCATAAAGCGGGAGGCAGCTATGAGCATAATTGAAGTTAACCATCTTTATAAACAGTATCAAATTGCTAAACGGCAAGAGGGTTTGGGAGGGGCCCTGCGGAGTCTTTTCCATCGGGAATATACCACTAAAATGGCGGTGCAGGACATTTCCTTTGCAGTGAAGCAAGGAGAAGTGGTAGGCTACGTTGGTCCCAACGGGGCGGGCAAATCCACCACCATTAAGATGCTTACGGGCATTCTGGTGCCTACCTCCGGCGATATCCGGGTGAATGGCGTGATTCCCTTTAAGGAACGGCAGAAAAACGCCCGGCAAATCGGGGTGGTCTTTGGCCAGCGGACACAGCTTTGGTGGGACCTGCCCACCATCGAATCCTTTGAACTGTTAAAGCAGGTGTTCCAAATTTCCGATCAACGTTACCGGCAAAACATGACTACCTTTTCCGACATCCTGGGTCTGGGAGAGTTCCTGCACACCCCTGTGCGCCAACTGTCCCTGGGCCAACGGATGAGGGCGGACATTGCCGCCTCCCTGCTGCACGACCCGGTAATTCTTTTTCTGGATGAGCCCACCATCGGCTTGGATGTGGTGGCGAAGGAGCGAATGCGGACCATTATCAAGGAAATTAACCGGGAGCGGGGCGTTACCGTGATCCTGACCACCCATGACATGTCCGATATTGAAAAACTAT
Organism: Desulforamulus ruminis DSM 2154; assembly: GCF_000215085.1. Taxonomy (NCBI): domain Bacteria; kingdom Bacillati; phylum Bacillota; class Clostridia; order Eubacteriales; family Peptococcaceae; genus Desulforamulus; species Desulforamulus ruminis. The sequence continues at coordinate 406,408 of NC_015589.1, forward strand.
GTAAGCGGATGATTTTAATTGATAACGGGCGGGTGATCTATGACGGGGAGCTGTCCAAGATTAAAGAGAGGTTCGGCAAAGACCGGGTTTTAATCGTTGATCTGGAAGGAGAGAACTCCGGTTTTGTCATAGCTGGAACGGAAGTAATAAAACAAGAAGGGAACCGCAAGTGGTTGCGGTTTAATCGGGATGAGGTGACCGCCTCCCAATTAATCCATCAGATTTCCCAGAAGTATGAGATTAAGGATTTAACCATCAAAGACCCGGAGATTGATGTGATTATTCGGCACATCTATGAAAAGGGTATTGGCAGTCAGGCGGGTGCCTAATATCCAACAAAATTTATTGATCCAAACAGGACTGACATTACATAAGTTTCTCAAAAAAATAACCGGCAGAGAAGAAAATACTATAAATCAATGATAAGCGGGCGGTTCCGGCGAGGGTGGCATTTAGGGGCCGCCCCTTTTTTGTCCGGATATCATGAATGAGCGGCAGTACAAAGGGTAAGGACAACCAGGCACAGAGGATGCGGGCGGAGGCAATACCTTGCTGCCACATGACTAGAGGCACGGCAAAGGAGGCCGCCAGTAAGAGGTAGAATTCCAGCCGGGCGCCGGTTGGACCCAGGCGAACGGCCAGGGTTTTTTTACCGGTTTTTTTATCCTGGGGTAAATCACGGTAATTGTTAACTACCAAAATGGCTGTGATTAAAAATCCCACCGGGAGGGATGCCCACCAGGCAGCGGGGCTGACATTTCCGGCTTGAACGTAATACGTGCCGCAGACTGCCACCGGGCCAAAGAAGATAAAGACAAACAATTCTCCTAACCCATGGTAGCCCAGAGGAAAAGGCCCGCCGGTGTAGGCGACGGCCGAGACAATGGCGGCGATCCCCAGAGCCAGGATGACCCAGCCGCCGACCCAGGTAAGATATATTCCCAGGATAAAGGCAAGAACAAACACCACGCCCATGCCGGACATGACCTGGCGGGGGGTTAAGAGTCCCGCCTGAGTCACCCGCAGGGGGCCGGTTCTTTCCTCTGTATCCTTCCCCTTTTTAAAATCAAAGACATCGTTGGCCAGGTTGGATCCGATCTGCAGGAGCAGTGATACCAGCAGGGCGGCTAAGGCCGGCAGGAAAGCGAAAACAGAGTCGCCAACAGCCAGGGAGGTGCCGACCACCACCGGTCCCATGGCCGCAGGCAGGGTTTTGGGGCGGATGGCCAGCATCCAGATCTTAAAAGGGTGTGGCTTTTCTATGGGTTGTGACATTTAAAATTATCTCCTTAAAAATAGTCTTGTCCTATTAAATTTGTTTTTGGATAGGCTTTTTCCTTCACCATAGAAGTAAATAAATCTCAAGCCGGGATTATCAAAATACAGAATTACTTATGTCGAAACATTTTACCAACTAGAAACATCGGCTAGTGGTAACCATTATCTGGATGATGGGTTTACCTGCCTGCCGGGTGTTATAATGAAGGGACAGCGATTAACCGAACAAAATGCCTGGTCCGGCAACACTAGGCTGAATGAATGACCAGAACCCTGAAGGACGGATGATTATAGGGTTAATGGATATAAAGGAGTCCGGTAAAGTATGGGAAAGAACCAATTAATTCAACCGGAAGGGACGAGACCTCTGGTGCTTCTGGTAGACGACGAGACCGATTTGGTAACCGGCCTTAGCAACACCTTGACCGAGGCCGGTTTTAGGGTGGTCTCTGCCGGGGATGGCGGGGAGGCTCTGGCTGTATTTAGAAAAGCCCTGCCGGATCTGGTGATTTTGGATTTGATGCTTCCCGTTAAAGACGGGCTGGAGGTCTGCGGCGAGCTGCGCAAAATTTCCGATGTGCCGATCATCATGCTGACGGCCCGGGATGACAGCATTGACAAAATTTTAGGGCTGGAGTTTGGGGCTGATGACTATGTAACAAAGCCCTTTAACAGCCGGGAACTGGTAGCCCGTATCCGGTCCATACTGCGCCGAACCCGGCGGCAGTACCAGGGTTCCACTTTAACCGTAGGAAAGGGCCGGGTTTGCATTCATTTAAACGAACAAGTTGTTATGGTAGAGGGACGGCAGGCCACCCTAACCCCCACCGAACTTGCTCTGCTGATTCATTTTGCCCGCCATCCGGGACAGGTATTTTCACGGATGGCCCTGCTGGAAACCGTCTGGGGTTACGATTTTCCGGGAGACCTGCGCACCGTGGATGTGCATGTGCGCAGACTGCGCCGCAAAATAGAGGCGGACCCTGCCAATCCCACAATTATTTTAACAAGGTTTGGTGTAGGCTATGTTTTGGCTCAGGGATAGAGTGATAAATTTTACCAGCCTTCGCTGGCGTTTGGGGATAAGCTATGCGGTGATGGCCATCCTTGTTACCGCGTTACTGACCGGCATGGCGGTGAAGACGTCCATGACCATTGCTTTAACCTCCCAGCAGGAAAAGGCTCTTTCCGCCATAAACGGAATCACCGACGCCTTTGCTCATTCTCTTACCTTATCCTCGGATCCGGCCCAGTCTGCTAAGCAGTTGGGGATGGCCGCCGGAGGGCGGGTTTTATGGTTGGGCCCGGACGATCGGGTTCGGGTGGATGGCTATGGCGAGGCCGGTTTAAGCGGTCAGGCTTTTCCCCTGCCCTCTCAACTCAAGGATCCGGAGGTCAAGAAAGCGGAGATTTATGATACCGGGAAAAGCTGGGCTGCTTACACATCGGCGCCTTTAAAAATTGCCGGCAAATCTTCGGGGCGCCTTATCCTGGTACAGGACCTTTCGGCCCTGCGGCAGCAATACGTTCAGTTACAGCAGCGGCTTTGGCTGCTCGGGGGGGTATGCTCCATCCTGGTCACCGCCATGGGATTGTTTCTGGCCAATTCATTGTCCAGTCCCCTGGAAAGGCTGACCCGGGCCATCGGGCGTATCCGGGCCGGAGAACTGCACCAGTCGGTTCCTGCTGCCGGCAGCCGGGAGATGATCTGCCTAGCAGAAACTTTTAATGACATGGCCGCCCGGATTGCCCAATTGGATGAGCAAAGGCGCGCTTTTATAGCGGACGCGGCCCATGAACTTCGGACTCCCCTGGCTTCCCTGCAGGCCCTGGCCGAGGGCATGCAGCAGAACTCATCCCCCCAAACCGGAGAATTGGAGGCCTTTGTTCGCCAGACGGAAAGACTGGGCCGTTTAGTGGGCAGTCTGCTGCTGCTGGCCAAGCTGGATAACCCGGAGCTTCAAATAATACCGGTGCCCATAAAGGCCGGCAGCCTCTTGGAAGAGGCCCTCTGGGTCATGAAGCCTCTGGCTGCAGAACGTCAAGTTAAATTAGAAATGAAAGAAGCGGGAGAAGCCTGGATTGAGGGGGACCCGGACTGGCTGCACCAGGCTTTGGTGAATGTTCTCGGCAATGCGGTCTACTACACGCCTACAGGCGGCCGCATCGGTATACAAACCGAGATAAAACAAGGCCAGGTGCATGTGGTTATTGAGGATTCAGGAAAAGGGGTGCCCATGGAGGTTTTAACCCGGTTGGGAACCCGCTTCTTTCGTCCATCCACTGCCAGGGAACGGAGTTCCGGGGGCTCCGGCCTTGGACTGTCCATTGTTAAGGATATCCTCCGCCTGCACAACGGCAGGCTGGAGTTTGCGTCTCCTCCGGGAAAGGGTCTGACCGTTCGCCTAATTATCCCGGAAATTTCCCCGCCGGATCAAAATTTGTAACAACTTCTTAACATTTTGTAACAGGATTGCAAAATGAATGTGTTATAACTGGAGTAAGGAGGTTGAGTAATGATGAAAAAGAGCCCATTGACCCGCCCCATCATTCTAGGAGTGGCAGCCGCGTGCCTGATTGCTGCGGTGATCTGGTTAAACCGACCTTTGCAACTCCCTTTTTTCAATCAATTTAACTCAATAGCCCAGGCACAATCCAAAGATAAGCCAAAAGCCCCTTCCAATATGGAGGCTCCGGATGTAAATCCTGCGGCTTTTAAAGATCAAGGGCTGCTTGCCTTTATTTGGAAGGATCTGCTGTACGCGCTGGATGGCAGTACCGGAGAGGTAAAACAACTGACGGAAGCCGGCAAAGCCTATCAACCCGCTTGGTCCCATGATGGTGAGTGGCTGGCTTTTATCCGGATAAGCGATGCAAGTTCCATGACCGGTCCTCTCTGGTTGGTACGCAGGGACGGCACCCAGGCCCATCAGGTCCAGGGATTGCCCGAATCGGTGATGCCGGAGAGGTTTTCCTGGTCTCCTGGGGACAATGTTCTGGCGGTAAGTGCTGAAGATGGTCTTTGGCTGGTGCCCACAGAGGGGGAACCCCGCCGGCTGGTTCCGGTATCCAGCGGATATCCCAGTTTCAGTTGGTCCCCGGACGGGAAGTCCATCGCCTATAATATCACCCTTTCTTTAGAGGATCCCGATCTAGACAACAGGAAGGATGTCCTTTATATTGTGACTGTGGCGGATGGCAAAACAAACAAATATCTGGAAACAAATGCCGGCATTCAATTAGTGGGCTGGCAGCCGGACGGCAAGGGACTGCTGTATTGGTTTAACCCTTCCCGTGGGGCTTCTGTGGCGGCAGACGGTCTGGAACTATGGAGCCTCCAATTGGATGAAAAGGAGCCCAGAGCGTTGACCAGCGGGTTAACCTACCGGCAATGGCAGTCCTTTTCGCCCCAGGGACAATTGCTGACCGTGGCCGGGGGGGACCGCATTGTCTGGTCCAACAAGAACCTGGCCCTTGTGGATCCTAAGACAGGAAAGGTTCAAAATATACCCAACCCCAAGGGCTGCGTTGCATTGGATCCTCAATTCTCACCGGACGGTAAAAAGATCGCTTTTGTTGCCGCCAAAGACCTTGGCAGCGGTGTGTGGGGATTTGAAAAGACCGAGGATATTGCCAAATGGGTGGATTCACGCACCCTTTATATTGCCAATGCCGATGGGTCTGACGCCCGGGCTTTGGAGACGGCGGGAAAAGGGGTTTTTCAACCCTTCTGGTCCAAGGATGGAAAACATCTTTTGTATATGAAGGATAATGTTCTTTGGAGTATCGAGGTGGAAAATGGAAAACCGGAGAAAATATTGGGCCCAATTGATGATCAGGATTTATTCGGTTTCTATGGTTTTGTCTCCTATTACAGTCTGGTAAAAGCTTTTAAGTAAAGCTGCAACTTTTAACGGCGGAAGAGAGGGGGAGCTCGCTCTTCTGCCGTTTTTTTATTTTCCCGGGCCTCGAAAAATGAATACTGGAGACCCTTTAAATAAAGGATTTTTTGTAATTTGGCCATTTGGACATAGCTATTCTTTATAACCCTATAAACATGAACTATTTTACAAAGGACCCGGATGTTTTTATAATGTGTATAAATTTTTGTTTGTGCAAGAACGAACGATTACAAGGCCTAAATTATAAAAAATGAGGTGAACAGGATGTCCGATAGAAAACTTTTGGAATTGCGTATAGAGCTGGGAAGAGAGCGTCTGAGGGATATTGCCAAAGATTGCGGCGAAGGCAATCAACGGGTGGAGAGCTACCAAAAAAGGCTGGATAAACTGATTCGCCAGCTTAATCAAAAAAGTACTTCAAAGGTTATGGCTGATTCTAAGAGAATGACAGGTAGAGAAAAAGACCGGCAGTTGTATGGTTTATAGTTAAATTTCGCTCAATTGCTTATGGTGGAGAAGCTATAAAATCTTTTTGACAATTATCTCTTATACCGGGTATAAGCATGATGTATTTTACATTATCCTATGTAATTTCTATAATTTACATAGTGAAGATAATAACATACGCAATGCGGCGGCTAATCTGATCAAGGCCCGTGAAGCAGGGGGTGAATCAATGGGTTATGAAACATTCCAACGATTAACCATTGAAAATTTTGATGCCTGTACCTTTGATAGCGATACTCCCTCGCTGGTGTTTTTTGCTGCGGAAAGATGCAACATTTGTAAAGAGCTGCTGCCCATTATGGAAGATTTTGTTGAGTATTATGCGGGCAGGCTAAATATTTATTATGTAGACGTAGATAAATATGCCGAGCTGCACAGACGCTTTCAATTAAGAGGGATTCCCCAGTTATTGATTTTTAAAGAAAATGAATTCAAGGATCGTATTGGCGGCTTGCATGAAAAGGAAGAGATTATGGAAACCATCGACAGCATCATTAATAAAAATTGAATTGGTTTTAAACTTGGGTAAAATCCGTTGCGGATAGGATAAAGCCTCCTGGACACTTCCGGGAGGTTTTGTAATATTCCAGTTAAGGAACTAGGATCAATGGGTTAAATGCGCAACAAATGATCCTGTAAAAGGGAATATCCTAATCTGATCATGGGTGTGGTGATTATATTATTTGGGACGGTTATTATTATTGGCAACCCTAAGGTACTAGTTGATTTACGGAATAAATAGGGAGGAGGGGAATCATGAGTCAATGCCCATGAAGTTTAGAACGCTGCAATTGGTTGAACAAAATGAATGGGGAGAGTTAAAACAGTCCTATAAAATAACGTAGTATGGTTCCGGCAGGATGAAATATTTAAGTAAATAAAGAATACCCGCATTTAGGCCTGTGACAAAACCTAAGGACAAAAGCCCGGGGCAGGGGGCTTTTGTCCTTAGGTTATTAGGGAAAGCCAAGAGGATTAAAAGGTAGCTGGAAGGGGTTATACATATGAGAAATTTTTTTACGATTAAGAATAAACTGATAATCATTTTATTAGCCGTGGCCTTGGTTCCCGCCATTGCATCCACCATTTATCTGGCACAATATTCATCCAAAATCGTTCAACAGGAGTTTATTAATAACACCAATAAACAAATTTTACAGGTAAACAATGCCATTAGTATTTTTTTTCAAAGTGTTAGTGAGAACTGTAAATTTTTCTCCATCAACGATACCGTGAAAAGGGCCGATACCACCATAACCTCTTACTTGGATAACCCGGGAGGAGCGGACGGACTCATCCAAATGACGCCTTCTTTAAGCAGCGGCTTGGAGAAAGAGATCTACAATATTTACTCAACCTTTGCGGAATCCCATCCCAAGACCGCTTATGTATATCTGGCCACCGTTGATGGCGCGTATACTCAATGGCCCGATGGAAAAATAATGAGCCAATATGATCCCAGAGTAAAACTCTTTTACAATACCGCCATGGAAAATAAAGGGCAGGTCACCCGGACAAAACCTTATTTTTTCCCCGCAGATCAGGTTTTTCTGGTTAGCACGGTAACCACCATTACCGATTCCACCGGCCAGGTTGTGGGCGTTCAGGGATTGGATGTAAGCCTGGAAAGTATAACCGATATGATTAAAAATATAAAAATTGAAAAGACCGGCTACATTATGGTGACAGACGATGAAGGAACCATTATCGCACATCCTAAAAAGCCTGAAATGAACGGCAAAAATTTAAAGGATCTAAAAAATGAAAAATTAAGTGCTGCTCTGAAAATGAACACAGGAGATTTTGAAGCAACCATTGACAACAAAGATTGTTTTGTCAATATTTATACCTCCGGGGAGACGGGCTGGAAATTCATGGCCATTGTGGAAAAGGCGGAATTAATGGATAAATTCGGCACTATGGCAAAAAATCTATTTTTATTGTTAATGATACTTTTAGTGGGAATTGTTTTCATGGCTGTGGTGATTTCCAATAAGATATCCAAACCAATCATCGCTTCCGCAGAGTTTGCCCGTGAAATTTCCAAAGGAAACCTGAAGGTAAAACCCATAGAGATGAAACGAAGTGACGAAAATGGTGTCTTGATCGATTCCTTAAACAGTATGAGGGAAAACCTTAAGGAGGTAATTCAAGGCTTACAGGTTTCTTCCGTGGATTTAAGTGAGTCCGCTAAACAATTGGCCAACCAATCCCAACAGACTTCCGCAGGCTCATCGGAGACTGCAGCCACCGTCAGCGAAATCGCCGCTACCATCGAGCAGGTGGCCAGTAACATACAGGAGGCGGCAGATTTGTCCGAAAAGGTTTCCAAGGAGGCGGAACAAGGTTCCGGCGGTGTTGAGAGAATCACCGGTCAAATGGAAACAATCTCCTGTTCCAATAAAGATGCTGCCCGAGTGGTAGAAGAACTGGCGGAAACATTAAATCATGTTAATAAAATTGTATATTTAATCACCAATATAGCGGAACAAACCAATTTACTGGCCTTGAATGCAGCCATAGAGGCAGCCCGCGCAGGAGAGCACGGCCGGGGCTTTGCGGTGGTTGCCGATGAGGTAAGGAAACTGGCCGAACAATCCGCCAACGCCGCCAAGGACATTACTGAAATCATTCATCAGGTTCAATTGGAGTCCCAGAAAGCGGTGGAGGCCATGACCGAGGGAAGTAAGCAGGTAAAAGAAGGGGTCCTGGTTGTAGAGGAAGTGGGCAACAATTTTAAGGGAATTACTGATTCCATTGAATTACTGGTAAAACAAATTCAAGGTGTTGCATCTGCAGCGGAACAGGTGGCTGCAGGGATTCAAAATGTTTCTGCCACGACAGAGGAACAAACGGCTGCCATGGAGGAAATATCCGCTGCCAATGAACAACTCAATCAAATGGCCAATCATCTAAATCAAATGGTTGAAAAATTTACTTTATAAAGTCTTAACAGTGGGGTCCCTGCCCATGTCCGGTGACCAGCCAAGGTCACCGGACATTTCATATTTTATGCCATAAAGAAATGTCGTAAAAAGGAAAATCTTATGTTTTATTTGTAAAAATTGAATAAACAGGATTAACGTATATTTGTTTTGCTTATACGGGGTATAATCACCAAGTATTGTACAGCAATTAACATAATTTTTATAATTAAAGTAATTAGTGAAGGTAAGAACTTACACAATAGTAGAAAGTGTCGAAAAGAGTCAGATGCACGACCGATACGTTGTCGGCTGGGTCTGATTTGGACAAAGGAGGAGTGACTGAACGTAATAAGATATACAGAGGTGAAATGGATTGTTCCGTGGCATGATAATAATGAGGAGGTCGTTATATGGCAGGAGGAATTAGCAATTCCACCAGTGGCAACAGTTATATGGACAATGCCAAAATGGGTAAAGAACATGTTAAATTTTTAATCTTACTGGCACTAGCCTATGCCTTTGATCAAATGGATTTATTCACCTTTTCCTTTGTAGCTCCGGCGCTTACAAAGCACTGGGGAGTGTCCATGGAGTGGATCGGAGTTGTTAACTCAGTAACCTTTGTCGGTATGCTTTTTGGCTGCTGGTTCGGCGGCTGGGCTTCGGATAAGTATGGACGTAAAAAGACATTCTTATTTTCTGTTATCATTTTTTCTACTTTCTCCATTTTAAATGGTCTGTCTCCCAATAAAGAAATATTTATGGTAGCTAGAACAATGACCGGTTTCGGTGTCTTATCAATGGTTGTCGTTGCCATGGTTTACATTGTAGAAATACTGCCGGCCGCCTCCAGAGGGAAATGGCAGGCCATTTCCCTGGCTACCGGTTTGTTAAGCATTCCGCTGCTGGGTCAGATTGCTCAGATCCTCATTCCGGCCAGCCCGGATGGTTGGCGCCATGTGTTTTACATTGGCGGATCCGGGTTCATTATTCTATACTTGGGTACCAAATGGTTAAAAGAATCACCCCGGTGGCTGATCACCCAGGGAAGATATGAAGAGGCGGAAAAAGTAATTCAACATTTTGTACCGGATGTTAAAGTGGATATGAGTGTCGAGATCGCGGCTCATAAGGATACTAATGCAGAAAAAGCCCAAGAAACCAGCGGCCTCGCCATGATTAAAGAGGTGTTTGGCAAAAAGTATCTTAAGAAAACCACTGTGCTTACCAATATGGTTATCTTTATCACCGTAGGATATTTTATCTTCTTCGGCTGGATGCCTACTTTACTAAACGAGTATGGATTTACCATGGAAGACGCCCTGTGGATGAGCGCCCTAGTATCCTTTGGAAGCCCCATTGGTAACTATATCGCCGCTTTCTTTACCGATAAAGGCGGCAGAAAGGTTCCCATTGTTGTCTATAGCGTGGCGGTAGGGTTATTAACCATTGTTTTCGGTACGATCAAAGCTCCCCTGATAATTGTCTTTGTGGGATTTGCTGTAAGGGTATTGATGGACGGCGTGTTTGTACTGATGTGGTCTTACCTGGCCGAAGCCTATCCCACCCATATTCGGAACAGCGCCACCGGCTTCATTTACAGCTTAGGGCGGATTATGACTTCCGCTGCCATGCTGTTGGTGCCCATTATCTTCAAACAATTTGGCTACGGTGTATTGTTCGGTGTCATTGGCGCCATGTTCCTGATTGTAGCTGTGGTTACCGGTATTTGGGGCGAGCGTACTGCCGGTAAATCTCTGGAGGAAATTGCCGTTGAAGCAGCGGAAGAAGCGGCCCCGGCTAAAGCATAAAAAAAAATGTTTATCCATGTTACTGCTCCCCATTATAAAGACCGGAGAAAGACATGCCGGGAAATTAATTGGCGGGCTTAAAGTAAAGCAAGAAATTGAAGCGTTGGTTTGAACGAAGAATAAATGGCTGAGATAAAACCTCCTGGGTTCCAGGGGGTTTTATCCATACTTTTCATGTAAGGGTGGGTTCTGGAGTGCCATTAAAAGGCTATCTTTATGTAATTTTGTCTGCCATAGCTTCAGCCCTTCTTCCGGTTTTTTATAAACTGGGGTATCACATGCAGGTTACGACGGACACACTTTTGGCTATGCGTTTTTTTATATCGGCAGCGATTCTGATGACCCTTGCCGTTGCCACCAAAAAGATTCAATGGGCATCCCTAAAGCCCTGTTTGGGCACTCTGGCCGTACAGGCAGTTATTTATTTTGCAAGTGCGGTATTTTACATATTGGCTACCAAATATATGTTGGCTGCTGTAGCCAGTATGTTATTTTACGCTTATCCGGCCATCGTCCTATTGATTATGACCCTTTATTACCATGAAAAATTATCCGTGAAACGCCTTATATCATTGGGTTTGGTGATCCTGGGCTGCTTAATGGTGATTAATCTATTTAGCCAAGACTTTGATTTAAACTGGCAAGGGATTGCTTGCGGGCTGATGGGAGCCTTGATGTTTGCTATATATATCATCAGAGGTCAAAAAATCAGCAGGGAAATAGACCCCGTTACGGTGATTGCATGCATTACGACGATTTGCTCCTTATTTGTGGTGCTGATTTTCCCTCCGGTAACCATGTTTACCAGTCCATTGACTCTCCCCCAATTTTTAGTGGGTTTAGGGTCGGCGGTCTTTTGTACGGTTCTGGCCTTAACTCTTTATTTAATGGGCTTGGCAAAGTTAGGAGCGAGCCGGACATCCATCATCAGCACCATTGAACTGGCCTTTACCATCGGGTTTGCTTGGCTAATTTTAAGTGAAAAACTTTCAGCCGTACAATTGCTGGGCAGTGCCAGTATTATTGCGGGGATTATCATATTACAAACAGAAACAGAAGAGGTACCGGAATACAGCAAAAAACCTTCCATATAAAAAGACATCCTCCCGGGGTATAATAATATTAGAATTCAAAAAATCCCATGGACGGCTGCCAAATAATATTCCGACATTTTGAAAGAACAAAAGGAACTTTCATTCATAGGGCAGATATAGTATGCTTTTTAAAATATGTTTTTTAGAATTGGGGTGATGAGATGCGTTTAGAACAACTCTATTATCTTGTTGAGATATACCAATCAAAGACAATTTCCCTGGCTGCCGAACGGGCGCATATTTCGCAGCCGGCGTTAAGTGCGGCCATAAGTAAGCTGGAAGATGAATTAGGGGTTCATCTATTAAAAAGAACCAATCATGGCGTTTCTCCCACTGAAATAGGAGAAACCATTATTCAGAAGGCCAAAGAAATCATTGAAAGTGTTGAGGAAATTAAGCAAATTGCTAAAAGCAACGACCTGGAACTGAATGGCAATATTTCAATAGCGGTGGAGCCAGGCGTCAATATTACCATTATGCCGGAGGTTCTTACGAATTTTAAATACAATCACCCCAAAGTAAACATATTTATAAAAGTGGGCGAGTCCAATAATATACTTCGGGATATCCAATCGGGTAAAGCAGATTTTGGTGTGATTTTAAAAACCGATGAGCTTATACAGGCAAAAGACGTCAAGCTAAGAGAACTATTTGTAGATGAACTGGTATTAATTGTCGGAAAACAAAGCCCCATTTCAGGCAAAGAATCCATTACCCTGAAGGAAGCCATGTCCCAGCCAATTGTTTTATACAATACAGAGTATGTAACCAATTGCGGGATATCCAGTATCTTAAGGAAGCACGGCGATCTTGACGTTTTATTTCGGGTAGATAATTTGGAAATGTTGGAAAAGGTACTGCTACACCGGGATTGTGCCGCTTTTATTCCTAGATTTATGGCTGAGGAATACGGCAGATCCAATGAGATCGTAACCGTTCCCATTAGTGATGTCCCTCTGGATATTACCATTGCCATTATATGGTCCAATCGCCACCATTTATCAATGGTAGAGAAAGAATTGATTAAGGGGATAAAGTCCACCTGCTGTGATGTAAATTAGAGCAAAACAAAACCGAGTCAGCGAAGACTCGGTTTTGTTTTGCTCTTTTATCCGCCGGATTATAAGGTGCTTAAATAAATTGTCGATCCTAATCAAAAATTGTTATTTTTTTCAGGCAATATAAAAAATATAACTGTTGCCAGATGTGTCTTTTTTTGCCATAATGGAAATAAGTATAACTTATATTATGCGTATATAAAGTAATTCATTGTAAGACATGAAAAAATTCCTTAATATTACCTCCGAGCCTTTGAACCTGTGATATGAGATTATGGTTCCCCGGCCGTTAGGGTTCATCTGGAAACGGATGTGCCTCCCGTGTGGAAAGGATGGTAGGTTTATTTAGCCATGCCGTAACCGCACATTTGTGTGCGGTTCTTCTATTTATAGCGTTCTCCGAGCCATAGTGCCTAATGCGTAATGTGATGGTGTTATGGCCGTATAAGGGTTAATCGGGAAACGGGTTAGCCTCCCTTTGGAAAGGAGAACATTCCACCTGTTACTAGGGTTGGTTTGTGCTGCTTTCTTTAAGGCACCCGCCAACCTTAATTTTTGTGTGGGATATAACTTTACGGCCGGAGGCGACATGATGACAACAGAGATTCAGGATACAGAAGCCATTTTAACCTTATCTTTAGTCATTGCAGATATGGCCACGCTAATCAATGATGATATTTTGAACAAAAATATTATTAACGTGACCAACCAGTTGGTTTGCAATGCCTCAGAGAAACCATTGACGAAAGATTTTTATACTACCATGGATAGTTTAGTAAATTTATTAAAACAGTACAAGACTAGTTAATTAAGTTTTGCCGGTCGACGACATAATGGACCTGAGAACGAAAGGCTTATTCGGGTTTGTAATTTATTATCGAACCTTTTATTTTAATAACAGTGACCAAAAGAAGGCTCCGTTTTAATTACCGGAGCCTTCTTTTGGTTAAAGTGTACTGCGGGATCAGGTATTATTTTTTGTCGTTTTTTAGTTTTTGCTGCTGTAATTGAGTCCGGGCTTGGGCGAGAATTGTTTCCGGAAAGGCGTATTTAAATTGTATTTTAGCCCACTCTCTATAAGAGGGGCTAGCGTTAAAGAGAATTTCCAGGATGTTTTTCATTTCTTCAAGTTCTTTTTCGTCCGCTTCACCCGGTAGGATCTGCTGGACAAAAGATGATATATTTTCTGCCGAGATATCGGTAGCCTGCTTTTGCTTTTCCAACCGCACCTCAAGCTCTTCTCGAATAGCTTCCTTTCTTTGCTCCAACAAGTCAGCCTGAATTTGCAGGTGATGCGGCAGACTTTCCTGCAACGGTAGCCGGTGGTCAACCAAGAAGCTGTAATAGGAATGAACGGAGGGCTGGCTGTTTAGCTGTTCTAACAATTTCTTCATTCTATCCTCAGGAGATGTAAACATTTCTCCTTCGCCAGTCTTCAACCATGATTCTGAGACACCATACCGGGCACAAATATGTTTAAGTAAAGAGTCGGATGCTTTTTTAGAAGCGTTTTCGATGTTTCCAACATGGCTTCTATCGATGCCTAAGTCCTGAGCCATCAATGTCTGTGTTAAACCAAGAGTTTCTCTTATTAACTTAAACCTCTGCGAAATATTCATGTACATTCCTTCTCAGAAACATTTTTTCAATAATCATAATTCTCAGAAACATATTATGATTGACTTGCTTTCTCAGAAGCATTAAACTAGCTATAAATAGGTTAAAAATACCAACTGCTCCCATAACTTTATTGCCTAGAATCGACGGCGGCAGTCCTTCGATACCGGGAGAAAGGAGGGCGAGAGCGGATTGGGGGTTTTGGTAAGGAAGCTTAAGAAAATTTATTGCAAAACCCCTAAAAATAGAAGCATAAAAATTAGGGCAGATGAAAGCCTGCCGTGCGAATGATCTATATCATTAAATGTTGACATGTTTTCTTACTGATATTAACAAATTTTAAGTTTTGTGACAAGAGATTATGAAAGAACATTCTTTAATGTTATGCTAAATCCTTTTAGAAGTTTGGCAAGTAAAAGATTGATTTGTTTATGGATTATGGATTACCCACCAATAGCTTTAAACTGGATTTAAAAGGAGAGAAGCTAAAATAAATGGGGGAGCCACAATGTATAAGGAAATACCTCTTGAAGAAGCATTAGCAATTTTACTAAACTACACAAAGCCCATTGGCTTCGATGAGGTTGATATTATCGACGCTTTGGGACGAGTTTTATATGAGAATGTTGTTGCCGGTTTTCCACTCCCTCCTTTTGACCGGTCTCCTTTGGACGGGTATGCTGTTATGGCTGAAGACACATTCACCGCCAGTAAAGAAACCCCGGTATTACTGAAAGTAAGCCAGAACATCTTTGCCGGGAACATGCCGTCAAAGCCCCTGATATATGGAGAAGCTGCTGCTGTGGCAACCGGCGCTCCGCTTCCCGCCGGAACAAACGCAGTTATAAAAATAGAGGACACGCAGCTTGTGGGAGATCAAGTTTTGATCTTTTCCCCACTTAGACCGGGAGATAATTATATTAATAAGGGCGATGATGTTCTTGAAGGGGAAAAAATACTAGCCAAAGGAATGACCATTACTCCTGCTGTAATCGGTTTGTTGGCATCGATGGGCAAAAAAAGGGTGAAGGTTTTTAAAAAGCCGAAAGTAGCGGTTTTGACAATCGGAGATGAACTGGTTGGCATTGATGAGCCCAGGCTGCCAGGCAAAATATACAACAGCAATGTTTATGCGATTTCCGCTCAGATAGCTGAAGCGGGGGGAAGGGCGGTTCCTTATAGAAATACCGTTGATGACAGGAATCATATTGCCTTTTTGATCAACGACTGCTTAAAGGAAAACGATATGGTAATAACCACTGGCGGGGTATCGGTAGGCAAAAGAGATTATGTTAAAGAGTCGATCCAAATCAGTGGTGCCAATACTTTATTTTGGAAAGTGAATATAAAACCGGGTACACCCATTGTCTGTGGTGAGAACAATGGGCGATTGATCATTGGCTTGTCTGGAAATCCCGCTGCAGCCATGATTACCTTCTATATGCTGATCAGGCCTGTTCTGCAAAGCATCAGCGGCACCCGGCAGGTGGCTCTGCCCGACGTAACGGCGACCATGGAGGAGTCCTTTAATAAGAAAAGCAAGCAGCGGCGTATGTTAAGAGCAAAAGTTTGCTGGAAGAACGGTGGTTATTATGCCGTTCCCTGCGGGACGCAAAGTCCGGGAGCTTTAAAGTCAATGCTGCACTGCAATGCACTGATTGATATACCTGGAGGGAGCGGACCGTTAAATATTGGGGAAAAAGTAAAAGCCATATTATTATCCCCAAACTATGTTTCGTAAAGGGGCAATCTCTATTTTTTAAATTTTGAATATTTAAAAAATGATTCTGGAGGTGAATTGTGGTGAACATCCCTATCATTACCGTGGTGGGAAAATCGGATGCCGGAAAAACAACCTTTATTGAAAAGCTGATTAAAGAGTTGAAATTTAGGGATATCAAGGTTTGTACCATTAAACATGATGTGCATGGATTTGATATTGACAAGCCTGGAAAAGATACCTGGCGCCATGCCAAAGCAGGGGCGGATACCGTAGTGATATCCTCCTATGAAAAGATGGCCATGATTAGAAATGTTCAGGAGGAATTAACCCTGGACCAAATTGCCCAGATGGTTAGTAGTGATATCGATATTATTATTACGGAAGGTTATAAAAGATCGAATAAGCCCAAAATAGAAATCAGTCGTTTGGAGAGAGGAACAGAACTTTTGTGTACTCCCGATGAGTTAATCGCAGTGGTGAGTGATATGCACTGGAACATCGGTATACCGGTTTTTGAACTTAATGACGCAGCGGGGGTTGCCAATTTGCTTCAGAGCCGGTTTAATTTAAAACCGTTTAAATATTTGGACAATTTAATTAACATCAGCAATTTTTAATTTTTGTATCCGAGATATTTTCTAGTGCTAGTTAAATAATTTGCATTTTTATTGCATTGAAAGAATGGACAGAACCTTATCTGTCCCGGGATATACAAAAGCATAGAAAGGAGTGGGGGATGAGGAACGGCAAGGACAATAACTCAGTTACAATCCCAATAATCAAGGGGGGAACCCATTCATGAGGAGACTAAGCAGGCGTGACTTTTTGAAAAATATTAGTCTTGGAACGGCCGGGCTAACGCTGGCAGCCGGTCCGGCCGCTGCCGAAGAATTTCACAGCAGGACTGCCGGGGAGAAACTACCTGCAAAAATAAGGAAATTAAAAGAAACCTATTCTGTATGTTGTTTTTGCGGCTGCGGCTGTGGGTTATTATTATATTCCAACGAAGAGGGTCGTCTGGTCTTTTGTGAAGGATATGCGGACAGTCCGATTAATGCCGGCACCATTTGTCCTAAAGGAAATGGCATCATTGAAGGAAATACGGTTATAAACAAAAAAAGGAACCGTGAAGCCAATAGACAGCGGGTTACGAAACCCCTTTACCGCGCTCCCAACAGTGACAAGTGGGAGGAGAAAAGCTGGGAGTGGACCTTATCCGAGATTGCCAAGCGAATTAAAAAAACCCGGGATGAATCCTTTGTTGAAAAAGATGAGCAGGGCGTAACGGTAAACAGAACCACCGCCATAGCCCACACAGGTGCTGCGGCTCTTGATAATGAAGAGATTTACTTATTGCACAAAATGTACCGGGCCTTGGGCGTCATTAATATTGAACACTGCGCCCGTCTCTGACACTCGTCCACGGTAGCCGGTCTGGCTCCCAGTTTTGGACGCGGAATTATGACTAATCACTTTACTGATTATAGAAATGCCGATGTAATCTTAATCATTGGTTCCAATACGGCGGAAAACCATCCCATGGGCATGAAATGGGCCATGAAGGCCAAGGAAAAAGGGGCCAAACTCATTGCCGTTGACCCCAGGGCCAGTAAATCGGCCAGCATGTGCCATGTCCATGCGCGTCTGCGCCCGGGTACGGATATCGCCTTTGTTAACGGAATGATTCACTATATTATTGAAAATGATCTCTGGTTTAAAGAGTATGTATTAAATTATACCAATGCAAGTTTTCTGCTAAATCCGGGATATAAGTGTGACGAGGGTATCTTCTCCGGATTGACCGAAACAGACGGAAAACTTAGTTATGATACCTCCACCTGGCAATACCAAATGGAGGGAGAGGAAATTAAAAAGGATCCCACCTTACAGGATCCCAATTGCGTTTTCCAGGTTCTTAAAAGGCATGTCAGCCGTTATGATATTAAGACAGTCTGTCAAATTACCGGAACTCCAGAGGACACCTACAGAAAGGTCTGCGAGATGTATGCCGCCAGCGGCAAGAGGGACAAAGCCGGATGTGTCATCTATGGCATGGGGATAACCATGCATTCCGTGGGTACGCAAAATGCCAGATCCATTTGTATACTGCAGCTTCTTCTCGGGAATATGGGCATCCCCGGCGGTGGGGTGAATGCTCAGCGTGGAGAACAAAACGTTCAGGGTTCCACGGATATGGCCATGTTAAATCACTATTTGCCCGGTTATCTGGGGATGATTTATGCCGCCAAGCACAAAAACCTGGCACAGTATCTCGAGGTAGAAACACCTAAAACCGGTTATTGGTCCAATAAGCCCAAATTTTTAATTAGTCAGTTAAAAGCTTGGTTTGGCGAAAAGGCCACCAAAGAAAATGATTTTTGTTATGACTGGCTGCCCAAACATGACGGTAAAAACCGCTCGTATATGAGTTTGTTTAATTATATGGACGAGAAAAAAATCAAAGGTTTTATTGTAGCGGGACAGAACCCTTCTGTAGGAGGCCCGTCTACGGTGCAGGCCAACCAAGCCATGGAAAACCTGGATTGGCTGGTGGTTCTCGACATTTTTGAAATTGAGACGGCGGCCTTCTGGCAAAGGCCGGGAGCAGATCCAAGTAAAATTAAGACTGAAGTATTTTTACTGCCTGCGGCCATGTCCTTTGAAAAAGAAGGTTCGCTAACCAATGCCGGGCGATGGGTACAATGGCGTTATAAAGCGGTCAATCCGCTGGGAGAAGCAAAGTCCGACCTCTGGATTGTTCATAATCTCTTTAAAACCATTCGTAAGGAATATGAGAAGGGCGGTAAATTCCCCGAGCCAATTTTAAATATGGTATGGGATTATGATAAGCCTGGTGAAGAAGAGCCGGATATTCACAAGGTGGCTGCTGAAATTAATGGTTACGAAGTAGCCACTCAAAAAGTGCTGCCCGGTTTTGCCAAGCTGGCGGATGACGGTTCTACTGCCTGCGGCAACTGGGTTCTCAGTGGCTATTGGGCGGAGGACCCGGAGGCCAAAGTGCCGGCCTGCCAGCGCCGGATTAACAGAGATCCGTCGGGTTTGGGCGTGTTCCCGCAATATGCCTTTTCTTGGCCGGCCAACCGCCGAATTGCCTATAACCGCTGCTCCGCCGATCCTGCAGGCAACCCCTGGAATCCTAATAAGCCTTATATGCGCTGGGATGCCGCAGCCGGCAAATGGATAACCCCCGATGTGCCTGACTTCAAGGCTACAGAACCGGCCCCGGAACCCGGCGCCGATCCAATACCGGTACCGCCGGAGAAGTCGGCTGTGGATGCTTTTATTATGTCGGAGGATGGTCACGGACGTTTATTTGCGGTCAAGGGGTTAAGCGACGGTCCCTTGCCGGAGCATTATGAACCTTTTGAGAGTCCTTTTAGGAACCTGATATCAAAACAGCAAAATAATCCCATGGCACTTACCTTTAAGAGTGGCATATTCAGTAACTTAGCAGAGATCGGTAGTGAAAAATATCCTTGCGTAGCCATTACGGTTCACGTTGTGGAACACTACCAAAGTGGTGCAACTACCCGGAATTGCCCCTCCTTAGCTGAGATCTCAGCGCATATGTTTGTTAACATTTCGCCTGACTTAGCCCAAAGCATTGGGGTTAAGAACGGAGAGGATGTGATTGTGGAATCGGCTCGAGGCCAAATAACCTGCAAGGCAGCGGTGAACGGCGTATGTATACCGCTAACCGTTAACGGCAAGAAAACCGAAATGATTTCTATGCCTTATTCCTGGGGATTTAAAGGCTTGACCACAGGAGCCTCGGCCAATGATTTGACTCCTTCCGTAGGAGACCCGAACAGTAACATTCCGGAATACAAAGCATTTCTTTGTAACGTAAGAAAGGCGAAAAAGAGTTAATGGGAGGTGTAATCCGTGGCCAAAGGTGTGCTTGTAGATATAAGCAAATGTATTGGATGTAAAGCCTGTCAGGTGGCGTGCAAACAATGGAACGACCTGCCTGCCAAAATACCTGAATTTGAAGACGGATTAACCGGTCCGCCGGATATGGATGGAGACACCTATACCGTTGTCAAATTTAAAGTATTGGAGATGGATGGCGACTATAAAATTCGCTCGGCCAAGACACAATGCATGCACTGCCAACACCCGGCTTGTGTTTCGGCTTGTTTTGCCAAAGCCCTGCAAAAGGATCCCAAAACTGGCGCCGTCATCTATTACCCGCATCTTTGTGTCGGCTGCCGTTACTGCATGCTGGCCTGCCCCTTTGATATTCCTAAATACCAGTGGGAGAAAACCTTTCCCCTGGTGGCCAAATGCCAGTTCTGCTTTGATCTTGAAGGGAAATACGATCGCTTAAGTTACGGTTTGCAACCCGCTTGTGTGGATACTTGTATTACCGGGGCTCTCACCTTTGGCGAGCGGGACGAATTGTTGAGAGAAGCCTGGAACAGAATCGGCAGTGATCCAACTTATATTAAAAAGGTACTGGGTGAAAAAGAAGCCGGTGGAACGTCCTGGCTGTATATTTCCGACGTGCCCTTTGAAAACTTTGGTTTTCGTCCAAATCTAGGTACCAGGCCCTTACCCGAGTACTCTCATGACTTCCTGAAATATACACCCGTTATTGCGCTGGGGTGGGGTACTCTGCTGACCGTGCTGTATCACTATACAAAGCGGCGTGAACAAATTGCTTCTGACAGCAGCAATAAAGATGTTCACATGTAGGTGACGGGTAAAAAGACGAACCAAATGGTGATTGGAGGGAAAAGAATGTCGGGGGATAAAAATTTGCTTCAGGAAATTGCGGCCTACAAGTGGAAATTTACCATGACCACCACCCGCAAGGTATTATTCCTGTTGGCCGGTCTGGGTATAGCCTGTATGCTTTTCCGGCTGGCTACCGGCTTAGGAATCGCCACCAACCTGAATGATAAGTGGCCTTGGGGTCTGTGGATCGGCTTTGACGTTTTAACCGGTGTGGCCTTGGCCGGGGGCGGTTACTTTACGGCCATTGTTGTTCATGTGCTGCACAGAAACAAGTACCATGCTATCGCCCGCAGCGCCATGTTAACATCACTTCTAGGTTATCTTCTGGTAATGGCCGGGCTGTTTATGGATATCGGTCAATGGTTCAACTTCTGGCGCCCCTTTGTATCCTGGGGTCATGCTTCGGTGCTCTTTGAGGTCTTCTGGTGTGTGTCCTGCTATACTACCGTGCAGGTGCTGGAATTTGGCGAAATTTTAACCGAGAAAGTCGGGACCAAGTACCACAATGCCTTTAAAAGGGCCCTGCCGGTGCTGATGATTGTAGGGATCGTTTTCCCCACCCTGCACCAGTCCTCGCTGGGCGCACTGTATCTAATCATGGTGGATAAACTTTACCCGTTGTGGTGGTCCCCTTATATTGGCTTAATGTTCCTAATATCTTCCTTTTTTGTAGGACCCGCCATGATTTGTGTTGAAACGGCCCTGGCCGGTAAAGCCTTTAAGCACGAAGTGCCGGTTTCTGTTTTGCATGGGCTGGTACGGATCTCCGGTGTATTCATGATTTTATATCTAGCTTTGAAGTTGTATGATCTGGCAAACCGGGGGGTCTTCCATTTAGTCTTCGCAGGGAATTTGGAAGGGAATATGTTCCTGGCGGAAATAATCCTGGGCGTGATTATTCCCCTCTTCATTGCTTTCAGCAGTGCCGGGAATACCCGTAAGGGGCTGGTAACCTTTGGCGCACTGGTGAGCGGCGGTTTAATCTTTAATCGTATGAATGTGGTATTTACCGGTATGTCCGCTGCTCTTGGCGGCTGGTACTTCCCTTCCGTTATGGAATGGGCGGTATCCATCGGTTTGGTTGCCATCGGCTGCTTAGCCTACTGTTTCATTGTTGAGAATTTCAATATTATGGAACACAAAGATCACCATCAGGCACCTGCTTAAACAGACCTTAAAGGAGCTGCCCCAATGGAAACAAAGAAAAACACCATGAGAAAGGCGAACTTTCATCTAGAACTGATGGACCTGGGAAATGATAATCCCCCATTTGAATGGAAGGAAAGTTTAAATCCCAAGCAAATGAAACGGTGGGAACGGGGCGAAGCGGCCCTTGCAGTAGCACCCCCGAAGATTGAAAGTGAAAAGATGTTTGTACGTTTTGTGGCTGTGGCCAAGGCCTGCCAAAAGTGGCGGGCCGGCCCAGAGCCCGCATCCGATGAATTTATAAAAAGTCTGCAGGAACTAGATAAATGCCAAAAGGAAGGATTGATGCTAGCGCTGTTTCCGGTAGAAAGGAACCGGGATCAATGGGCGAAACTTTTAAATGTAACCGGGGCTCAGCTTGCATACATTGCTTACCATACCTTTAAACCCCTTTTAAAATTTTACGGGGAAAAGGTGTCTGCCCAGGTTTCCATAAGCCATTGGTTAAAAAATTATTGCCCGGTCTGTGGTGATCAACCAACCATGGCCAAGCTTTCCGGGCAGGATGGACACCGTAAGCTATATTGCGGTCGCTGTGAAACCCATTGGCGCTACAAGAGATCGGGATGTCCTTATTGTAATGAAGATGATTCCGAAGCTTCTTTTTTCACTCTGGATGACAACAGGCAATATCGTGTATATCTTTGTGATCACTGCAAAAGCTATCTAAAAACAGTTGATGAGCGGGAATGCGGGGAAGTAGATTTATTTTGTGAAGATATACTGACCGTTGAACTGGATGAACTGGCTCATAATGAGGGTTATCAAAGAGGTGGAACCGAGCATTATGGCTAGGGAAAAATTAGTTTTAAAAGTAAATAAGTTTTTGTGCATTGTAAAAAGCGCCTGTTCTCCCGGTTTTTAAACCGGGAATTTTTTTGTATAAATGATAAACCATTTTAATGCCCACCAATATTGCCGTGGTCGGAAAGAAATAACTATTGCTTTTTATCAAAAACGCTTAAAAATAGATAACCAAAAGTAATCCCGCTTACAATTTGAGGCAACATGGAATACATCAACATGAGCCCACCCAGATATTTAGGGAAATAAATACTGAAGGGTGGAAATAAAGCGATTGGACAAACCGCTAGGTAGAGGGCGGGTAGACCAACCGCTAAAAATTTTATCCAATAAACTGCCAGGAACCTGGCTTGTTAAAAATTTTGATAAATCGAGGCAAGGAAAGAAATGTTCCTATGAAAATTGGAAACAGAACTGAAAAAATTAATACAGGATGAATATTGGTGGAACGTACTCCCTAATATGAATTCATTAATTTTCATATTTTTATTTGCCAGCCCCTTTGTATTTTTACAGTCTGCCGCACAGTATTTATCTGCAGGACGACAAAGCCACTGAGAAGGTATTTATGTTAAAATAGAAATTATTTTCATAAAAGAGGTGGCAGGTAAATTCATGGCAGTGGTTCAGAGACAAATCGGCGCGGCGGCTTTGCAGTCTAAATTATGGACTTTTGATTTTGTAATTCTTTGTTTGTCCTGTCTTATGTATTATTTTTCTTTCCACAGTCTGATACCGACTTTGCCCGTATATATCCAGACCCGGGGAGGCTCCGAAGGGATGGCCGGACTATCCCTGGCCGCCCTTACAGTTTCGGCAGTAATGATTCGTCCTGTGACCGGCTGGGCTTTGGACAAGTATGGCCGCAAGCGGATCCTGTTGAGCGGATTATTGATTTTTTTAATTCCATCGGTTTTTTATACTTTTATGCTACCCATTGTGCCGTTGCTTCTCTTTCGCTTTATGCAAGGTTTTGGCTGGGGCATTGGCAGTACTTCACAAGGGGCCTTAGCTTCGGATATCATTCCCCGGGGCAGGCTGGGAGAGGGATTGGGTTTCTTTAGCCTGATCACCAGCATTTCCTTAGCTGCCGCCCCGGCCATGGGTTTATGGCTGGTAGAGCAATTCTCCTTCCGCACTTTGTTTATTATCAGTGTGTTATTGACCCTGGCTTCGCTGTTGTTATCTTTGAAAATTCGCTATCCCGAAGGGAAGAGTAACGATCAGACCCCAAAGTTTGTACTCATAGAAAAGCAGGCCCTTGGCCCGTCGCTGATCATGCTCCTAATCACCATTGCCTATAGCTCCCTGCTGTCTTTTTTGGCTTTGTTCATTCAACAGAGAGGAATGTCCGCCGCAGGGGTGTTTTTTGCCGCCTTTGCTGTCACCACATTTATATCCAGGCCGCTGTCGGGAAAAATTGCCGATAGAAAAGGTTCCAAAGGGTATGATCTGATTCTTTACTTCGGTCTGCTGGCAATCATTGCTTCCATGATTGTCATTGCCAGGACTTCTTCCCTGGGGCACTTAATCGGCGGGGGAATTTTATTCGGCCTTGGATTTGGCTCTGTCCAGCCGATTTTATTGCTGCTGGCCATTAAAAGTGTTCCTGCTGCCCGAAGCGGGGCGGCCAATGCCACCTATTGGACAGCCTTTGATATCGGAGTTGCCGTTGGCTCCGTTTTTTGGGGAATAATTGCCAATTATTTTGGTTACGTGACCATGTATTATTTAAATATTATTCCTCCTTTGTTGGCCCTAATGTTGTATTATCTAAATAAAAAAAGGATACAGGGAGTGTTTCCATGTTAATATCTGGAACAGAACGAAAAAATATTAAACCCGGAGTCCGGGTAAACATTATACAAAAGCCACACCAGCGCACCGGGCAGTTAACGGAAGGGATTGTAAAAGACATTCTCACGAAGAGCCCGGTTCATCACCGGGGGATAAAAGTCCGTTTAGAGAATGGGATCATTGGCAGAGTCCAGGAGGTGCTGGAATGAATAGGAGTTACCCAGCCGTTTTAAGTATGCAGTAAGGATTTCAACACCAGGTCGATATACCTGTAGCGGCAGTCCTGATCGTGGTAATCAAAATGAGAGAGGGTTCTCATTTTGGTACCGACCAATACTGGAAATTCCAAACTACTGAACATTTGGAAAATTTTCATAATTAATTCGGTTTCCGTTGCCTGGGTCCCGGTGATTTCCTGCACCGATATCATTAACTTATTTAACCCTTTTTCCTTCATAAACTCAAAGTATTCATTGGTGGAAACCGAGTCATGCAGTACCTGGTCAATAAAATTTCGGAAGATATCCGGATATTTCAGGGTATAATCGGCATAACTGCGGAGAAAATTGCGAAGCCTTGCCTCCGGGGGCACCTCCAAATCATCAAGATGATCAAAGGAGGTCATCAGCCGGTTGGTAAAAGTTTTTAATGCTTCGTTCACAACATTGTCTTTAGAACCGAAATAATAGTTTATGATCGCCACATTCACATCCGCCATGGCGGCAATTTTCCGGCTGGTAGCATGCTGGACCCCTTCGCTGCCGATAATCCTCAAAGTAGCATCCAGAATTTTATCCTTAGGAGTTAATTTATGATCCAAACCTTTCTTCAAGTTTTCGCCCCTCTTTAAGTCATTTTAGGGCATCATCAGCGATGCCCTGATGCTTATTATTTGACAAGTGCCCTAAGATTATCTTGACGGTCGTACCTAACCGACCTTTTCTTTCGCTACAGCCAGCATTAATTTTATCCGGTTTAGCTGATTTACTTCACTGGCTCCGGGATCATAGTCAATGGGCACAATATTAACATCCGGGTAGCAGCGACGCAGTTCCCCAAGCATCCCTTTACCCACAATGTGATTGGGTAAGCAAGCAAAGGGTTGTAAGCACACAATATTATTGACGCCGCTGTGGATCAATTCCAGCATCTCGCCGGGTAACAGCCAGCCTTCACCAGTCATATTACCCAAGGAAAGATGGGTTGACGCCAATTTGGCGATCCCTTGGATGGTAAAGGGCGGTTGAAAGCGCTTGCTGCTTTCCAGGGCTTTACGCAGGTGGCGGCGGTAAAACTCAACAACCTGAATAAATAGATTCCCTTTTAGACTGCTGGTTAAGGTACCGGCCAGCAAGTGATAATTTGTTTTGCTGCCATAGGCGCAATACAAGAAGAAATCCACCAGGTCGGGCACAACCGCCTCGGCGCCTTCGTTTTCCAACAGTTCAACCAAGTCATTGTTCGCTGTGGGGTGATATTTTACTAAGATTTCGCCAACCAGGCCCACTCGGGGTTTAAGTTTCTGCTCGTTAATGTCCAAATGGTCAAAATCCCGGACCATACCAAAAATATTGCTTTTAAAATTTTCTTTGCGGCCTGCCAACAGATCCTGACGGCACTTGGCAGACCAATCATCGCACAGCTTTTGAGCCGAGCCGGGACGTTTTTCATAGGGGCGTACCCGGTAAAGCACCCGCATCAACAGGTCACCGTAAATTAAACCCATAATTAAGTCCTCAAAGAGGGGAAAGGTCAAAGGAAACTGTGATTCCTTGCCGCTTTTTAAGGCAAAAACCGGTACCTGGGGCAGGCCGGCATCCCGGAAGGCTTTGCGGGTAATGGCCACGTAATTGGTGGCCCGGCAGCCGCCCCCGGTTTGGGTTAAGATAACGGAGGTGTTATTTAGGTCATACCGCCCTGATTTTAAAGCCTGCAGTAATTGCCCAACAACAATAATGGTCGGGTAGCAGGCATCATTATGAACAAATTTTAAACCTTCGTCAATGGCCCTTTTATCGGGCATGGGAGCCACCACCAGTTGATAGCCGGCCTTTTGAAATCCGGCTTCCAAAAACTGAAAGTGAATGGGTGATAACTGCGGCGCCAACAGGGTATGGCGTCTTTTCATTTCGGCGCTAAAAACTGGAGGATGTTCGGCAGCAGGCGCTGTCGTTGGTTTACCCGTTAAATTGCGCCCCCGGTCATTCAGCGCTGCCAGCAGGGAGCGAACCCTGATTCTGGCTGCGCCCAGGTTATTGATCTCATCCAGCTTAACCACCGTGTAAATACGGTGGTGAGACTCAAGAATTTCTTTTACCTGATCAATGGTAACGGCATCCAGCCCGCAGCCAAAAGAATTGATCTGAATCAACTCAATATCCGGCTGTCCGGCCACAAAACCTGCCGCGGCATACAATCTGGAATGGTAGACCCACTGGTCAACCACCCGCAGGGGTCTGTCTGCCGCTCCTAGATGGGCTACAGCATCTTCGGACAATACCACCAGCCCGTAAGATTGAATCAGCTCGGGCAAACCGTGATGAATTTCCGGATCAATATGATAAGGACGGCCCGCCAAAACTACGCCCTTGACCTTCCGGTCGGCCATATAAGCAAGGGCCTCCCGGCCTTTACGGCGAACATCGGATTTATACCGCTCCAGTTCGGCATAAGCCTCATCCACCGCGGCAACAATCTCTTTCTTAGGTATTTTTTCTCCCGCCAGTTCCTCCGTCAGCCTGCTGATCAAGTGCCGGCGGCTGTTCAGCGGCAGGAAGGGACGCAGGAAGGCAATTCCCTCATCACGCAGGACATCCATATTGGCCTTGATATTTTCCGGATAAGAGGTAACGATGGGACAATTATAGCAGTTGGCAGCTTCCGGATTCTCCTGGAAGTTGTAGGGAATGCAGGGATAAAATATTTTTTTAACGCCTTTTCTAATCAAGTCGCTGATATGTCCGTGTACCAGTTTAGCCGGATAACAAATGGATTCCGACGGAATGGTTTCCATCCCCAGCTCATAGAGCCGGCGGGAAGAACGACCGGATAAAACCACCCGGTAGTTGAGCTTGGTGAAAAAAGTAAACCAGAAAGGGTAATCTTCATACATATTGAGTACCCGGGGAATGCCAATAACCCCACGGCGGGCCAGTGGTTCCGCCAAGGGTTTATACTGAAACAGCCGTTGGTATTTATAGGTATAAAGATTGGGTAGCTTAGCATCGGTTTTCGCCTGGCCAATACCCCGTTCGCAGCGGTTTCCGGCATGATATTCCTGACCGTTGGAAAAGCGCTGGGTGGTAATCAGGCACTGGTTACCGCATAACTGGCAGCGGCGATGGGTGGTATTGGCGGTAAAGGCGTCCAGCTCAGCGGCAGATAACAGAGTGGTTTCCATTCCGGCTTGATACCGCTCCCGGGCGATGAGCGCCGCACCAAATGCGCCCATGAGACCGGCGATATCCGGGCGGACAACCTCTCGCTGGAGGATCTGTTCCAGAGCCCGCAACACGGCGTCATTGTAAAAAGTACCGCCCTGAACGACAATTTTATCGCCCAGTTCGTCGGCACTTTTTAGACGAATCACCTTAAACAAAGCATTTTTTACAACGGAGATAGAAATCCCGGCGGAAATATCGCTGACATCCACCCCTTCCTTCTGGGCCTGCTTGACTTTGGAGTTCATAAATACCGTGCAGCGGCTGCCTAAATCAACCGGATTTTTGGCTTTTAGACCCAAGCGGGCAAAATCTTTAGCCGTCATATCCAGTGCCTGAGCAAAGTTTTCAATGAAGGAGCCGCAGCCTGCCGAGCATGCTTCATTGAGCATAATGGAATCGATAACGCCGTCCCGCACAAAGAAGCTTTTCATATCCTGTCCGCCAATATCCAGCACAAAGGTAACACCGGGCAGAAAATGCTTGGCTGCCTTGAGATGGGCCACCGTCTCCACCTCACCAAAATCTACCTGCAGAGCGGCTTTGATGAATTGTTCACCGTAGCCGGTAACGGTGGAACAGACAATCTCTGTTTGCTTATTCAGACGCCGGTGCATTTCTTTCAGGGCCGTAATCACCGTCTCCAGTGGTTTGCCCCGGTTGCTGTCATAATAGGAATATAATAAACTGTTATCTTCGGCAATTAACACCAGCTTGGTTGTGGTGGATCCGGCGTCGATGCCTAAATAGGCTTTACCTGTATAGGTTTTTAGATCCAATCGTTGCACGGTGTTTTGCCCGTGTCGGTCGGCAAACTGTTCATATTCCAGTTGATCAGCAAATAAAGGATCCAACGACTTTTGATTTTCCTGGCGCAGTTGAACTAAATGGAATGGGGATTTTTCATGCAGAAGTTCATAGGGAACCGGCTCTTCCTGTAAAGTAAGGGCAGCCCCAATGGCCACAAAATAGGGTGAGCATTCCGGGCTTAGCACCTGATCCTGCCGGAGACCCAAGGTTTCAATAAAGCGCTTCCGCAGTTCTGAAAGAAAATATAAGGGACCGCCAAGAAAGGCGACGTTACCGCGAATGGCCCGGCCTTGAGCTAAACTGCTGATGGTTTGGTTGACAACGGCCTGAAAAATAGAGGCGGCAATATCCTCTTTGGCCACCCCTTCGTTCATCAGGGCCTGAACGTCGGTTTTAGCAAATACGCCGCAGCGGGAAGCGATGGGATAAAGGGTGCGGTAGCTTTTAGCCAGTTCATTTAAACCTGCGGGATCGGTATCCAATAACGCCGCCATATGATCAATAAAGGCGCCGGTGCCCCCGGCACATACGCCGTTCATCCGCTGTTCCACGGTGTTGCCCAAATAGGTAATTTTAGCATCTTCCCCACCCAGTTCAATTACAGTGCCTGTATGAGGGATCATATGCTTGACGGCATGAGTGGAAGCGATAACCTCCTGGACAAAAGGCAAGCCCAGGGACTGGGAGAGGCCAATGCCTGCGGAGCCTGTAAACATAACCGACAACAACTTCTGCCGCAGAACGTGCTGGGCCTTGGCCGCCACCCTTTGAAAAGCGCCTGCGATATCCGAAAAATGCCGGACATACTGTTGAAATACAATGCTGTCTTGCTCATTAAGGATTACCATTTTTAACGTTGTTGAGCCGATATCAATACCCACACGCAGCGTTTTATCCATTTGCTTCCTCTCCCCCATACTCCATGAATACATAACAACAACGATACATGTTTTAAAAAGCAAAATTAAACACTGTTTAAATTTATTATATATTTGAAAGTATTTAAAATGCAATGGTTTTTTGATGTGTTTGCCAATCATTTATATAACTCTATGATTGTTGAGAAGATTCTTTAAGGGCTTGGCGGAATAAGCACTACTCTTAAGGATTAAGCCCGGAGGTTTTAAACGTGATAAAAGCAGGTTCTAAGGAAATATGTAAAAATTAACCTTTTTTTAAACGGAGGTTAAAGGAAAAACCTTAGAAGTTTAACTTTGATCTAATAAGCTTTAAGAGAACAAATAGTTACCAAATTTTTGGAGGGGTTGAAATTGAATAAATGGTTTAGAAACTGGCAGGCAGCGGTTGCCGTACTGGTGACCATAGCCGTACTGGGGATCTTCATGGCAGGTTCACCTTCTCGTGGAATCGCTGATTCTGTTAAAGGCGGTGAGTCCTATACTGGAAAAACTCCAAAGTATATCTTTATGTTTGTGGGCGACGGTATGAGTTATCCTCAGGTTAGTAGTGCAGAGATGTTTCTGGGGCAGCAAGCCATGCCAGGAAAAATTACTCCTAAGCAGCTCAATTTTACCCGGTTTCCTACCCATGGAGCCCTGATGACCCAAGATTCCTCATCATTTATTCCGGATTCCGCTTCCACAGCGACCTCCCTGGCTTCGGGTCACAAGACTCTTTCCGGTGTAATTAACATGGATGAAACAAAAACAAAAGAATACCGTCCTATTACCGAAGATTTAAAAGCAAAAGGCTATAAGATTGGCATCATCACCAGTGTTCCCATCACTCATGCAACCCCCGCCGCCTTTTACGCCAAGGTTGCCAGCAGGAATGATGCCTATGATATTGGACAGCAGTTGGCAGCCAGTGGATTCGATTTCTTTGGAGGCGGTTCATTCGATCAGCCCACAGGACCCGAAAAAGATCAGCCGCATATTTTTGAGGTTGTTAAGAACGCCGGTTATAAAGTCGTAAATAACAAGGACGAGATATTGGCTTTAAACAGCGAGTCCGGCAAAGTAGTGGCCATCAATCCGGAGTTAGATGGAACGGCCATGGACTATGAGATTGACCGCCAAGCGGGGGAACTCTCCCTGGCCGATTTTGTTCAGAAAGGCATCGATGTATTAGATAATCCCAAGGGATTTTTCATGATGGTCGAAAGTGGGAAAATCGACTGGGCCGGCCATGCTAATGACGCAGCCGCCTCCATCCATGATACCATTGCTTTTGGTGATGCAATCCAGAAAGCTTTGGAATTCTATAAGAAACACCCTAATGAAACACTGATTCTGGTTACTGCCGACCATGAGTGCGGTGGAATGACCATCGGGTTTGCGAATACCGAGTATGATACCTTTTTTAATAAGCTTCAGCCTGTAACCATGTCCTTTGTGGATTTTGGCAAGATTTTTGACCAATACAGGAAAACCGTAACCCGCGATACCGCAAAACTAGAGGATTTACAGGACGAAATTAAAGCCGGATATGGTCTAACCATGGCAGATCTGAGTGACTACGAAATTGGCTTGCTGCGGAAAGCTCTGGATTGGTCCATGATTCCAACAGAAGAGAGAAAATACACCGATCAGGAAAAAATTCTTTATGGCACTTATGAGCCCTTTACTGTAACCCTCTGCCATATTATAAACAACAAGGCCGGACTCAGCTATACCAGTTATTCCCATACCGGTGTTCCCGTACCGGTTTATGCCCTGGGTCTGGGTGACGAGTTGTTTGATGGTTTTTATGATAACACAGAAATTTACTACAAGCTGGCTGCCGTTACCAACATTAAAAACTGACTTACTTCCAATTAAGAGAAGTTTTATTAAGAGAATTTTATTATTGAGCCTGGGCGGAACCCGCTCAGGTCTCATTATTGAAAACTGTTGGAGGTAGGCACATTGTCAGGGAAAACTTCTACAATAGGAAAAATGTTTGAGAACTTATCTAGAGTTTCCATTCGTAATCCATCCAAAGAATTTATTTTTATCCTGGTTGTGATGATCGTTATTGCATTTCTGGCAGTAATACCTACCGGATTTCCAACCAATGCTTATCCCAACAGCATCCGGGCAGTTTCACGGGTGTTAGAAGTGAATAATGATAACGTTTTTAGCACCATCGGTTTTGTTTTTCAGGGCGAACAGGTTTGCAAGGTGGAAATATTGGATGGGCCTTTTAAAGGTCGGCAGGCCTATGCCAGTAATAAATTTTTTGGCCGGCTTGAAGTAGATAAAGTTTTTGTAAAAGGGGATAAGGCCCTGGTGGTGATTGATTACACCGACCAAAAGATTCGGCATGTAAATATGATTGATCACTACCGTATTCATCTGGAAGCTTTTTTGGTCGGTATTTTCGGCCTGTTTTTAGTGTTGTTTGCAAGATGGACCGGCGTAAAAGCATTGGTGTCTTTTTTCTGACTGTTTTAATGATCTGGAAATTCCTGATTCCCATGATGCTTAAAGGCTGGAATCCAATTATCATTTCCCTGTTTTTTGTCATTACATCTACTACAACGATACTTTTTCTGGTGGGAGGTCTTAACAGAAAATCAGTTGCTGCTGTCCTGGGATCTCTTTCGGGAACCTTTCTGACCAGTTTGCTGGCTATTATTTTTGGTAAATACTTTAAAATTCACGGTGCGGTGCTTCCTCATTCCGAAACATTACTTTATGCCGGTTACGCACACTTAAACCTTACGGATATTTTAATTGCCGTTGTGTTTATCGCCTCCGCAGGGGCGCTAATGGATTTAGCCATTGATATTTCTGCAGCAGTGTACGAGGTGGTCGAAAAAAATCCTCAAATTAGCAGAGCGGAGGCCATTCAAAGTGGTTTTAATGTTGGCAGGACCGTTATCGGCACCATGACCACCACTTTACTGTTTGCTTATACGGGTGGTTATATAGCACTATTAATGATTTTCATGGCTCAAGGGACTCCGGTCATAAACATTCTCAATTTAAAATATATCTCTATGGAGATTATGCATACCATTGTAGGAAGTTTCGGGCTGGTAGCGGTAGCTCCTTTCACGGCAATTATAGCGGGTATACTCTTTACCCAAAAATCTTCTAATAAAAAGCCCGATGGACAAATAAAGATACAGAATTTAACACCCGCAGTGAAACCAAAGAACCAGACATCGCCGGAGAGTTAAGTTCGCGAATAATGAGATCATTGGTAGAGTTTAGCAAGTATTAAAAATTGAGAAACCTGTCTTTTAGATTTGAAAAAGATTCATCTTGATTTTAGGAATATCTGCGTTTATAATTAGTTAGACTTAAAGAAAGGGACGGTATGACGAACATGCGCTATTAATCCTTTTTAGAGACTTAAGAGACATCACGGACATCACTTTGTCAGGTTGCTTTGGGCGAAGGAATGGTGATGTACTAAACTAAGCTCTGGAGAGGATGGGGATAAAGTGCGTGTTTTTTTGCGTCCTTTTTCACTGTCTGCACATTCTCTCCAGGGGCATTACAGGAGGGATTTTTTTGTGTTATTAAATATATACCAGCATGGTTGCAAATTTAGGAATTCCGGAAAAATATAAGAAAGGGAAGATTTTCTGGTAGATTGCTTGTTTACTACTATTGGGAAAATCAATAATTTATGAGTGAAAAAACAATATCAAATTTAGCTGTTCCAGCTCCATCCACCAGTATTTTTCAGAATCGATTCGTACAAAGGATTATGCTGTCCGCGGTTCTTCTGCAGACGGGTATATGGGTACGAAATTTTGCCATTCTTTTGTTTGTAATGGATAAAACCAACAATGATCCCTTTGCGGTTTCCCTTATCTCTGTGGTGGAGTTTGCCCCCATTTTCATATTTTCTTTTATCGGCGGAACCTTTGCGGATCGTTGGCGGCCCAAAAACACCATGGTCTGGTGTGATCTGTTAAGTGCGTTATCGGTGTTTGTGGTTCTGTTAACCATTATTTTTGGCAAATGGCAGGCCGTGTTCTTTGTTACTTTGCTATCGGCTATTTTCTCGCAGTTTTCACAGCCTTCGGCGATGAAGCTGTTTAAACGGCACCTTTCCGCGGACCAATTGCAGACCGGAATGGCCATGTTTCAAACCATTATGGCCATTTTTATGATTATTGGACCGGTGCTGGGAACCTTTGTTTACCAGACCTTTGGCATTCATTTTGCCATTGGTGTAATGGGATTGATGTTTCTGCTGTCGGCCGGGGCCTTGTTCTTCCTGCCCCCGGACCAAACAACCGAAAAGGAGGAGCAAACCACCGATGTCTGGCAGGAGATGTTGGCCGGCTTCCGGTATGTTTGGTCAAACAAAGTTTTAAAAACGGTAGGAGGAACCTTCGTTATCAGCGGCCTGGCAGTAGGAGTCATTCAGCCCCTCAGTATCTTTATCGTGCTGGAACGATTGGGCCTGCCCAAGGAAAACGTTCAGTGGCTTTTGATGGCCAACGGAGCGGCTATGCTTATTGGCGGGGGCATGGTGATGAAGCTTGCCGGCAAGATGAGTCCCCAAAAACTGTTGGCCATCGGCTTTTTTGCCAGCGCCCTTTCCGTGGGGGGAATCGGCCTGTCCACAGAATTTATCCTGACAGTGGCTTTTGAATTCCTTAACGGACTCTTTTTCCCCTGTATTTATACCGGCATCAATACACTGATTTTACAGACCTCGGAAGAGGCCTTTATCGGCCGGGTGAACGGGGTGTTAAGCCCGTTGTTTATGGGAGCCATGGTCATCATGATGAGTTTGGCAGGGTGGTTGAAATCACAGTTTTCACTGTTGATCATCTTTGAAACGGCAGCCTTGCTGTTTCTGGTGGGGATGTTGCTATTGGTGCCGATTTTTAATGCAAGCACCGTCAGAAAATAAAAGGATGAGGGTGGACGAATGGAAGATTCTAAAGGAACGCTGCCGGGTGGAAAGAAACGGAGTAAAGGGCAAGGGGTGTTGCTTTACCTGGAATCTTCCCTCAACGGTGTGATTTTATTATGGCTGGCGGACCTGCTGCTGGGACACCTGCCAAAGATGTTACAATATAAAACCATGCTGCTGCCTTATCCGGTAACCGCGGACCTCTTAGCAGAAGCACTGCTGATCATTCTGTTGGCCATCGGTATTACTTACTACATTAGAAAAAATCGTTCGGTACTGTCCACCGGAAAAAACTCGTCCAGAAAAATGTGGATATGGTTGGGAATGATCATGGGAGTTCTTTTGCTATCACTGATTCCGGTGACAAATGATCTTGCTGCTTATATCCTATTTACCGCGAAAATCCACCATATAGCAGGCGGGCTGGCAGCCATGATGATCCTGGTGTGGGCAATGCAGATTCTGACTAACAGGCATTCCTAAGCTTGTGCATAAATCTTTGTCACCCAAACAAAGGAATGTGACAAAATTGCTTTTTAAAAGCAGACAAAGAACCGGCAGATAACACACCGAACCACCGGGCTTAATAGAAATAGAACACGGATTATACAGATTTCTACGGATTTACACGGATTAAATATTTTTAAATTAAAATCCGTGTAAATCCGTATCATCCATTAAATCCGTGTTCTATTATCTTTTATTTTTGAAATGCATTAAGTATTGCGGGATTTTTTACATCAGCTTCTTTGTAAGGTCAAGACAAAATCGCTGTCCTGTTCCCCCAGCAAAACCCCGCAGCCTAAACTCTCCGCCATCCGGGTCACATTTTCCACAGCCACTTTGTTATCCACCAGCACCGCAACCTCTTGAACGTCCCCATCCTGCAGAACCTGTCTGGTCAGGAGCACCGGTTCAGGACAAGAGAGTCCCCTGGCATCCACAACTCTTTTCATTTTTTACTTCACCCCCAAGCTTAAATTTACAGACTACTAGGCCAATGCCCAGGGTAAAGAGAAGACCGAGAAGAACGGCAACCTGTCCCCCCGGAGGAACGCCCGTAGGGCTTGCGGCCAGACCGAAGTTGTGTGCAAAGGCTGCTCCGGCAATTAAACCAAGTACTGTGATAACCGCATCCGTATTGCCTTCAGAGGCGGCCACCAACTGCCGCAGAGGGCACCCGCCTAAAAGAACGGCGGTTAAACCCGCCAGCAGCATGCCCATAAAATTCCACAGGCCGTCCGTATGAGCCAGAGGCTGCCCGGCAAAGCCAAGTTTAAAGCTTCCCACCAGCAGATTGCCCAACAGGGCAGCAACGAAAACCGCTAAAAAACCATACAATAAATGATAGTCTTTAAAGAAGATGGCGTCCCGAATGCCGCCGGCCATACAAAGTCTGGAACGCTGGGCCAATACCCCGATGATTACGCCGGCTCCCAGGGACAGGAACAAGGGTGCATGCAGGGAACCGGGACCGGTTTCACTGGCCAAAATGAAAGGGGGAGCAATGAGTGCTGCGGCCAACAAGCCAAGCATAAAGAGAGGAAAAACAGAGCCGTTGGCTGACGATACTTTCGCTGCCCGGCCCAAAGAAAAGCCTTTCTTGAGAAACTGAGTACCTAAAATAATGCCGGCGACCAGGCCCACCAAGCCCACACCGGCGTTCAAATCACCACCGGCCAGGCGTAAAACGGTGCGTACAGGGCAGCCAAGAAATACCAGCATACCGATCATGCCCACAAAACCCAAGGCAAATCGTAGCAGAGGGCTGGAGCCGCCGGTGGTTCGGAATTCCCTGGTGAGCAGGGCGGTAAGGGTAGCCCCCAGGCTAAGGCCAATAATTTCCGGCCGCAGGTACTGAGCAACCGGCGCCCGGTGTAGCCCCAGAGCACCGGTGATATCCCTTAGCATGCAGGCAATACAAACGCCGTAATTCCCCGGATTGCCCATTAAAACAAGAAAAACGGCCAACGCCCCCAGGGTTAGTCCGCTTAAAATGATTAAAGCGTGTTTTTGCATTGGAATCTCCTCCTTTGTAACCACTACCAAAAAGACGGGAAACAGGGTTTTAATCATCACCTCCATTTTATAGCGTTGCAGAAGTCGGACTCCTGCCCGTGATTTAGCCCCCTTGTGGGTTGCGGACCACAAGGAGACAACGATGTATGACTATTGCAAATATTATATATATTTAGATCATTATCCTTCATACTAGTTATGAATAATTTTCATATTGGTCCCATTCAGCATAACTTATTGGAATAAATTGAAAAATAGTTGGTTTTGGATCTGAATTTAATTTTTTCGCTGCCCGGCAATAACCTTAGAATAAAGGAAAGACTATTTTCAGTGAAATCATTTAGATATATTTGAGATAGGTCCTTAACATCTCATAAATTGCCCGGGGGTTTCCGGCACAGAGGAGAGAAAACTCCACGGCAAATAAATAACCGCATTGCCGGCAAAGACCGTCAATTTCCACACAGCGGCCGCAAAGATATCGTTGCTTGTTTTCCGACACCACACATTGGTGGCAGGGGCGGGACCAGTGGTTTTCGAGATAAGTATCCAGGGCGGAGGGGAGGTTGAAAATGGGCATCCCTTTAACGATCATTTTTTTGATGGCAGCAACGGCCACTCTTTTTTCCTCCGCATCAAGGGTAAGGGATTCCGTGCCCGGATAAGGAGTATGAAAATTAAATGAGATGGAACGAAGATGAGGATGTTCTTTCGCCTGCTGACAAACCTCCTCAATATGACGGTAATTCAATTTGTTCACCGCCATATAGATGCAGATATTACAGTTTTCAGCCCGGTTTAAATTCCGCATGATTTGATCATAGGTGTCCCCCCTGATTAAATTGTGAGACTCCCTATTGCCGTCAAGGCTTAGGAACAGCACGTCGGCTTCGGGGATATTGAGCTCCAGGGTTCCGTTGGTAACGAGATTCACCAGGTAAAACCCCATCTTTTTGGCCTCTTTCATTAAGTCCCGGATGTTTTTTCCTCCATCCTGCCAAAGGAGTGTTTCGCCGCCGCAAAAGAAAAGAATGCGAACGCCTTCCCGGTAGAAAGCCTGCATTTCTGCCAGTACATCCCGATAAGAAAGCATGCGGCCGGTGATGTTGTTGACCGCGCAGTGCCGGCAGCTTAAATTGCAGGAATCCGTTAAAATAATGGTTGCTAGAATGGGTTTCTTTTGCCTAAATAAAATGGTTTTGAATCCGAAAAAAGCCAGGGATAAAAAGTGTCTGCTTTTCATAGTCTTTCCTCAAATTTTTATTTCATCAATCCAGGGATGCTTCATGGATTGCTCCCATAAATGATTTAAATAATGCAGGGAATATTGTTTTTCCACATAATGATAAGCCCATCTTCCCCAGTCAGTTAATAGGATTTGGGAGCCTTGTTTTTTGGTTATCCCAAGCATTCTCAAGAGACGGAATAAAAGCTTAAATTCCTGTTCCGGGTCTTTATTAAATCGGGTTTGAAAGGTCCGGGCATCAATCATCCCGTCGTAACATCTCCAAAAAATCCAGAAAATCATTTGCTCCCTGGCACTCAGGGTACTGACCAGATTAATGGGCATTCTCTTTTCTTTTAAAGCCCGGATATATTCGTCCACATCAAAGGTATTAAGATAAAAATAATTTCCAAACAGGGAAGTGGCCCCAGCCCCAAAACCCACAAAGCTTTCCCTGGTTACCGAGGTATAGCGGCTATGCGGGTTCTTTCCGTAAGTCCACACGGAACTTCTTTGATATCCATGCTCTGTGGATATTTTATCAATGAGTTTTAGGATGCGGCCCTCCTGAAGCTCATTAAACCGGCTGAAGCCCCTTTGCTCGATCTGTTGACCCAGATTGGTCATGGGGAAAAGGATGAGCGGATAGATGGAAAGCTGGTCTATTTTATAAGCATAAATCTTTTTTAAATCGCAGCGGATGTCTTCCAGGGTCTGCCCGGGCAAATTAGTCATCAGATCAATATCCACACATTTGAAATGATATTTCTGAACCGTTGCTAAAACTTGCTCGATGTGCCGGGAACCATAATTTCTTCCTAAAAATTTGAGTATTTGATCGTTAAAGGTCTGCACGCCCAGACTGATCAGATTGACGCCCAAATCCTGCAGTTCCTCAAATAACTTTTCATTGGCCTGGTTGGGGTGAATCTCAATACCAATATCTCCTGCAAAGCCATAACGTTCTCTGATAAAATCAAGGACTTCACGGAGTTCAGGCAATAAAAGGGTCGGTGTGCCGCCGCCAATGTAAATGGAAGAGATCCTTTTGCTGTTCATATATTTTTCATACAGTATCAGCTCCTGAAGCAGAGCTGTTTTATATTTTTGGGCCTGGTCCGCATTGTAAAGGACTTTATTGTAAGGACAATAGGGACAAAGGGTTTTACAAAAGGGAATGTGGAGATAGATGCCGGTTTCTGCATCCATGGCCTGGAACTGAACCAAACCTTCTTGATAGCCTTTGAATAAAAATTGATCTTTTTTTCCGATCATTCTACGAAACAGCCTGGTAATCAAGTTTTATCCTCCGCCTTATGTAGTTCCTTTAATCTTTTCTGTACATATTCCAGATCAAAGGAAGAACAGATTCTTCTTTCTTGTGAGTCCAGAATTCGATAATGCTGGCTGATAATATTTTGTTGAATTTTATAGGGACCCCTTTGCTCCAGGTCCTTCCACCAGACTTTACCGCCCAGGGTGCGTTCATAATGATCCTCATAGTGATTAAAAGCCAGGGAAAGCACAAGGTCCTGGGGATTTCCACCCAAGGCCAATTGGATCATTTCACTATCCTTAAATAATAAGGCCACCAGGGCGGCTCCGGTCCAGCCTAAACTGGATCTGCCTTTTTCGATTTGGACCAGCGTCTTCTTGGACAAACCAATCATTTCAGCCATTTTATCCTGGGTAAAATCCATCTCGTTCCTAATTAACTTGAGCTTTGCATCCATGATTTTAACAAAGGCGTCCCGGTTCATAAAAATCATCCTTATTTACAATATTAGTGTAATATTACACTTTTAAAACCATCTTGTAAATCCCTTTAAGAAAAATTGCAATAGGGAGAAATTAAAAGACCATAATTTCAAAAATAAAAAATAATAGAACGCGGATTTAACGGATTATATGGATTTGCGCGGATCTTAATTTAAAGATTATTAATCCGCGTGAATCCGTGGAAATCCGTATAATCCGCGTTCTATTCTACGGTTGTTCGTTGTGTTATCTGCCAGAGCAATTTAAAGTATTTACCGCGCTCCCTTTACTTTGCTTCAAGAAGTTTCAAAATGATTTCGTTGGTCAGGTTTGGTACGACTTCCAGAGAGAAGGACATTTCCATTCGTTCATATTTTTTATGAGCGTCATATCCGTAGGGACCGATATTAATGACCGGTACATTAATGTCCCGGATATCCTGGTATTCCACATAGTGTTTGCTGCCCCAGGCAGGATTGTTGCTGCACACGGCCCGGATTCCTTCTTCGTCGTCGCTCAAAGCCACAAAGCTCATATCTGAAATATAGGGAAAGAAATTGCGAATGACAATGTTGTGCCGGTAATGGGGTTGCACCAGCTCCAAAGCCTGTTCCATGGCCGCCATCAGATTTTTCTCCCGCTCATTTTTGCCGGTCACCTCAATCCTGGGGGAATAAAGGGAGGAGTAAAACAAAATGATGGCCGGGCTTTTATCTTTCATCCACTGCCAGGCTTCTTCCACCACCTTGGCCGCAAACATGCGGGTATCCAGGGTTTGATCCAAAAGCAGCCGGTTTTTAAAGTCCTGCATATGCTGCTCATAGGCCGGACCGTGTTCGGAGACTAATAATCCTTCAAATTCCTCAAAGGTATAAACTCTGGGCTCCCAGGGCACCTCGTGATAGGGTTCGCCGCTCATCCGGCAGTAGGTCCGGTGCCGGACTTTAAAGGCGGACAAGGCTTGTTCAAAGGCGGCCAGGGCCTGATCCTTTAATTTAGCCAGTACGTCCTTGGGCGACCAGGAGTGGATAAAAAAGTTATAATAAACATAGGCTGCCAAAGCTGTTTGCACGGTATAGGCCGGCTTTAAATCGGTCTGCTTCAGGGAGACCGGAGGCGCCGGCGTTTCCCCGTAGGCCTCGTTGCACAGCTCCGGATTGTAATTGATCTGCCGGGTTAATTCCGCGGCAATGAAATTGGGGTCCAGTCCCTCGAAGCAGGATCCCACATGGGTTTCAGACCCGGTAATAAAGAAAGAGGGCAGCAGCTTGCCCACGGTTCCTTTGTAGATATAGCGGTTTTCATCGCCCTGGAAACGGGGAGCCACAAAGTCGGAGCAAATGGCGGCCTGATAATCAAAGCCGTATTTCTTTTGCCAGTCTTTTAAATTTTTCAAGGCGGATAAAATGCCGTGGGAACTGTCTTCCTCGTCACATTCACCCACAAATACCAGATTGCCGGACAGCTCTTCCGGATGTTCCGAATAATATTTCAGGAGGTAGAGATGGCTGGCCACGCCGCCCTTCATATCCAATACACCACGGC
Organism: Desulforamulus ruminis DSM 2154; assembly: GCF_000215085.1. Lineage (NCBI taxonomy): Bacteria > Bacillati > Bacillota > Clostridia > Eubacteriales > Peptococcaceae > Desulforamulus > Desulforamulus ruminis. Next base: position 447,516 of record NC_015589.1, read on the forward strand.
CGAACAGCCATTCACCGGAGGTTAGATGCTGCCGCACCAATTCCGGCAGTTTTTCTTTTTCCAGGGCAGCCATCAAGGCGTCCGGATCGCAGGCCACTTCCTTCAGGTGGCTGTAATCCTCAATGCCCACGGTATCAATATGCCCCATCAAAATAACGGTTTTATTGCTGATCTGCTTGGTGCCCCGGACAAAGGCCAGGACGTTGTAACGCTCCAGCTCGTCTCCTACCGTTGGCGCCAACAGCACCTGGGCGGGATTCTTTGTAAAGTAAGGCAGGGAAGAGATCCGTTGAAACAAACTTTGGGCCATGGCTTTTTCGCCGGGTGTGTTGACAATACTGGGCACTTGTGTCAGGGTTTTGGTTAAAAAAAGGACATCTTCACGGCAGGTTAACATGAGCTGAATCTCCTTTTATATAGTTGAATTTAGCGGGTTATTTTAAGGGTCTTCTTAACCATATATCAGAAAGCAATGTCACCCGTCAAGAAGAAGTTAACAAATGGATAAAAACCAACTTGAATAATGTCTAATTTTCCACTATACTAACATTTAATTAAATAAAAATTCCTCATCGATTCGGTGGGGTAGAGGTTGCGGCTTGTATCAGTAGCCTGTGGGAGATGTGGAGACATCGCAGAAAACAGGGGAAAGGATAAGCTGCCGAAATTGCCGTGTTTCTCCGGACCGGCAGTTGGGTCTGTTTCCGAACAGGGGCAGAACTGTCACGGTTACTTGCCATTGACCGTGGAGCGCTATCTTCAGTGAAGATATATTGGGTGAGGGTGTTTTTGTAACACCGGTCCGGTCTAGGCGGTGTTTTTTTATTTATTCGGTTTGAATAAACCGATATTGGCTAACGAAGCAATGAAGAGGAGAGGGATTTAATGAAAAAAGTTTTTGCACTTATTTTGATCATGGCCTTTTTAGGCCTGTCCGGCTGTGGATCCAACCCCGAGAAAGCCAAAGGGGATCAAGGGGAAGCCAAATCAGAGGCGAAAATGCAACTGGTGGAGGAAGGCAAATTAACCTTTGCCATGAGCGGATTATACAAACCTTTAAATTATAAGCAAGACGGCAAGCTGGTAGGGTTTGATGTGGAAATCGGCACCGAAATCGCCAAACGCCTGGGTCTGGAAGCCAATCCCGTAACCAACCCCTGGGAAACCATTCTGCAAGGATTAAAAGGTAAAAAATATGACGCCATCATCGGCAGCATGTCCATAACGGAAGAGCGTGCCCAACAGGTGGATTTTACTATTCCCTATTATATTGAAGGAGCCCAGATTTTTGTGGCGGAGGGCAACCAGGACATAAAGACGCCCGAGGACCTGAAAGGACGCACCATCGGCGTGATTCAGTCCAGTGTATGGAAGAGCCTGGCGGAAGGTTATTCGGATAAAATCAAAAGCTATCCCAGCGATGTGTACGCGTTGCAGGATTTACCCTCCGGGCGACTTGAGGCCGTAATTACCGACAGCATTGTAGGAGCCTATGCCATTAAAGAAAACAATTTAAAACTAAAACCCGTCGGCTCTATTTTAAATAAGGACGAGGTGGCTGTGGCGGTGAATAAAGATAATCCCGAGCTGACGAAAAAAATTAGTGAAGCCATTCAAGCCATGGTGGAAGACGGTACCTACGAACAAATCAGTACGAAATGGTTTGGTTATAACACCCTTAAAGAATAAATTTTGGTGCGCCCTTTTCAGGCGCACTCTTCGTTCACGGAGGGAACAAAGGTGAGTGTTCTGGAAAATATCATCAGTATTTTTAACGCCCATGGTTTTGCTTTCCTGCTGGCCACCAGGATAACCGTATCCATTACCGCCCTGTCCCTGATTTTTGCAACCCTGATTGGGCTGGTCTTTGCCTTCTTTAAAATATCCCACAATAAATTTCTCAATCGGCTGGCGGACCTGTACATTGGTCTGATCCGGGGAACACCCCTGATTGTTCAGATTATGTTTCTTTATTACGGCATATCCAGCGTGATTGTTTTAAGCAGCTTTACAGCCGGGGCCATGGCACTGGGAATTCACTCCGGGGCTTATATTGCGGAAATCTTCCGGGGAGCCATTCAATCCATTCACCGGGGGCAGATGGAGGCGGCCCGTTCCCTGGGGATGTCCAACGCCCTGGCCATGCGCAGGATTATTTTTCCGCAGGCGCTGAAAAGGGCCATTCCGCCGCTGGGGAATCAGTTTATCATCGGCTTGAAGGATTCCTCCCTGGTGGCCTACATTGCGGTTACAGATTTATTTAACACCGCCTTATCGGTTCAGGGGGAAAATTACATGCCCTTTGAAACCTATTTTGTGGTAGGGATTTACTACCTGATTCTGGTGCTTCTGTTTACCGTGCTGCTCAATAAACTGGAAGCCCGCCTTGGCGGGGGCGGAATTAAAGGAATGAAGATCGCATGATTAAAGTTAAAAATTTACAGAAAGCCTACGGGGATCTGCAGGTTTTAAAGGGCATTGATCTGGAAGTAAAAATGAGCGAAGTGGTAGTGTTAATCGGTTCCAGCGGTTCCGGAAAAAGCACACTGCTGCGCTGCCTTAATTTTTTGGAAATGGCCGACAGCGGAGAGATCAGCATTAACAACCAATTCATTGTTCCCGCCCGGACGGACTTAAATAAAGTTCGGGAACGGGTGGGCATGGTTTTTCAGCATTTTAACCTTTTTCCGCATATGAATGTGTTGGAAAACTTAATGGAAGCGCCGGTTCAGGTTAAAAGAAAACCCAAAGAGGAAGCCCGTAAAAGGGCCATGGATTTGTTGCGCAAGGTGGATCTGGAGGAAAAATTTCACTGCTACCCGGAAGAACTGTCCGGGGGCCAAAAGCAGCGTGTGGCCATTGCCAGGGCCCTGGCCATGGAACCGGAGATTATGCTTTTTGACGAGCCCACTTCCGCCCTGGACCCGGAACTGGTGGGCGAGGTGCTGCAGGTTATGAAAGATTTGGCCCGGGAAGGAATGACCATGGTGGTGGTAACCCATGAAATGGGTTTTGCCAGAGAAGTGGGGGACCGCATCGTTATGCTCTCGGAGGGACAAATTATTGAGCAAGGCCACCCGTCGGAATTCTTTGCCAATCCAAAGCATGAACGGACCCGCCGGTTTCTAAATCAGATTCTTGTATAAATCAACTTAAAAAGAACCTTTGCCGACCCCCTGATTGGGGGTTATTCTTTTAAAGTAAGAAACGGCGGCCTGGAGAGGATGGGTATCCTTTGGCCGCTGCTCCTTTGTGATATAATAATAGGGAATGCAGAGCAACACCTAAACTGACTATTTTATTGGGGTGTGAAGTATGTTTGGCAGGCGTGTGCTGCTGGCAGATCCCGATCCGGATTCCAGAAAAAAGCTGAAGGATTTATTGCAACAGCATGATTATCTTGTTGTTGCGGAAACGGAAACCGGTATGAGTACGCTGCAAGTGGCTTTTCAAAATACACCGGATATTATCCTGATGGAGGGAGATCTGCCTGGTAGTAAAGGCCTGGAGATCGCCAGAAAAATTGATGAGCACCGCCTGGCCCCGGTGGTTTTAATAACTTCCCAGACCCACCGGGAATTGCTGGAAGAGGCCAAGGTATCTTCAGTACTTGGTTTTTTAGTGAAACCGGTGGATGACATGAACCTGGTGCCTACCCTGGAAATGGCTTTGGCAACCTTTAAAAGGTTGGTAAGAATGGAGAACGAAAATAAGAAATTAAAAAAGGAGCTTAGGGAGAATCAATTGATTGAGCAGGCTAAAGGTTTGTTGATGGATAAAAAAGGATTCAATGAACAAAAGGCCCATCGTTATCTGCAGAAGTTGAGCATGGACCGCTGTTGTTCACTGGTTAAAGTAGCCCAACTGGTCATTACTTCATTGACCCGGCAGGAAAATCATTGAGCCTGCTTGATATGTATACAGTATATCAAAGGTCCTGAGATTGACTTAAATAGTACCGGCAGGTATATTACATAGTAATAAGTAAATACATTGAGGGGCAAAGGCGTTCCAACCGGACCTTTAGCGAAGAGAAAGGTCTGGTTGGACTTTTTTATTTTGTATAAACAACCCCAAGGAGGAAATAAAATGCAGCCCTTAACGGCCCGGGAAGTGATGGAAAAGGCACAGGAATGCCACGTAAAATTTGTACGACTGCAATTTACCGACATTCAGGGTTCTTTTAAAAATGTTGCTGTCACGGTGGAAGAACTGGAAAGGGCCCTGCAGGCAAAGATCAGCATGGACAGTGCGGTGCTGGAAGGCCAATACGGAGTGCGGCAAAGGGATGTTTTTTTAAAACCGGACCCCAGCACCTTTGAGGTTTTCCCCTGGCGCCCCCGGGAAGGAGCGGTGGCCCGGTTAATCTGCGATGTTGTGGATGCCGCCGGAAATGCTTATCCCGGTTGTGTCCGTAGTAAGTTAAAAGATTCTCTGGCCCGACTGGAAAAAAACCATTTTGAACTGACGGTGGGGGCGGAAATTGAATTTTTCCTTTTCCAAACCGATCCCCAGGGGCATCCCATTCCCTGTACCCACGATAATGCCGGACTTTGCGATTTGTCTCCGGCGGATTTAGGGGAGAACGCCCGGCGGGATATGGTGTTGACCTTGGAAGAGATGGGTTTTCAGGTTGTGTCCAGCCATCACGAAAGTGCTCCGGGGCAGCACGAGATTGTATTGAGAGAAGAGGATCCCCTGGGCATGGCGGATAAAATCGCCACGTTTAAATTTGTAGTGCGGACCATTGCTCAGCGGCATGGACTGCACGCATCCTTTATGCCGAAGCCTTTGGCTGAACACAATGGTTCCGGTATGGCGCTAAACCTTTGCCTGTGGCAGGAGGGAAACAATGCCTTGGCTGATGAAACAGGTCCCTGCGGTCTCAGCGCCCAGGCAGGAAGCTTCATTGCAGGAATCACCGGCCATGCTTCGGCTCTGACCGCAATCGTCAATCCCCTGGTGAACTCTTATAAACGCCTGGGATGTTCCCATTTAGACCGGGTCTTGAAGGGCTGGTCCGAAGGCAACCGCAATTCCATGATCCGGGTGCCGGGCCAGAGAGGGAACGATACCCGGATTGTTTTAAGAAATCCCGATGCCACCTGCAATCCCTATTTAGCCCTGAATCTCATCATGCAAACCGGCCTCCGGGGCATTGAACAGGGCCTGCCGCTCCCCACCTCCCTGGATCAGGATGTTGTTGACCGCCGGGTACCCGGCAACTTAGGAGAAGCCCTGGCAGCCCTCCTGCAGGACCAGTACATCAAAGAGGCCTTGGGCGAGGTTATCTTTGAACGCTATGTGGATTATAAGAAGCGGGAATGGGATGAATTTCATAACTATCTGCATCCTTGGGAACTGGATAAATATCTAACGAATTATTAAAAAGTTTTCTTCACCGGTTAATTCGGTAAGAAATTCTTTTAAAATCAACTAAATTCTAGGAGGAAATGTGAATGACCTATAGCAAAGGCACCAATGCCAGTACAGCCACCCTTACCAAACTGCGTACCCCGGATAGTCACTGTTCCTTTAGCGGCATGTGCAGCACCTGTTTGGACGGCTGTTCCGGCTTCTGTGAAATCGGCAAATCCGCCGTTCGGGGCAAGGAAATTCTTTATCCCCAGCCCTTTGGCAAAGTAACCTCTGCCTCGCAAAAGGATTACCCGGTGGATTACTCTCACTTTAATATTATGGGAACTGCCGTGGGGGCCAAAGGAATCGAAGCGGATCCGGATAAGGCTATTTTCCCGGCGGTTAATCTGGAAACCTATCTGGGGGCCAAGCAAGATTTAAAACTGACCACGCCCATTGTGGTGGCAGCCATGGGCTCCACCAATGTTGCTTCCGATAACTGGGATCACCTGGCCGCCGGCTGCGCCATTTCCGGCGCGGGGATTGCCATCGGTGAAAACGTGTGCGCCATGGATCCCAACGTAGAAATAAAAAATGGCCGGGTGGTACATTCCCCCAATTTGGCCAGAAGAATTAAGGATTTTCAGGAATGGTCCCAGGGGGCCGGGTTTATTGCGGTTCAAGCCAACGTTGAAGATACCAAACTGGGCGTTCAGGAATATGCGCTGGAAAAACTGGGCGTGGAAGCAGTTGAAATTAAATGGGGCCAGGGTGCCAAGGACATCGGCGGGGAGGTAAAACTAAACTCCCTGGAACGGGCGCTGCAGTTAAAGGGCCGGGGTTATATTGTCCTGCCCAATCCCGAAGATCCCAAAGTTCAGGAGTCTTATCAAGCCGGGGCATTCAAAGAATTTGAACGTCATTCCCGCATTGGCATGGTGAGTGAGGAAGGGTTTGTTAAGCGGGTTGAAGAATTGCGTGCCGGCGGGGCAAAATATGTATTCTTAAAAACCGGTGCTTATCGCCCGGCGGACTTAGCCCGGGCCGTGAAATTCGCCTCTCTGGCGAAGATTGATCTGCTGACGGTGGACGGCGCCGGCGGCGGTACCGGTATGAGCCCCTGGCGGATGATGAATGAGTGGGGAGTACCCACAGTGTACATTCAAGCCCTGTTAACCCAATACTGTGATAAACTGGCTGCCAAAGGGGAGTATGTGCCGCCCGTTGCCATCGCAGGGGGCTTAACCCTGGAGGACCATATGTTTAAAGGTTTTGCCATGAGCGCTCCCTATGTTAAGGTTATTGGCATGGCCCGTTCTCCTTTGGCCGCCGCCATGGTGGGCAAGAATATTGGGGAAATGCTTAAAGCCGGCAAAGTTCCCAGTGAATACAAGAAATATGGCGACAAGCTGGAGCAGATCTTCATTAATGCCGCCACGCTGAAAGAGAAGCTGGGAGATCGTTTTAATGAGCTGCCTGTAGGAGCCATTGGTGTTTACAGCTATTTTGAACGCTTATCCCAGGGACTGCGCCAGTTTATGTGCGGCGCCCGTAAATTCTCCCTGGAATACATTACCCGGGATGATCTGGTGGCATTAACCCCGGAAGCAGCCCAGGTAAGCGGCATCCATTATATTATGGATGCGGATGCCGATGAAGTGGCAAAGATTCTCGGCTAAAGGTCAGCCAATTCCATAGAAGAACTCTAAAGCCTGCAATATCGGTGGTCATTGACATCCGCCGGTATGCAGGCTTTTTTTATGGAACACGGATGATGCGGATATTAAATACAGATTAAAAAATCCCTTCAAAAAGTTTTTCTTAAAGAGATCTTTAGGAACCTTTTAATAACAAAAAAATAATTTATAAAAAGAATTTACCCGAAATCGGCAACAATTGACACATACCCGGGATAAGGTAGAAAGAATGATACAGGCCGTGGAACGGTCTGTATCCGGCATGAAAAGCGGCGGATATTTTAGCCAACAAAGTAAAGCAGAATTTGTTTCAAAATAACAAAAAACAAGACAGCTTCATGGAAAGGATTGTGTGTTACTAAGATGTCTTATGAAAACCTACTTCAGATTATCGGCAACACCCCGGTCATCCGGCTTAATTCATACAGCCGTGAAGGGCTGAAGCTTTATGCCAAGCTGGAAGGAAACAACCCCGGCGGCTCGGTGAAGGACCGGACCGCCAAATATTTAATTGAAAGCGCCGAAAGGCAGGGCCAACTGCATAAAGACAGGATTCTCCTGGAGGCCACCAGCGGCAACACCGGCATTGCCCTGGCCATGATTGCGGCCACCAAGGGATACCGGTTTACCGCGGTGATGCCGGAAAATGCCAGTGTGGAGAGAATCAAGCTGTTAAAGGCCTACGGTGCTGAACTGGTGCTGACCGATGGTGGAAAAGGAACCAACGGCGCCATCGAGGTGGCCCGTCAAATGCTGGAGCAGGATCCCCGCTATTACATGCCCGACCAGTTCAGCAACCCGGCCAATCCCCGGGCTCATTATGAGACCACCGGAAAAGAAGTCATTGACGCGCTGCCCGGCGTTACCGCCCTGGTGGCCGGTATCGGTACCGGCGGCACCATATCCGGAACAGGGAAAAGGCTTAAAGCTTATAATCCCGCCATTGATATTGTTGCCGTTGAGCCGGCGGCGGGGAGCAGGATACAGGGACTGCGAAACATGCAGGCCTATAAACCCCCGGTCTACGACGACTCAGTGGTGGACTATAAACTGGATGTTCCGGACCAAGAAGCCTTTAAACTGGCCAGGGAACTTTACACGAAAGAGGGTCTGGCGGTGGGCATCTCCTGCGGCGCTGCTCTCTGGGGCGCTTTGCAATACGGCAAAAACCTTCAGGAAGGAACCATTGTCATGATCTTTCCGGACCGGGGCGATAAATATTTTAGTACGGAACTGTTTGAATAATCCACTTCCGTCCGCAAAGGACAGACTATGGAGCAGATGTAGCCCGCCCAAAGCAAAGGAAAAGGCCGGATATTGGCTTGAATTTCTGAAATTACTGTAGATAACCCGACTGCCACAGCTTTCGGAGCAGCTCTGGTCTTCCCAATTTTCTGACTGTTTTGGTAGATAACCGAGGTCAAACGGTTCAGTTCATCGTAGGTATAGACTCTATTCTTCCGCTTCGGATGGCATCCTGAAATAATATTATAATAAGTAACAAACTGGTATAGAAAGACCAGGGGTGGTCTCACTAAAAGAGGCAGCTCCTTTGTTTTTTGTTTATGGAAAAAGAAAGAGACAGTTCGCAAAAACCTGCCTCAGCGTGTAAATCTAAACGACCATGAAAAACTTTATATAAGTAATCCTGCGCCCAAAAATGCATCGGTGAGACTACCGAGTGAGATCATGGATCTTCTGGACTTTAAGGTCTTGTCCGCAAAAGCAGAAAAAAGGCAGTGTCACCCATCAACCTGGAAACAAGAGAAAATTGCTTTTGTTTCCTACTCCCAGCCTTTACATATATTTATCCACTCACAATACCCGGAATATTTCTCCAACTCTGGAAGTGTAAGCTCAATGGCGCTATTCCGGCTTCCGCAGGCCGGGAACACCGTTTCAAATCTCTTTAAAGATTCATCCAAATAAACTTTAATATCGTCTTTAATTCCAAAGGGGCAAACACCACCTGCGGGATGTCCAATCATTCCAACAACTTGATCCGGTTTCAGCATAACGGCCTTTGTGTGAAATTGTGCCTTATATTTGGCATTGTCTATTTTCGCGTCACCGGCCATTACGATCAGAATTGCTTGGTCATTTACCAAAAATGACATTGTTTTAGCAATTCTCTTTTCCTCACACTGGAGTGCCCTGGCTGCTTCTTCTACTGTTGCGCTGGATAGGGGAAGTTCCTGTATGCGATCCTCCATATGCCATTTCTTAAAATATTCTCTTACTGCTTCAATTGACATCATGATCCTCCTGACTTAGAGTTTTGGTAGATTTTACTGCATAATAATACAGGCCATATACATGTCGTTGCATATAATATGACCGGAAACAGAAAGGGACATTGCCTTTTGTCAATTCTTTACTGAGGAACGCACTTTTTAGCTACGGCATGCCGTTTGGAGCCGGTAATGGTTCCCGAATTGGGGACTGTCATTCTTGCCCCAGTCCGATTACCTTCTTTTTATGTACCTTGATCAATTTAAAAGGTAATTGTAAGTGCTCCGAATTACCTCGTATCCAGTTTTTTTGGTCTTCACTTAAAGAATCTCCGGATGACTTTACCTCGACAAAGAAAAAATTGTGGTCGTTATAAACAAGTAAATCAGGCCAACCGCAAAACCGATGCCAATAATCACCTGCCAAATAGTTTAGAATTTTAATGATTGCCTTTATAGGCAGAATCTCGACTATTTTTCTTGTAATTTGAATATCATTCTGTCGGTGAGCCCATAAATATTGTCTTAACGGTTCACTGGGTTTAATCCAATGTTCAAATGTCCAGAGCAATTCATCCTTATCATTAGGCAGGGCGTTAAGATGCTCCGCAATTTTACGCGCTCTTCTTTCCGCATATCCACTCGTACCAAAGTCCTCAGGTAAAATTACCCATACAATATCTCCCGGAACTCCTTTATCAAAGGCGTTTCTATCTCCAAACCCAACAGTCCTGTTTCTAGGGTCACTATGATGCTGTATAAGTGACCACATTAAAACACCGAATAAAATATGAAAAGGAACACTTTCTGTGAACAAAACCTTATAGCCTTGTTCTTTAAAATGCTCGGCTACATACTGTTCTACAGAAAAGAGCGCACCATACTTAAAAAGTTTTACTCTACCGGAATTCTGTTTAACGTAACACCCATCAAGGTTTATTATTTCAACACGGTATTTTGTAATTATCTCTTGTTGAGATTCCTCTTGGAAAGTATACTTAGGTGCAACCTGATGTAATTTTTTAATTTCTTCAATTACTTTTTTCTCAATTTCTTTATGCACGTCTTTATATTTGCTTACGGCGACCAACCAATCGATATTGTCTCTGCCATTAAGCCATTCGCCGAAACGTCGAGTCGTTTCGAAAAAGATTTCTCGCCAATAGTAACGGACGATTTTTGTTGTTCTCCCATACCCTTCTGCAACGGGAGTAATCATCTCGGGAAGACCTTTGCATTTATTGCAAACGCGTTTTTGAAATCCGATAGTAACCGGCAGGCGATTCCGCGTACCTAGTTCCTGAGCAAAATCTAATTGATGGGGTAAATACTTAATTGCAAATTCCTGTTCACATTCACACATCATTACTTCCCTACAAGCCTCACACTGATACTTTCTTATAAGCTCATACGGATTGAGGCATATGACTTTTTCATGGTTACAACCCATGAGCCATTCCTCCTAAAATTATAAATAGAAGAGGGTCTTGTCCCAAGTGTTTGCAATGCTCCCTCAAGCTTTCATACTGGCAGGGTGTTGCAAAAACACGTAAACTTCGCTTAATTTATATTGATTTCAACAATAATTTGGTAAATTCCTCTCTAGTCAGGGATAGAAAGGACGTTCCTTTTTTGTCAATTTTCATGCGGGCCAGGCATTCTGCCCGGGTGATACAAAGAATTCAAGAGAAGGAATACTCATCGGTCCACTGCCCCGCAGTTCAAAAACCACTGTATCCGCTGCCGGGGATGTTTTTTCAAATATGTAAAAAGTAACAAGTCGGTATAAAAGGCCGGTCCAATTAGGGATGGCCTTTTATAATCTATCGATTATATTCTTGAAGAAATTGCACTAAGAAGAATGAATTCAATATTATTAATTTTGGATTTCCCTTTGAAATCGATCATAATTTTTATAAAATCCTTCGGTTTCTCAAAATGAAATTCATGACCGGATTTTACATTGATGAATGTGTCGTTCTTTAAAAGAGAATGTGTATGATCCGCATCTTTTTCATCCATGGCTGCCAAGAGGATGCCATTTTTATCATAACTCCAATTGGTGTGTATCAAAACGGACGGACAAGTAATTTTTTTGCCCATTTTGAAAAAACTTTATCCAGTAACAATGTTTAATATAGTAGCTGATAAAATCATCCTTAACACTTTGTTGAAGGAATTGATGCAGGTTAAAATCATATCCACATAAGCAAAAGTATCAGGATTACGTTGGTAAAGCCTTTATTTTTGCATTCCCTATACCTTATGGCGGTGTTGTGGAGACAATGGAAAGGGGAGAGTTCCTTATACCGTAATACTTCAAGGAAAAGGTTCCTGTAAATGAAATGACGATGTCCGTTGAGGAACGGGAGTCACGGCATGTAGTTTAGAGCCGGTAACATTCCAGGATTGCAGGGGATATGGCGGTAGGTTAGCCTTTAAAGCCTGGATGAAGAACGTCCAGGCTTAACCTTTTCACATGGCTGTTGTCATGTACAGAAACATATCAATTTCCTTTGCCAGCCAAGACCCGTAGCCGGGAAGAAGAATTATATTCCAGGCGTTTTCATTACTGGCGTCCTGAATTCCTAGAAAAGCATTGTCATTATTGTCCGGATCAATATAAACTATCAAATCTTTATGCCCCCAGACATTCATTCCTTGGCCGGGGATAAAAGGCTGATAATTCAACCGCATCCAAACATTCTTGCTGCTGACACCTTGATAAAACCACATCTCTTCATTTGGGGAGTTGTATTTTCGCTTTCCTGAATGACCGGAAGCTTTGTTATTTTTCTTTTCTCCGTTTCAGAATGGATGCCGGCGCCACTGCGGGAGGCCAGAAATAACAAACGCTCAATATCGGATACCAGTGCATAATTTTCAATGGTTCTAAGCCGATCCGAAGGATCATTTTTTAAACCCACGCATAGTCCATCTCGTCCCCGCTGGACAACCACATCGTTTAAAATTGACCGTTCGTGCGTTATGTCTTCAGTGCTTTGGGATGATGCGGGGGCTTCAGGTGACGATACGGGCGGTTTATCGGAAATACTTGAAGTATTTGGCCTTTTGCTGCAGGCAGTAACCGATGTCAGGGTAAATATCAGCACCAAAAATAAAGCACATGTTTTTTTCATCATAAATATCATTCTCCCCTGGTCAAGATACGGATTGCAGCAGAACCTTCGTATGAATATTTGACTGGCTAATATTACAGTTGTAAACTACAAATGAAAAATTCTTACGGAGTTGATTGTATGGAAAGCGTTTTAAAAGTATTGGCTTATATAATAAACTGGGTCCATGATTTCGTTATTGGAATTACAAAAGTCTTTGGCTTCAACGCGACGGATAAAGATTTACATTTCTGGTTGCTTGGAATGACTGGCTTGATTATTTTTATAATAACAGATTTTTTGTTTCGGCGTATTTCAAGATGGAACATATCGGTGGTTTCTTTTATTTATACCATGACCCTTTTGCTGGTGATTGCTTTTAGTTTGGAAATTGAGCAGAAGATTACAGGCCGCGGCAATATGGAGTTTGAAGATATTGTCGCTGGACTGTGGGGATTTCTAGCTATATTTGGTGCTTATGCCCTTATTAGAGCAACTTTTTACTATGCCAGAAAGCTGTATAATAAATTTTAGAAGTTTTTTATTACCTTACAGTAAATATTCCAAACCCGCTTTTTATAAAGGATTGGCACAATAGTTTTATCTTTACTTATATAAAACATTCGAGTGGAATTTACACGGAGACGAAATACATTGGAATCTTATGATGAAGCTATAAGCCCTGATTTACACAGTGCTTTTGTCAGAAGGGGCTCCTGACACTTTTTAAGCATAGACCTTCCTTCAAAAGGTCTTTTATAATAAATTGACTATAAAAATTATTAAGATATAATTGAGAATGAGATGCAATATCAATATTTGCTTGACGAGTAATTTAGGGAAGGGAGCAAGAAGATGGCAGGGTCCATGGCCAAACAATATGAAGTGAACAGCTCGGCCCCGGATGTTTCCTGTGTTTGTGAGGGGTTTAACCGGGCCTATAATGAAGGCTGCGGCGCATATAGTTTTCAAATTCCGCAGGAATTGGGCAGCGGCCATTTGAAGCAGTTGTCCGGAGGCCGCAATGCAAGGGTTATGGATTTTGATATCCGACTGGCCCGTCAGGTAGAACTCAATGGTGTTTCAAGGGTACCCCATCTGGATATGCTCTTTTGTCTTGGCGATGATGTGTATTGGGAACTGCCCCAGACGGGCAAAGAATTTGCAATTTTATCCGGTGAAGGCTATATCGGTGCCTGCCGGGAGAACGTGAAAAGGTGTGTTTACCCCGCCCGATGCGACATTCATTTAATTGAAATTAAGATGCCGTTAGAAAAAATAAACGATTTCCTGGGAGAGATTCAGGAAGGCTGCCATTTTTACTGCCATTCTTCAAAAATGGAGCCCTTCGGGAAATTTAGAATAACACCGTCCATCCAGGTTATTTTACAGCAGATGCTGAAATGCCCTTATCAGGCTTCTTTAAAGCGTTTATATATGGAAGGGAAATTGCTGGAGCTTGTAGCCGTATATTTAAATGAAACGGTTTACCAGACGGCAAAGATTCCGCAAAGCCTCCCTTTGTCTTCAGATGATGTGAAAAGCCTTTATAGGGCTAAGGAGATTCTTGATGAGAACCTGGCGCAGCCGCTTCCTTTAAGCCGCCTGGCAAAGCGAGTCTGCCTGAATGAATACAAATTAAAGAAAGGATTTAAAGAATTGTTTGGGGTGCCGGTGTATACTTATGTTTTGGATCAACGGCTGGAGCTGGCAAGATTGCTTTTAGAGGAGAAAAAGCTGCGCGTCAGTGATGTGGCAGGGTTGGTGGGTTACGGAAATATGAGTCATTTCGCCGCAGCTTTCCGAAAGAAATATGGAATCAATCCCAGCGACTACTTAAAGAATGTGAATGCCTGAATTGCATATACGCGGTGTACGCAGTTGTGATACAGATAAAAAGCTTAATGATTGAAAGTAAAAATTTATTTTCTTAATACCGGGAGCAATTAAACTATATATTAGGTAATTTTTATTGACAAAGATACTAGAATCTTGTACATTTATGGTAATGAAAATCATTATCATATAAGAATGATTATGATTTATGTAATCTAAAAATTTCTTAGCAAGAGGGTTTGGATTGCGCGCATTCATTTACTTATAAACCATATAAGGGAGGTGTATATGTCTTTTGTCATAATCAGTTTTATTTTTGGCTCCATAATAGGCAGTTTCCTTAATGTTTTAATCTACCGCTTGCCGCATAAAATGTCGGTAGCCTATCCTTCTTCCCATTGTCCCCTGTGCAAGCATCGTTTAAGGCTGCCCGACCTGTTTCCTCTTCTCAGTTACATAGTGTTCCGGGGCCGCTGCAGGCACTGCGGCGGGAGGATATCCCTCCGGTATCCTGCTGTGGAACTGCTGTGTGCTCTGGGGTTCCTGCTGCTGGCTTATCGTCTTGGACCTGGATGGCATTTTATGGCCATGGCGCTCCTTTATTCTGGACTATTAGCATGTTCCTTTATTGATCTTGATTACAAAATTATACCGGATAAGATCCTTTTGTTTCTAAGCCTGGCTGGGCTGCCGTTAATTCTGGTTCAGCATCACACCGGCGCAGTCCGGTATATAGCGGGGGCTTTGCTGGGAGGACTGCTTCTGTTATTGCCGGCCCTGGTCTCAAGAGGTGGAATGGGCGGAGGGGATATTAAACTGGCAGGGGTTATCGGTTTATATCTGGGCTGGCAGAAAATACTGCTGGTGCTGTTCTCCGCCTCGGTTCTAGCAGCTCTGTCCGGTGCGGCCTGGGTTTTGGTTAAAAAAAAATCTTTTCGTGAATCCATGCCCTTTGGGCCCTTTCTGGCAGCAGGAGCCATGGCTGCGATTCTCTGGGGGGATACCTTGATAAAATGGTATATGGATATGTATTGGCAGTGACGCAGAAGGAAACGGCAGCAGTTAGAAAAAAGCATTGAGAATGAAAAATCATGAAAAGAGGGGGGATACCTTGGCGCATACCAATGAAACTGTGTTAGCAAAAATATATCAGCTTTATGAATCGGTTTTCCGGCACGATGGATTTGGAGAGTTAAGGGTGGAGGTTCGATTGTTAAAGAGGGGACAGAAAGAAATCATTATTCACTGCGGCAAGCAGTACCGCTATGTGGTGGATTACCCCAGCCAGTCAACGGATGAGATGAACTCTGTTTGCAAATAAAAGGGACAGGGTTTGGAAAGTACAAGAAGGAGGTGGTGGAAAAAAGATGAAAACAACAGGCCGGGAGGTGAGGCATATCCAAAGGACGCACCCGCCGGGCCGGGTGCAGGTTGTGAAGCAGGCGCGGGGCCTTGTACGATTTTTATTAATTTTAGGCAAACAACCGAGAAGGAAAGTTCTGTGGGTGAACCCTTCTGAGAAAACAAATTCTTAGAGAGGGGTTTTTATTTTTCTATGGTTAAAAATGTAAAGAGCAGGATTAAAGGCCTGCTGAAGAGCCAGAGCGGTTTTACCTTGATTGAATTGATTATCGTAGTGGGCATCATGGGTTTCCTTGTGGCCATGATCGCTCCCCGGTTAGCCGGTGTTATGAGCGGCGCCGTAGATCAGGTGTGCGACTCCAACCAGACACGCCTGCAGCAGGTGCTGGGTACCTATACCGAAAAAAACAACAACATTCCTGCTGGCTTAACCAACCTGGTCATTGAGGAATCTGCTGGAAACTATGTGGCGATGAATGCGGCTGGTATGGTTGATGATAACGACAAAAGCAACGGGGCGGAGGTATTTTCCTCCGAGTTCATTGGGGGCGTGAAGGCTACACTTCATACATTGAATGCTGCTGAAGCTGAAGAACTTAGAGGTATGGGTATTACAAGTCTGTTTAACTTGAATGTTAGTAAAGCGGTAACAGAATATAACGGTAACGAAATGAGTTGGAATGAGAATATTCCTGACAGCACGGTCGGTTTTATGGCCCCGGCTGAGATTGAAGAAGGCCTAACGGTGATGATGTACGGCGGTGGAAGTACAGATACTGCTGCAAACGCTAGTGCACTTAGTGGTGAACTCCGTCAGCCGGACTTGGCTTACCGTATTATCTTGGGTGTAGGTCCGGAAAGCAATTTGGTAAAAGAGGGATTAATTACTAAGGCCGGTATGTGCCCCGGCGGCTTGCAGCGCAGCGATCACTTTGCCTACAACAACTACAATATTGCATTGCCTAGGTTAGCGGAAACGGTTAAACGTTTACCGGCGACTGAGGTGGAGTTTGAGGACGGCCTTACCGGTCGTACAACGACATTCGAATTTGAGGCCCAGGAGCCTTATCAGGCTACTACCCTTTGCCCGGAAGGTCACACCATTGCCGGGACTGCCGGAGAATGGACGGTCGCTCCTTAAACAAGGAATATAGACTGATTTAAACGGAAGTATGCACAGCATATGAATTTGGGAGGGGGCGTCCCCTCCTAAATTCAAATTAAAATTTTGGAGGGCGGCTTATTGGAAAGTAAGATCCGGGGGCTTGAGCGGTTAGGAAGGTTGGAGTTTAAATACATAATTTTACTGTTTATGGTCTGCCTGTATCCTTTGGCGGTAATTCCCCACTCCTTTGATTTTTATGGTCCCTACCCGGACTATTTTTATGCTCCCCGGTACGTGCTGCTGGGGACCGCAGCCCTGCTGGCCCTGATTGTATTGATAAAGGAGCGGGCAGCTATAAACCACAGGGTGGCATTGCCCCTGGGGGGCTTTGTTTTGTTCGCTCTGACGGCCACTCTGCTGGCGGCCTACCCGGTAACCGCCTGGGTGGGTTCACCCCTGAGATATACCGGTTTCAGCACTTATATTTTTTGCCTAATCCTTTTTCTTTTAGCCTCCCGGGCCAACCGGGAGAAACTACTGCCCTGCATGGCGGCGGCGGCGGCCCTGGTTTCGCTGCTGGCGGTACTGCAGTTGCTGGACCTCAATCTGGTGCCCAGGGAGGACCTGCGCCAGGGGATAACGGCCTACGGCACCTTGGGCACCCCGGATAATGTAGGCACTTACGCCGCCTTTGTGCTGCCGGCGGCCCTCTACCTGTATATCGCCAGGCAGCAATCCCGGTGGTTAACGGTAATTGCGCTGATCTATGGCGGGTTACTGCTGAGCTTCACCTGGGGAGCCTGGATTGGTGCTTTGGCGGGGATGGCGGCAGTGGGTTTATGCTACCGCCGGACCGGCCATAAAGGCCTGTGGCTGCGGTTGGCCGGTCTGCTGCTGATGGTGACTCTGCTTTTTGCCGCAGGGACGGAGGTATGGGATCTTCAGAAACGGGTTGGTGTAGTGAACCCGTGGGAACAGCTTATTGTTATGCAAAATACTGGAAAACTGTTTTTGAGCAGTTGGGAATTTGGCCTTGGGCCGGATCATCTGTTTCACGTAATAAGAATACTGCCCATGGTGCCGCTGCTGGATAAGACGCCCAATCTGTATCTGGAAACGGCCGTCACCCTGGGAGGCTTTGCTCTGGCGGCTTATCTGATTTTCCTGGGCAATATTCTTTGGCGGGGGCGGAAGGATGTGCTGCTGGCTATGATGATTGTCTATCTGGTGCAGGGGCTTTTCTATTCCGAGGGACTGCTTTTAATGCCCCTGTTTTGGATTGTGCTGGGGCTGAGCCAAAACGGCAGGGGTATTGAAAAACCGCAGTCCTAGGAGGGGCGTCATGTTCAAAAGGGTACCTCAATACAAGGAAGCCGGATTTACGCTGCTGGAGCTGATTATCGTGGTGGCCATTTTAGGCTTCCTGGCGGCGATGATTGTTCCCTTTGCCGGGCACCTCAATAAAAGCCAGCGGGTCCAAATGACCCGGGAGAAGCTGGAGTCTATCCGGGAGGCTCTCCTAGGACCGGAAAATACCTATGATTCTCAAGGGCTGAGGGTAATCGGCGGTTATGTGGGGGATCTGGGAGAACTGCCCAAGCTGTACCCTTCCCGATGGGATGATGCTACCAGGGCCTGGGTTTGGGATTCGATGGAGGAAGAAATGTACGGGACGGGCCAACCCCGGGCCCTTTGGGCCGGGGGGACGGCGGGTGAAAGCCCAGGCGCCGGCTGGAAGGGCCCCTATCTTCTCCCTCCCCGAGACCCTTATCCGGAGGATGTCAAAGGACTGAGCTGGAGCCGGATAGAGGAACGACGGCTCATTGAACAGCGGCAGGTAGAAGGGAAACTGAGCGATGCCTGGGGACAGGTGCTTTATTTTATAAAGGAGGGAATGGGTCCCGATGCCAGTTTGCTGATTGTCAGTGCCGGACCAGACGGTAGGATTAGACTGCCCGACGAGGAAACCCCTGGCTATAATGCGGCGGTGGAAGAAAATCAGGACAATATTATCCTGCAGATACGGCATACCGAGTGGGACGAGGGGATTAACCAAAGGTATCTGGGAGAAGAAACACGCCGCCGGCTGGAACGTATCCGGGAAGCGTTGCTGGGACCGGACGATGCCTTTGATCCGGTGGGCCGCCGTCTGGTGGGGGGATACTTGGGCGATGTCGGCCGTTGGCCTCAATTGTGGGAGTGGAGGGAAGGGGATTGGAAGTCGGTGAGTTTCGAAGGGCATGAGGACGGAGAAGAAATTATGGGTCAGCCCCGGGGTCTGTGGATTTGGCATGAAGGAGAGGGGATTGCTGAACCAAATCCCGGTTTTGAGTGGCGCGGTCCTTATCTAACCAAACCCTGGGGTAAGGGCGAGGAGGAAGTTCTGCGGGATGCCTGGGGCACCCCCCTGCGTTTTGCCTTGTCTCCGGAGGGAGACCCCGATACCCTGACGGTTACCAGTGCCGGAGCCGATAAGGATTTTGATGCCGAGGAAGACAATCAGGCATTGCAAATAAAAAGGAATCAATGGTTGGTTGAGGGGATGCAGGTAAGCGGTAGCGTAAAAAATGAGACTCCCAAAAAATATATTTATAATGAAGAGTCCGGCCAATGGGAGCCGGCTCCGGCCGACCAGCAGCCGCCCGATGCAGTATTCAAGATTAAACTCTACTGCCGTCCCGAAGGGGAACCGCTGGAGCTTACTTTGAATGTGCCGGCCGGAGAAAGCCGCTCCTTTGGCCTGACCGGAGAAATGTGCGCGGGCAGGCGTAAAATTGAAACGGAAGTCTCGGAGCCTGTTTTTTCCGAAGTGTTCATCGGGTCCGGCAGAACCCAGTCTCCCCCCGAAGAAAAGCTGGTTTTCATTGTTCAATCGGAATAAGGGCACAACTTTAATACAGGCAGTGAATTGACCGGAGGGATGTTTGGTGCTGGCGGTTTTAGTCATAGAGATAGACGGCATGACCCTTAGGGCAGCCGTAGTGAGAAGGAAATTCCGGGATTTTACGGTGAGCCAGTGTATGAAATTGGAGAGGACCGGGGACAGTCCCCTGATTACGCCTGGGGAGCTGACGGCGGTGCTGGGCAGGCTGGAGAAATTTCCTAAAAATGTGGTTTTGGTTAGCGACCAGACGGCTATGGTTGAAATTACCATGGACCCTAAGCGGTTGAAAAAAATGAAATCCTACCAGATCAAAGAGGCGGTGCGCTGGGAGGCGGAGCCCTATATGGCCGTTCCGGCCGCGGAAAGTCTGGTGGGTTACGAAAGAGGGCCGGAAACCCCCGATGGGCAGGCAAGTCTCTGGGTATCCATGTTTCCCCTTGAAGATTACCAGATGATGAAAAAAAACCTGGCGGAGGGGGGATTAAAGTTAAAAAGAATATTTCCGCCGGATGTTTGTTTCCCGATCGGGGCGGTGTTCAGCGAAAAGGAAAAGGAGCTGGTGGTGCTGGATGTAGGGCAGCAGACCATGCGCTTTGCCCTGGTGGAAGACCGGGATATCTCCGCCTTTCGAACGCTGCCGGGAAATTTGGCGGCAGCAAAGGCCCACCTGGATGGTCTGCCGATTCCGGAACTGGAGCCCACCCTGAAGGAGATTTTGCTGGATCCATCCCTGGAAAACCGTAAATTGGTGATTACCGGCCCTGGTGGTTTAGATTCGGACATTGTCAATTTTTTTCAACAGAAACTTTTGGTGGAGGCGGCGGGGCTGCAGATGCAGTGCTCAGGACACCCGGCTACCGAATTTGCCACGGTAATCGGCGCAGGTTTAAGGGAACTTTATCTTCTTGCGGATTGGAAAACCATCGGCATTCATGACGGCATTCCCCTGGCCAAGCAACTTCAGGAAAGGCTGCATGTCTACCCGCTTTTGGTGGCGGGTACTATCCTGGTTTTTTTCCTGGGCCACTATTTTTTACTGAACTACCAGTCCAATAAAGCGGAAGCGCGGCTGGCTTCCCTGCAGCAGGAATTGAATGAGGCCAAAACACGGACGGAGCGCTACCAGAATCTGAAAAAGGAAGAGACAAATCAGGAAAAAGAGACTCTGCTGCTGCACAACAAATTGGATTTTTTGCACACCGGCTTTAGGGAGCGCCATGAGGAAATGGAAACCTTTTTGAAAGCGGTGCTTAATCATTCACCGGGGGATCTGGACATTATTATGATTGCCCCCGGAACTATAAAAGGACAATGGCTGGTGGGAGGATTAGGTACTTACGCTACTTCGGTTCATTTTCTGTCCACCCAACTGCAAAATGAAGAATGGTGCAGCTATGTTAATATTATTGGCATTGGAGAGGAAGAGACGAAGATCGAGGTCCCTGTTTATGAGGGTGAAAAATTTGTTACCAAAGAAATCGAAGGAAAAGCATACCTTTTTGGAATGGAAGTAAGAATGAAGAAATAAGAGATTTCAAAGGTATGAAAGGATACAAATATGAAACGCAAGCTTACCAAGGCCGAAAAATTTTTGCTTTTGACTGTTCTTTTAGTAGGAGGTTTTTACCTGTACCTAAACAAGGTATATGACCCAAAGGCCAGTGCCTATGAACAGACAAGGACGGAGATTATCAAGCTGCAGCAGGAAATTCAGGACTTTGGAGAACCCGCCGGCACCCAAAAAATAGCGGCAAAGGTTAATGAAAGTAAAAAGCAAAATCAATGGTTGAAAGCAGAATTAAATGACGAGTTAACCAAGAAAAAGGCCCTAAATATTCGGGAAGTCACCCTTGTGCTGGATCAATTAAGCAGCCTGGCGGTGGCCAGCGGTTTATCCATTCAGGTTGTAGCGGTTAAAGACTTTGACTTGTGGGAGGAAAGCTTCTCCCGGTTTAAGGATTTTCAAAAAGTTAAAGCAGACTCACTCTTGGAAGAGAAAAAGGCTGACAATCAGAACAAGGACAAACAAAAAAATACCAAACAGAACTCAAAAGTCCCGGAGGGATCAACAGAAGCAAAAGGGGAGACAACGGAGGACCCCTCCGATCCGTCCACCTATTTTCCCTGGAAAGAATACAATGTAATTTTGAGCGGCGACCTCAACTATATTGCTCGTTATTTTGGGGCTATGAAGGAAATGAGCCACTGCGTGCTTATTAAAAAAATTGAAGTGCTGCAGAACGAGAAAACCGGCCGGCTGGAATTATTCCTGAATGTGTTGATATAGGAGGGGAAGGACCATGACACAACAGTGTCCTGCTATGGGAAACAGACCTGTGTTTCATTTGGAGGAATTGCTTCAAAGGGCCAGGAAGCTAGACAGCTCCGACCTCCACCTTACGGCCGACATGCCGCCGGTGATGCGAATCAACGGCAGACTCCAGTCCCTGGAGGAATACAAGCGGCTTTCTGCCGCCGACATCAAGCGGTTGTTGTACGACATCCTGACGCCCCGGCAGATTGAGGTGCTGGAAAAAAGATTATCGGTGGATCTGGCCATCAGCTTCAGCAGCAGCGGACGGTTCCGGGTGAATGCCTATTACCAGCGGGGCGCCATTACCAGCGTACTGCGGCGTCTTTCCGACGACATTCCCCAGTTGGAAGAATTAAATCTGCCGTCTTCGGTATTTTCCCTGCCGGATTTGAAAAACGGTCTGGTGCTGGTGACGGGAACCACAGGCAGCGGTAAATCGACCACCCTGGCTGCCATCATCGACCGCATTAATCATAAATACAGCCATAATATTATTACCATTGAAGATCCCATTGAGTATGTTCATTATAACCACCGGAGCATTATCAACCAGCGGGAGCTGCATACCGATGTGGATTCCTTTGCAGATGCCCTGCGCTCCGCCCTGCGGGCGGACCCCGACGTTATTCTGGTGGGTGAAATGCGTGATTTAGAGACCATCCGCGCTGCCATTATGGCTGCGGAAACAGGGCACCTGGTCTTTTCCACATTGCACTCTCGGGATGTGGTTTCCTCCATCAACCGAATGGTAGGGGTGTTTCCCACCGATGAACAGACCCGGATCAGCCAGCAGTTATCTTTGTCTTTAAAGGCAGTCCTTTCCCAGCAACTGCTGCCCCGGGCCAACGGCAAGGGGCGCGTTCTGGCGACGGAAGTCATGCCGGTGACCCCGGCCATCAGCAATCTCATCCGATTATCAAAACAGGAGCATATTTATATGAGTATTGAAACAGGGAGAAAACTCGGGATGCAGACCATGGACCAATGCTTGGAAGAACTGTATAAAGCCGCCCTCATTGACGGGCACACCGCAGTAAAAGCCGCCAACAACCCGCTGCTGATGCAGCAAAAATTAGGACTCCGGTAAGCGGGAGTTGTCCATGGCGAAACAAAAACTGGGGGAATTTTTACTGGACCGGGGTGTTCTGCAGCAAAATGAACTGACCATTGCCCTGCGTCTCCAACGCAATGAGAAAAAGAAACTGGGCAGCATTCTGGTGGAACAGGGATTTCTGAACGAAGAGCAGTTGACTTCTCTGATGGCGGAATTTTTTAAACTGCCTTTGTTTACCTTGAAGGATGTGGTCTTAAGCCCGGAGTTAATGTCCGCGGTGCCCCAGGCGGTGGCTCTTAAAAACCGTATTGTACCGGTGCTGGTAAAAGAAGACGAAATATTTGTGGCTTGTGCGGAGCCGGTAAACAAATTTATTTTGGAAAACCTGCGCCGGATGAACGGGAAACGGATCAATCCGGTGTACATGGCGGATTCTGAACTGTCTCTGGTGCTGAAACAGGTTTATCCGGACTGTGCCGGGACCGAAACCTCCGTGCTTCCGGAGGAAAACGTAGATCCGGCGGGGCCGGATTACGCCATGAAGGTACTGGATAACACCATTTTGAAAGCCATTGCCCTGGGAGCCTCGGACCTGCACATGGAGCCGGAAAAAAACGGTTTGAGAATCCGGGTGCGGGTGGACGGAGTTCTGAGAAGCATTGATAACATCCCTGCGGTGGCGTCCCCGCTGGTTATTTCCAGGCTGAAGGTGTTAAGCAACATGAATATTGCCGAGAGACGCAGTCCCCAGGACGGTGGGTTTGCTTTTCAAGAGGAAGACGGCGAACCTACGAACATCCGGGTGTCGACCTTGCCCTGCGCAAGGGGGGAAAAAGCCGTACTGCGGCTGCTGCCTTCCCAGGAGCGGATTTTAAACCTGGAGGAATTGGGCATGGAAGAAGACGTGGTGGAGGCTTTGCGCAGTGTCCTTGCGCTGCCCTATGGTTTAATTCTGGTAACGGGCCCCACCGGCAGCGGGAAAACCTTCACTCTTTACGCTGCGCTGAAATATTTGCGCAGCGACGATGTAAATATTATCACCATTGAGGACCCCATTGAACTACAGATGGAGGGTATAAACCAGTCCCAGGTGGACGATTCTTCTAAAAAGATGACTTTCAGCAATACCTTAAGGGCCATTTTACGTCAGGACCCCAACATTATTATGCTGGGAGAAATTCGGGATGGGGAAACCGCTAAGCTGGCCCTCCAGGCAGCCCTCACCGGGCACTTGGTAATTTCCACACTGCATACCAATGACGCCGCCAGCGCTGTGGATCGTCTGATTGATATGGGCTGCGAGCGTTTTTTGGTGGGTTCCGCCCTCAGGGCTGTATTGGCCCAGCGTTTGGTACGCCTAATATGCCCCCGCTGCCGCCGTAAATATAAGCCGACGACCGGCGAACTGCTGGCGCTGGGTCTGAATTCAGATTACCAAACGGAATTTTATGCGGGAGACGGATGTCCTTTCTGTCATGGAACCGGGTAT
Source organism: Desulforamulus ruminis DSM 2154 (assembly GCF_000215085.1). NCBI lineage: Bacteria > Bacillati > Bacillota > Clostridia > Eubacteriales > Peptococcaceae > Desulforamulus > Desulforamulus ruminis. The sequence continues at coordinate 471,965 of NC_015589.1, forward strand.
AAGGGCAGAACGGCCGTTACAGAGTTTCTGGTGATTGACCGTGATCTGCAGAAATTGATTGCCCAGGGCGCCGATACGGTGGCCGTAAAAGAATATGCCAGAGACAAAATGCGCTCCATGCGTATGGACGGGATTATTAAGTTGCGCCGGGGTATAACCACTGTTTCCGAGGTGCTCAAGGAAACGGTGGAGTGGTAAAGCTACAAACCAATGAAGGAAAAGGGTTGATATTGTGTTGAACCAAGAACGGATTATTTATCCTGCCGGCAGGTCCGGCAGGCTTCGGGCACTGCAGATGATTGTTTTTCTTTGCTTTGTTTTTACCGCCGCAGGTCTTGGGGAAGCTCACCCGGCCCCACCGGATGTCATTTCTTTACAGCCCTTGGAAATGTATGACGGAGATGAACGGGTAAAGATCGAACTGCAGGAGGTACTTAATGCTTATCGAAAGGAAACCGGGAAAAGGGAAAATGCAGATGTATCCTGCTCCTTTAGGGCCCTGCAGGCAGGGATTGCCATGCTTTGGGGAGACGATGTTCCCCGGCGGGGAGATATACAGGTGTCCAGCGCTCTGCCTTCCTATGGCTCCGTGTTCTGCTTCCGCTACCTGCTGGGGGAAGATGCAACGGTACAGGAGCAGTCTTTCCAATTGATCCTGCCCAATCAAAGCCGGGTTGAGGATTTATCCTATAAGAATGTATATCGGCTGTCCAAAGAAATTGCCCGGGATCATTATACCTTTGTGATTACCCGCAGATCTACTGGAGAGAGTTTCACTGTCAGGGTGAAGGAAGGAATTTTTTTACCCGGTTACTTTGATCTGCTGAAAAAAGTAAATCACCAAATCCCGACAATCCCAACGGAAGTGGAATTGAATCAAATGATTCAGCAGAATGATTTCATGAAGAAGAAGTTTTACAACCAGCCTGATGATAAATTATTTTTGGATGTTCCCAGCAGAACCTCCCTCTTGGCCCAGATTGTTCCCGGCAGTATGATTTTATTAATTGCCATCGGTTTAATGCTGCCCGGGCTGAGAAAAATTGCCGGGCTTTTTAAAAAAATAACCAGAGGTGTGGATTAATGCCACAATATGTTTATGAAGCAATGGATCCGGCGGGGAAGGCTGCCAGGGGGACAATAACAGGGAACAGCCTTTCCGAAGCCGGGGGGGAATTACGAAGGAAGGGATTTATCATCACCAACCTCCGGGAGCAGGAGGCTGAAAAGGTGAGGGAAGAAAAAGCCCGCAGCTTCTCCTTGAACTTGGATGATATATTAGCCAAAGTGACCCGGGTCAAGCAAGATGAAGTGATTCTCTTTTTAAACCAATTGGCCGCCATGATTACAGCGGGGGTTTCCATCGTAAACGCTTTATCCATTTTGGAAAAACAGTCAACCAACAAAAGGTTCAAAAAGATTCTCTCTGCGGTGAGACAGGATGTGGAAGCCGGCAATAGTCTCAGTGAGGCCATGGTGCAGTTTCCTAAAATTTTTCCTCAAATGATAACCAGTTTGCTCCGGACAGGGGAAACCAGCGGTCTGCTGGATAAGGCAATGGTTCAAGTGGCCCATTATATGGAGGAAAGGCAGGTCCTTAAACGCCAGATCACCAGCAGTGCCATTTATCCCGCCATTGTTTTGCTGGCATCCCTGGGTGTGCTTTACTTTATGGTCAGCTTTGTAATTCCCAATATGGCTCCCTTTCTGGAAATGATGGGCGGTGACCTGCCCTGGAACACCAAGCTGCTAATTTATATTTCAGATAATATATCCGCCAACCTGGACAAGGTGGGAATGGTCGTAGGTGGGCTGGTGGCAGTGGTGCTGATGGCCTATAAAATCCCTCAGACCCGTTTATTGATCGACCGCTACAAGATTAAGATTCCTCTGGTAGGATCTATTTTTCAGTATGGGCTTATTGTTTCCTTTGCCAAAACCTTTTCAATTCTTATCAGCAGCGGGGTTTCCATTGTGGAGGCCTTAAAGTGCACCCGGGACACCATCTCCAACAAAGCGCTGGTGGGTGATTTAGACAAAATTATCGAAAAGGTGCTCTACGGTGAAAACATCTCCGATCCCCTGTTGGCATCCCGGTCTTTTTTTCCTCCCATGGTTGGGAACATGGTCAAGGTTGGGGAAGAAACCGGTTTTGTGGATACTTCCCTTCTGACGGTGTCGGGAATCTATGAAAAAATGCTCCAGCTTAAAATTCAGCGCATGACCAGCCTCATTGAGCCGATATTGCTGATTGTGATGGGCGGTATGGTGGGTTTTATTGCGGCCGCGCTGATTGGAGGCATTATTTCTAGCTACAAAGTATAGTTAATGCCGGACGGGCTTTTACATGGTAGTTTTCGGGCCAATACTACCTAGCGTTGCCCGGTTTTTTTAATAGGGAAGCCCGGGAACAGCTCCCGGGTTTCTTGTGTTATAATAAAGGAAAATGCAGGAAGGGTTATTATATTTAGTAATAAGCTATTTGTGAGGTTGTTTAATGAAGCCAATCAATACCGACACAGAGGAAGAGATTAAAAAGGCCAAAAGACGAGCCTTGGCGGTACTGGCTTTATTTCCCTTGTCTTTTTTGACTCTGCTTGCTTATGGAATTTATTGGGGTTTTTTTGATATGAGCCACCTGCCAAAACAAGAATTGCTTACAGCGGTTGACTCACCGGACGGAGCTTATACGGTTAAAGCGTATTTATGCAACGCTGGGGCAACCACCGCTTATGCGGTTTTAGGGGAATTGCATTTTAATAAAGTAAATAAAAAACCAAAGAACATTTATTGGAATTACCGGGAAGAACATGCAAAAATAGAATGGATTGATCCGGATACGGTGGTTATTAACGGTCAAAGGCTTAAGGTTCCCGGTCAGTCTTACGATTATAGAAAAAATTAATATTTTAAATTGGACGCAGGGAAGTTTTGGGATGGGTTATAACTATAAAGTAAAGCGAGCGCCAGCTTTGTTTTTTTATACACTTTTGCTGGGATACCTCCTAATAAAGGGTACGCAATATAAAAGGGGCTTAGAGCAGGATTATGAGTTTCTTTCCGCTTTGTTTTTTTCCGTTTTATTTCCTGTTTTTATGGGTGTCTGTTTCGCCCTGCCCAACCTGCTGGATAACCTGCAAAGGCCTGGGAAGTGGCGGATTGACTGGGTAATATTATTTTCTGTGGGACTCCCGGCGCTTTATGCAACAACTGCTCCACTCCTTTATTTCACCCCTTTGGGTTATCTGATTCCCAGAACGGTAATTCTTACCTTAAGCCAGGCGACTCCCCGTGCGATTTGTGGAGTCGCTTTGGGATATATAATGGTTACATTGCTGGAAAAGAAAAATTCAGCGGAGTCAATGCCAAAGGGAACCGATGCGGAATCAAAGTACTGGACCGGAAAGGAGTAAGCATGGCTTTTTTAAAGGAAGTCCGGTTTAATTGGGACCAAGTCCAAAATAAAAAGGAATACCCCTTTAACATTCCTGCTTTACAGGAAATCCAAAGTTTAAACCTGGATTACAATGTGGTCTTTTTTGTGGGGGAGAACGGGACGGGAAAATCAACCCTGCTGGAAGCCCTGGCCCATAAATGCGGCTTTGCAACCATGGGCGGGGGAAGAAATAATATTTTAGAAGATCGGAGAGGGAATTTTTCTCTGGAGGAGATTTTGACCCTTTCCTGGTTTCCTAAAGTGGATAAAGGCTTTTTCTTAAGGGCCGAGAGCTTTTTTAATTTTGCCAACTATCTGGATGACATGGCCGAAGAGTTTGGGGGAATTATCTATGCTTCCTATGGAGGAAAACCCCTTCAGCAGCAATCCCATGGCGAGTCTTTTATCACCTTATTCCAGAACCGTTTTAAGCAAAAAGGCATCTATCTCCTGGATGAACCGGAAGCAGCCCTTTCTCCCCAACGTCAACTGGCCTTTCTAAGAACCATATGGGAGTTGGAACATACGGGAAAGGCTCAATTCATCATCGCCACCCATTCTCCCATTTTATTGTCTTATCCCAACAGTTGTATCCTGAGTTTTGATGAAAAGGCCCTAATGCCAAAGGAGTATCAGGACACCGAACACTTTCAGCTAACCAGAGATTTTTTAAATAATCCCAAGGCTTTCCTGGATAAATTGTTAAGGTAAACCATTACCGGCCCCACGGTAATGGTTTTTCTTTTGGTCCGTGAGGTGATCAATGGTTAAACAGAAGAAGCCTACAGGGTTCAGAAAGGATTAACTTATTTTACAATTTTGAATAAGGCTATGAAACCTTGCTTGTTTTAATTAAAATGCTTATTCTTTTGACATATGCTGGGAGTCAAGCCCTAATTTCAGGGTGAAAGAATATTAAAATAAGCACAAGTCGTAAACAATAAGTTTACACAAAAAATAGTTTAAAAGGGGGATTACTATGTGGGAAGCCAACATACCAATTCACGAGGTTAGGGAAATCCGGGTCAAGACCACGGTTTTTCTAGGGGTCGGCGCCATCAAAAAAATCCATGACATAGCGGCTGAACTGAAACAAAAAAGAGGAATTGACAAGGTTGTGATTCTTACCGGGAAAGGGTCTTATAAAAGTACCGGGGCCTGGGACCATGTCAGCGCGGCATTGGAGAAAAACGGAATTCAGCACGTGCTGTACAACAAAGTAACGCCGAACCCCACTGTAGACCAGGTGGACGAGGCTGCTAAAATGGGTAAAGAACTAGGGGCCCAAGGCGTCATTGCCATCGGGGGCGGCAGTCCCATTGATGCGGCGAAGTCCGTAGCCATTCTATTGGCCTATCCGGGCAAAACCGCCCGGGATGTGTATGAATTTAAGTTTACACCGGATCAGGCGGTACCCATTGTAGCCATCAATCTGACCCACGGTACCGGTACAGAGGCCGACCGTTTTGCGGTGGTCAGCATTCCGGAAAAAGAACATAAACCGGCCATTGCCTATGACTGTATTTATCCGCTGTATTCCATTGACGACCCGGCTTTAATGACTAAGCTGCCGGAAAATCAAACCCGTTATGTTAGTATTGATGCTGTAAACCATATTGTGGAAGCTGCTACCAGCAAGGTTGCCAGCCCTTTTTCCATTATGCTGGCCAAAGAAACCGTTCGTTTGATTTCCGAGTATTTACCCAAAGCCCTGGCGCAGCCGGAGGATTTAACCGCCAGATACTACCTCCTTTATGCCTCTTTAATTGCCGGGGTGGCCTTTGATAACGGCATGCTGCACTTCACCCATGCCCTGGAGCATCCCTTAAGTGCCGTAAAACCGGATTTGGCCCATGGACTGGGACTGGCGGTTATCCTGCCTGCGGTGGTCAAGCAAATTTATCCTTCCTCCGCAGCCGTTCTGGCAGATGTCTTTTCGCCCATTATACCGGGCTTAAAAGGAGTCCCCGATGAGACAGAAAAGGCAGCCAAGGGAATTGAGCAATGGCTGGCCAGTGTGGGAATTACTTCTAAGCTGAAAGATCTGGGATTTACCGAAGGGGATGTGGAAAAATTAACGGATCTGGCCTTTAATACCCCCAGCCTGGATTTATTATTAAGTCTGGCCCCGGTGCCGGCAGACAGAGAGCGGGTTGCAGCCATTTACCACGATTCTCTTTAATCGAATATTTATCCTGTATAAAAGAGCTTCACTATGCGCTATAGTGAAGCTCTTTTGACTTATCCTGCTATAAAGTTTGACAGCACCTTTCCACTGCTGTAATCTAAAACAATAACCAGCCGGGGAAACGGGCAATCGCTTGAGTTCAGGAACGTGAATCTACATCCCAAACAAACTGGCTAAGAATTAACAAGATTGATCCAGTTTCAGTATTCGGGCGGCATTTTTGTACATGACCTTCTGGCGAACTTCATCCGTAAAGGGGAGCTTTTGATAGTTCTTCAAGGCGTCTTTAAAATGGACAAAGGGGTGGGCGCTGGCAAAGAGCAATTTGTCGCTGATGATGGTGTTGGCCCCCTGTACATACGCTTCGGACATCGGGAAGAATTCATATTCCGAGATATCCAGATACACATTGCTGTTTCTTTGAGCTACGGTAATCATTTCATTGACCCAAGGATAGGCGCCGTGGCTTACCACCATGGTCAGTTCCGGGAAATCCCGGGCTACAAAATCGATGTACCTGGGCGCAACGTGGTCAATAACCGCATTGGGAACCAGAGTGGCAGGTCCCGTAGTAATTACAATGGGAATATCCAATTCGCAGCATTTGGCATAGATAGGGTAGTATTTGGCGTCATTAACATAAATTTGAGCCAGGTAAGGGTCGATGGATGCCCCTTTTAATCCCAGTTGGTTAACAGAGCGGTTCAGCTCGTGGATGGCTGCCATGCCTTTATGAGGATCAAGACCGGCAAAACCAATAAATTTATCAGGGAATTGATTGACCATTTTGGCCACTCCATCGTTGCTGCCTTTCCACTGGTAGGTGGTTTCGGCGTCTCTTCCCAGAATAACGGCCTTATCTACACCATTTTGATTGAGTTCCTCAACAATTTCCGGAAGATCCTGGGTTTTGGTATTGGAGAAGCCAATCATATCGCATAAGGTTTTAAACATTTTACTTTCCCCGATGGCCATAACATCGGGCGTGTTGGGCCTAAACCGAAAATCAATGGTTTTCATGATCATTCTCCTTTGTTGTATAAATTGAAAACATGTGGAAGTGATCACAGTAGCATAAAGGGATAACAAATTGTCTATTCTAAAGACAGGAGTGATTTACAAAGGAGACATAGTGATGTTATGATGTCGCTATGACTTACTATTTATCATATACCGGACAAAAAAATTAATCAACCGGTATTTTTAAAAAAGGATAACCATGGATAAACGTCGAAATTCAAAGAAAATTTGGCGGGAGGCTGTTTCTTAGTGCTTGATAATAATAACCCGGTACCTTTGCATATACAGTTAAAAGAAATTTTGTTAAAAGAAATCCAGCAAGGGGTTTATAAAGAGAAAATTCCCAGTGAGAGAGAGTTGATCGATAAATACTCCGTAAGTCGTACCACTGTACGGGAGGCCGTAACCGCTTTGGTTTATGAAGGAGTATTGCAGAAGATTCACGGTAAAGGCACCTTTATTAATCAGTCCCCTTCAATCAATGAATGGTTGGGCTATCTAAGCAGCTTTACTGAAACCATTGAAAGAATGGGGATGAAATCCGGCGCACAACTGCTGGAGCAGGGAAGAGGTTCCGACGTAGAAATAGCGGAGACCCTTGGTGTGGAAGAATATTATTATATAAAAAGACTGCGGTTTGCCGACGACCAGCCGGTAGCCATAGAAAGGCACTACTATCCTTTAGAAGTGGGGCTTCTTTTGGAAAAATATGATCTAAATAAGGTTACCTTATATGAAAAGTTAGAAGCCGAAGGGATTAATTTACACCATGCGGAACAGAGAATAATGGCGGAGAGCCCCAGTACAGAGGATGCTAAATTACTGGGAATTTCTGATCATACATGTGTTTTAGTTGCACAACGTCTAATTACCAATCGACTGGGAAATCCCATCGAGTACTATCACAGTATTTATCGGGCAGACAAATATGCCTTTAGCTTAAAAATGTCCAGAGGAATGCGAGTGGGTTAAATCCGCTTGTAATAAAAATAATTTTCCAATTCACCCTGTTTGTCCTTATAAAAAGGGCGTTCAGGGTTTTTTTGTCGGCTAAATTACAAAAAATCATAAAAAAGTATTGCAAAAATATAAAAAATCAGTGTATATTCTTAGTAACTGGTAGTTATGTGATGATGTTATAACGTAATCACGTCATGGCGAACCCAAAGTTTGTTTGTGTTAGTGTTCACAGGTTCAAGCAAATCTAAAATTTAGAAAGGGGGCAAATTAGTCAAGTAAGGATATTTGGGTTAATCAGGGGAAGTAAAACATTTTTTGTGAAATGCTGATCACAGTAGCGTAAAAAGGGACAACTTATGGATCACAAAGAAATAGAACATGGCAACCTTGGCAGGAGTGATGGATAAACAAAGAACTGCAAGAAAAACTTCGACTCCAATAAAGGCATTATTTAATCGTTCTTACGGATGTAAGATTTGGAATACGACATAATTTAGGAGGATAAGCATGAAAGATAAAAAAATGATGCGTCGTATTGTTAGCGCCAGTTTAATCGGAGCCACTATCGAATGGTATGACTTTTTCCTCTACGGGGTTGTAGCCGGCATTGTCTTTAACAAATTGTATTTTCCCTCCGATGATCCTGTGGTTTCCACATTGCTTGCCTATGCTACTTTTGCCGTCGGTTTTATTACACGTCCACTGGGAGGCATTATCTTTGGACACTTTGGAGATAAGATCGGCCGCAAAAGTGTATTGGTTGCCACGCTGATGATCATGGGTGTTTCCACCGTATTGATCGGTTTAATTCCCACTTATGCACAAATTGGTATCTGGGCGCCGGTAATTCTGCTGCTCCTGCGGATTTTCCAGGGTATTGGTCTGGGCGGCGAATGGGGAGGCGCGGTGCTGATGACCTTTGAATCCGCTCCTGAATCGGAGCGTGGTTTTTACGCCAGCCTGCCCCAGATCGGATTGTCGCTGGGTCTGACACTGGCCTCCGGCGTTGTGGGGTTGTTGTCCTTTACGCTTTCGGATGCTCAGTTCATGGCCTGGGGATGGCGTGTTGCCTTTATCTTAAGCATTGTGCTGGTGGCGGTAGGAATGTATATCCGCCTGCATGTTATGGAGAGCCCGGAATTCCAGAAGGTAAAAAGCGAAAAAGCCGAAGTAAAGATTCCTTTTATGGAGTTATGGCGCGGTGGGTACGCAGCCAATATATTGGCCGGAATGGGTGCCCGATATATTGACGGGGTGTTCTTCAATGTATTTGCGGTTTTCTCCATCAGTTATCTAACCTCCAGCCTGAACATCGACCGTACCGATGCGTTAATGGGCGTTATGCTGGCCGCTATCGTCATGTGCTTTACCATTCCTTATTTTGGACGTCTTTCAGACCGTGTGGGTAGAGCCAAACTTTATTTGTACGGCAGCTTGATCACGGGTATTTCAGCCTTCCCGGCCTTTTGGCTGATGGCTCAAAGCGGCGGAAATATCACCTTGATTTGGCTCTCCATTATTATTCCCTTCGGAATCTTCTATGCTATGGTCTATGCCCCGGAAGCTGCGTTATTCTCAGATTTGTTTGACGCAAGAGTGCGCTATACGGGGATCTCCTTTGTCTATCAGTTCTCAGGAATTTTTGCCAGTGGTTTAACACCCATCATTGCCACAAGCTTATTGGCTCTCAACAACGGAAACGCCACTCTGCTTTGCGCCTATGTGGTCTTTGCCGGTGTCGTCAGCGCCTACTCGGCTGCCTGGATTCGCCGCAACCAAGGTCGTCAAAAACTGGAAAAGACCGTGAATATCTCATAGTGACCTTTTGTAATGTCCCAGTATTTATGAAGACTTTTAAAATTGTTGTTAACTGGTTGACAAAACAAAAATTAGGGTATAGGATAATGTCAACTGGTAATGACGTCATGATTAGATTAAATCCATGATGCCTGGGCTGAAATGTGATTGAACTATCATGTGCAAACAAAAGGCTACTAAGGAGGAATGATCATGAGTTCTTGTTGTAACGTATTGTCACCTCATGAACAAAGAATTCAGGAAGAAATGCAAGGAAAAGATGATTTTAAAAAAGGCAGGGAAAGGATTTATAAAATCCTGGAAAGCTTCAATACCCAGCGTCCCATCATCGATGTTGAAAGAGCAAAATATTTCACCGAATCCATGAAGGAAACCGAAGGGGAACTGCTGGTTTTAAGATGGTCCAAGGCTTTGCTGCATATTGCTAAAAATATGACCGTTTATATTGATGACCATAACCTGCTGGTGGGCAGAGGCGGTCAACCCGGCCGTTACGGCATGCTTTTTCCGGAGCTGGACGGAGACTTTTTGGACGTAGCCATTGAACAATTGCCCAGCCGGGTTGAGTCTCCTTTTAACATCAGCCAGGCAGACGCAGATATTGTTATCAACGAAATTGCTCCCTACTGGAAGGGAAAAACCTTTCATGAGGCACTGGCCCAAGCTCTGCCCGAAGATACTTTAAGGGTAACCTACGACCCCAAGGATGTTTTAAAATCCAGATTTATTGTCAACGAAACCGCTTCTTTCCGTTCCTCTATTCAATGGGTGCATGACTATGAGCGAGTATTAAAAAGAGGCTTCAAAGGCATTAAAGAAGAGGCTCAGCAAAAGCTCGCGGCTCTGGACCCCAACAGTCCGGTTAACAATAGGGAAAGGGCGCCTTATCTCCAGGCAGTGATCAATGTATGTGATGCTATTGTTCTTTGGGCTCACAGACATGCGGAACTGGCTGCGGAATTAGCTGCTAAGGAAACGGATGCCGTCCGCAAACAGGAGCTGCTGGAAATTTCCGAGATTTGCCGGTGGGTGCCTGAAAATCCCGCCCGCAACTTCCGTGAAGCGGTTCAGTCCCAATGGTTTACCCAAATGTTCTCCAGAATTGAACAAAAGACCGGCACCATTATTTCCAACGGACGCATGGATCAGTATTTCTACCCTTACTATAAAAAGGATCTGGAAGAAGGCCGCATCACCGAAGCAAAGGCCATGGAATTATTGGAATGCATGTGGGTTGCCATGGCTCAGTTCATCGACCTGTATGTGTCTCCCACCGGCGGCGCTTTCAATGAAGGCTATGCCCACTGGGAAGCAGTTACCATTGGCGGACAGACTCCGGATGGCCGGGATGCCACCAATGAATTAACTTACTTGTTTTTAAAATCTAAACAGGAATTTCCCTTAAACTATCCGGACCTGGCTGCCCGTATCCATGCCCGTTCGCCGGAGCGGTATATGCACGAGGTTGCCCTAACCATTAAAGAGGGTTCCGGTTTCCCCAAACTAATCAACGATGAAGAAGTTATCCCCTTGCTGCTCAGCAAAGGTGCAACCTTTGAAGAAGCTTATGATTATGCGGTTTCCGGTTGCTCCGAGGCCAGAATGCCCAACCGGGACACCTTTACCAGCGGTTGCGCTTATATCAACTTTGCTTCCGCAGTGGAAATGGTTCTTTATAATGGCAGAACCCGGCTTACCGGAGACGAGCTGGTTACTTTTGAAACCGGCGATCCGGGGGAATTCAAGACCTGGGGAGAGTTCTGGAATGCTTATACGGCACAGACAACCAACTTTTTAAAACACGCTTTTATCCAGCAGCATGCCATTATCAACCTGCGTCCCAGGCACTTTGCCACTCCCCTGGGTTCCTCGCTGCATGACCTGTGCATGGAACACTGCCTGGACCTGCATACTCCGGTGATTCCCGGCGGGATTGACATGGGTTACTTCGAATTAATTGGTTATGGTACGGTGGTAGATTCTCTGGCTGCCGTTAAAAAGCTGGTTTTTGAGGACAAGAAATTGACCATGGCTGAATTAATTGAAGCCTTAAAGTGTAATTTTGAAGGCAAGGAAGCCGTCCGGCAAATGCTTCTCAATGCTCCAAAATACGGCAACAATGATGACTATGCCGATACCATTGCTCGGGAAGTGGACCGTCAGGCCCTTGAATTTACCAAAAAGTATTCCAAGGAACTGGGCGTACACCTGGATTTAAGATTGGTTCCCTTTACTTCCCACGTTCCCTTTGGTAAAGTTGTAGGTGCTACGCCAAACGGCAGAAAGGCCTACACCCCGCTGGCAGATGGATCCTCCGCATCCCACGGTTGCGATGTAAACGGACCGACAGCCGTATTGTTATCCAACTTTAATTCTAAGAACTACAATTATCGGGAGCGCGCCTCCAGGCTGCTGAACATTAAGTTTACTCCTTCCTGCGTAGCCGGAGAAGAGGGCACGCAAAAGCTGGTATCCTTTATTAGAACCTGGTGCGATTTGAAACTCTGGCATCTGCAGTTTAACATCATCAACAGAGAGACCCTGCTCAAAGCCAAAAAAGATCCCGACAAATACCGTGGCTTGATTGTCAGGGTAGCCGGATACAGTGCTTATTTCTGCGACCTGTCTCCGGACCTGCAGGACGATATCATTGCCAGAACCGAGCACAACACCATTTAACTTTTGAATCCGGATTTAACTGTAAGTCCTGCTTTTCAGCAGGACTTACAGCCGTATTCAGTCAGGAGGTATTTTATGGCTGGAGCCAATCACCAGGATAAAAATAAATACGGGATTGTTTTTAATATTCAACGCTACTCGGTGCACGATGGGCCCGGCATTCGAACCATTGTATTTCTCAAGGGCTGTCCCCTGCACTGCCGGTGGTGTGCCAATCCGGAGTCCCAATCTCTGCAGCCGGAATTAGCCTATAACGATCATAAATGTATCGGGATTCAGGAGTGCGGCTACTGTTTGAAGGCCTGTACCACAGGCGCCATCAGGGAAAAGGACGATAAAATTGTCATAGACCGGGAAGGCTGCAACCACTGTGGTCAATGTGCGGAAATCTGCCCTTCCAGGGCTTTAAATATGTACGGTAAAACCATGAGCGTGGATGAAGTTTTAAATTTAGTGGAGCAGGACAGCAGCTTTTACTCCAGATCCGGAGGCGGTATCACCCTAAGCGGCGGGGAACCCCTGGTGCAGTCGGAATTTGCAGCCGCATTATTAAAGGAAGCTAAAAAAAGGAGAATGAATACCGCCATTGAAACCTGCGGTTATGCTGACTGGGACAGGCTGGAACGAGTTTGCGAATATACGGATACGGTGCTGTACGATATAAAATGCATTGATAGGGCGAAACATAAGGAATATACCGGTGTTGACAACGAAATCATTTTAGAAAACTTTAAAAGGCTATGTGAGCGCTTCCCAGACAAAAGTATTCTGGTAAGGACCCCGGTGATTCCCGGTTTTAATGACTCGGAAGGAGATATCGGCGCCATCGTGGAATTTATTAAAGGATATCCCAATGTGAAATACGAACTGCTGGCTTACCATCGTTTAGGAGAACCTAAATATACTTACATTGGGAAAGACTATACTCTAAAGGGTATGGCGCCAATGCAGGAAGAACGCATGGCTGCCTTAAAACGGCTGGCAAGTGAAAAAATGAAGAAGGAGTCCAATTCATGAAAGATTTAAAGGTGCTATTTCATGTATCTGACAATGAAGTCTGGCCCAAAGCACTGCTTAATATTACCAATTTTCTTAAGGATGTAGGCCAGAACGGGGCCGAGGTGGAGGTTGTGGCCAATGCGGGGGCCGTTATGGCTTACTACCCACCGGAAGAAAAGAAAGAACAATTAGAGCAAATGGCAAAGCTTTCCCATATGGGAGTAAAATTTACGGCCTGCCGCAATGCTTTAAATGCCCACTCCCTGGATGAAAGTCAAAGGCCCGGTTTTGTTGAAGTTGTACCGGGAGGGATTACCGAGGTCGTGAAGAAACAAACAGAGGGCTTTATTTATATTAAGCCCTAAAGCCTAATCCATAAACGCGCCGCCGGGCTGCTGCCAAAGAACCCGGAGTGGTTAGATTGTGCAGACCTTTGTTTCCAAAATTAAAAAAGAATAGAACGCGGATTTTGCGGATTACTATGGATTCTCACGGATTTTGAATTTTTTAATTAAATCCGCGTAAATCCGTATCATCCGTTCAATCCGTGTTCTATTTCTTATAGCCCAGTTGTTCACTGGTGTATCTACCTGTTCTTTGAGCGTTATTCTAAGGCGTTTTCGACAGTCCCCATTGTATTTCAAGAAAAATTAAATGCATGCTAGTTGGAGGAAAAATGTACGAATGGGTTTGTGCTTCCGCAATTGTTTTTGTTGCTTCTGCCCTGCAGTCTATTACAGGATTTGGTTTTGCCATTATGGCCACGCCTTTTCTTTTACTATTTTACAATCCACAGGACTGCATCCAAATGGGTACCATTTTGTCCGTTTTTATTGCCCTGGTGTTAACACCAAAGATAAAACAGCATATTGATTCTGCGATTCTTAAGAGATTGATTATAGGAAGTTTTTTTGGCGTTCCCCTGGGATTGGTGTTTTTTGCTTTTGCGGGACTGGAAACCATAAAATTATCCATTGCCGTGGTTATTCTGGCTATAACCCTGTATTCATTTTTTCAGAGCTATCAAGCCAGGGTTAGACAAAGGGCCGTACAAACGCAAACAGCCGGAAGTAACGGGCTGCAATGTGCAGTAGAAATGGAAGGTTCTCCTGTTCCGGCAGAAAAAGAAAGCAGGCCCATGCGCAAAGAAGTGCTGGTTGGATTCTTTGCCGGGGTGCTTACCACCGGAGTGAATATGCCGGGGGTTCCCATGGCCCTCTATTTTAATAACAGCTCCTTTGCAAAGGAAGTGATTCGCAGCACTACCCTTGGTTTTTTTATTGTGGTTTATATTACGGGAATGATAATGCAGTTATTCACGGTGGGCATTAGCCTGCGGGTGGTTACGATGGCCTTATATTTAATACCGGCCGGAGCCTTGGGTATATTTGTGGGCAACCTGCTGTTTGATAAAATAAACCGGGGCATGTTTCAGATCATTACCAATTTCCTGCTTGTATATATAGGCATTTATATTTTAGCAGAATCCTTATAAGAATGGTTTTACAGAGCAGGCAGGCAACGCAACGAAGGCTAAAGAATAGAACACGGATTGAACGGATGACACGGATTTACACGGATATGAAACAAAGATCAAAAAATCCGTGTTCTATTGTTTTAGATTACCCCTTGTACAAAAAAGACCCGGATGTCCGGGTCTTTTGTCTATGCCATATTCTATTAAAAAGTCAGGAAGAGGCTTCCCTCTCAGGAGCATACCGGAGCAAATAGGCACAAAGGGCAGCCAGTAATTGTTGAAGAAGCATGGAAATCACAACGGGAATGGCGACAGGGGCAGGAAAAAAAGAAACAGCTAAAACAGCACCGGTACTGATGTTTCTCATTCCTGTACAGAAAGCCAGGGTAACCTTAACCTCCCGGGGCCAATGTAAAATCCGGCCGCTGAACCAACCCAACAGATAGCCGGAGGAAGAGAGGACCAGAATCACGGCAATAATGAGCAATAGTTTTAAATCAACAGCCTTAAGATAAGGAGCGATAAGAGCACTATTAATGGCCATTACCACTGCCAGACCCAGTTTGGAGAAAGGCGCTAAGGGAGCGCCCAGAGATACCTTGACCCTGCCGGAGGTAGCTTCATTTAATAACATGCCTAAAATAGAGGGAAGTACAATCATCCACAAAAGCCCCTTCATGATTCCCCAAACATCAATGGATACAGTGGCGTTAGCAAATAAAGAGAGGCTGTAAGGAACGATAAGGGGTGAAAACAAAGCATCAATCAAGATAATGGAAAAGGCCAGGGCCGTATCCCCTTGATAGTTGGAAGCCCAGATAAGGCTGGTGATCCCCGTAGGAATAACCACCGCTAAAATCAGGCCTGTAATGGTAAAGGGATCATGCTTAAATAAAATGTGTCCCAATCCAAAGGCTGCCCCGGGGATCATTAAATGCAGCACCAGCAGGGCTGTCAATATTTGAGCGGGGCGGGAAATGGCTCCCTTCAGGTCTCTAAAACTGGAGCCCAGACTCCCTGAAAAAGTCATAAAGGCAAAAACCCAGGGGATAAGAAAAGCATAAAGGCTTAGGGACTTGGACAGCAAGAGGCCCAGCAGCACGCTAATAGGAGCAACAACAGGCATGTATTTTTCTAATTTTCCGTTTATCTCCTGAAGCATAGAACCTCCAAGGGTTAAAAACTTAATTTTACAGGAAACACAACAAGGTTATTATTAAGATCATGAAATATTAGTTACCGAACAAATAAAATCCTCCATTACGATAAATGTAAAGAATTATCGGAATTTGTAAGCGGTGGTTTGAAGGATCCTTTAGCGTTTCACAAAAGGATAAAACACGGATTAAACGGATGATACGGATTTTAATTTAAAGATATTAAATCCGTGTGAATCCGTAAAATCCGTGTTCTATTCTAGCCTTTATTTTGGACGGGCAAAAAGACCGTCATTTTTGTGCCTTGATTAATTTGGCTTTCCACCTCAATGGTTCCTCTGTGCTGAAGGATAATCCACCTGGCGATGGATAATCCTAAGCCGGTTCCGCCGGTCTGTTTGGTCCGGGATTTATCCGCTCGATAAAAGCGATTAAAGATGTACGGTAAATCCTCTTTGGAAATGCCGATGCCCGTATCTGTAATGGTAATGACAGCTTGAGACTTTTGGGAAAAATAATCAATAATGATTTTTCCACCCTTAGGAGTGTATTTTATACTATTGTCGATAAGGCTTCGCAAAGCCTCTTTGAGCAGCTTGCGATCCGCAAAGATAATCATGTTTTCATTGCGCCAGTTTATAATTTCATGGGCAGGATCGATCAGCCTGGTTTCTTTTATAATTTCCTCCATTAATTCCTGGATGGAAAAGGATTCTTTATCTATTTTCTGGGTCGCTTTATCCCCTCTGGCTAAAAACAAAAGCTTTTCGATTAAATCCTTCATGTTCTCGGATTCTGTTTTAATGGATGTGATGGATTCCTCCAGTACCGAGGGATCATTTTTGCCCCAGCGGTCCAATAAATTGGCATACCCCTGAATAACCGCAATGGGCGTTCTTAACTCATGGGAAGCGTCTGAGACAAATTGATTCTGTTGTTCATAGGAAAGCTGGATTCTGTCAAGCATGCTGTTAAAGGTCTTGGCCAAATCCTTGAGTTCGTCCTGAGAACCGCCAACATCCAGCCGGGTATCCAAAGCATTGATGGTTATATTATTAACGGTATTGGTCATTTTTGCCACCGGAAGAAGCATTTTTTTACTGGCTCTGGAGCCAATTACGATAACAATAATAATCATCACCATGGTTAGGCTGAAAAGAGCAGCCATCAGAAGCCCCACATTAAAAGTTTCTCTTGCTAAGGGGTTGGTGATTTGAATATAAACCGTATTTGAGTTCCAAATTACTGGATCGTTTAAAACCATTGTCAAGGGAGAGGTGGATTTGCCATAAGGAGTTGGTGTGGTATTGAATACAAAAAAACGGTTATCCTTTTGCTCATAAAAAACCGGAGATGTTTCTTCAGTAGTATAGATCACTTCCTTCTTTTCGGTAAACAGGGTGATCTCGATACCATCCAATCTCGACAACTGTTCAATATTCCTGGCGGGGAGTTCCGTATTATCTTTTAAAAGCGATGAAATGATTTCAAAATCCTTTACCAAGTCTTCCTGGGCATCCCGGCCAAGGTAGGCCACAAAGGCAACGCCAATACCCGCATTGAATAAAAGAAAGATGAGACCGAAAATAACGGCGTAAACGGCGGTAATTTTAAAAGAAATAGAGAAATAGAGCCTTTTAACTAACCATTGATACAATTGGCGGAGCGCCTTGGGAATCACTTTGCAAAGACTGATAAACAATCTCAGCATAAATTTTAAAATTTTTATCAGTATTCTAAAATAAGACCCCTTATTCTTCATCCTTTAGAAGATACCCCACCCCTCGCACCGTATGAATGACTTTTTTATGATATTTATCGTCAATCTTGCTTCTGAGGTATCTTATATAGACATCCACAATGTTGGTATCTCCTGCGTAGCCGTATCCCCATACGGCCTCAAGAAGCTTTTCCCTGGTAAGAACAATATTTTTATTTTCTAAAAAATATCTTAATAAATCAAACTCCCTTTTGGTTAACTCAATGGGTTCATGATTAAAAGTAACGGAGTATTGATCTAAATCCATTTTTAACCCATGGACTTGTAAAACAGAGCTTTTTATGGCCGGTGCTTTTCTTTTTAAGGCCACCCTGATTCTGGCCAGAAGTTCCTCAATAGCAAAAGGTTTGGTTACGTAGTCGTCAGCCCCCATGTCTAATCCCATGACCTTATCCATGGTTTCATCCTTAGCAGTGAGCAGAATGACCGGAACTTCGGAATGTTTCCTGACTCTCCTCAATATTTCCATACCATTGATGGAGGGGAGCATAATATCCAGTAAGATAAGATCAAATTCTCCGTCAAGGGCTTTTTGCAGCCCGTCTCTGCCATTGTGGGCCTGTTCCACCTGATATCCTTCATGTTTTAGTTCTAACTCAATAAATCTTGAAAGTTTTAACTCATCTTCAATTACCAAAATTTTTTGCCCGGTCATTCGTTTTCCTCCAAATAACAAATGAGTCATAATGTCATTATACCCAAGGAAGGGAAGGGGGATCTATAAAAATAACCTACATTCATCTGTAGGTTATTTTTATAGTATGGATTATTTCTTTTTACTGGGTTGCGGTATGGGGATCTTCCTCAACCAGCTTTTTCTTGGCGTTGTCCACTGCTTCGGAAACCTTGTGCAAGGTTTTATTCACCTTTAAGTCTTCCCCGTTTTTGCCTTCAAACTTCATTTTATGGCCCGTGACCAAAGCCAGCAGGAGCACTGGGACCGTGATATGAAAAGTAAAGACGGTAATAAGCACCGTAATGGTTACCGACAGATTGAGAACGGTCCGTTCTTTCTTTTTGATAACAAACCGGGTATTGTTCCCTTTATTAAAAAGAGTTTTCATTTTGGACAGAAGAGTGCTTTCTTGTGGTTCCGGTTTGATTTTGTTTTGTCCTTCAAGATACACTAAAGCTTCTAATAAATCGCCATTGCATTGAATCAGTGCCTCTCTGGCGTCTGCGTAGCTTACATTGGCTCTCCGTTTTAATTCGTCGATGTGATCTAAATTGAATGACATGTTATTCCCTCCAAGTAAATTGTTCATTTTGTTTCTACTCTTAGTATAGGAGGAGATAACTAGAGGAGAATTAACGGTAAATTAGAATTTGATTAGAAAATTGATTGTTGTATTTTTATTGATAGCAAATGGCTCCTGAAAACTCTATAAAAAAGGTTGTACCCTGGGGACTGGTTTCCACCTCGATAGTGGCATTATGACGGCGGGCAATACCATAACAAACCGCCAGTCCCAAACCGGTACCGTGGTCTTTGGTGGTTAAAAAAGGGGTGCCAATTTTATCTAAGATATTCTTATCAATGCCGCATCCCTGGTCTTGAACCGAGAGTACAACTTTTTCTTCCCTCATATAGGTACTGATTTTTAGAGTTTTTCCCGAAGACATGGCCTCCAGGCCATTCTGGGATAAATTTAAAATGACCTGCCGGAGTTCCTTGGCGTTGGCCTGAATGGGCTGGATCTTCCCTTCCTCAAAGAGGAAAAAGTTGTTTTGACGATAAGCGTCTGACTGTATTAACGGGGAAATGGATTTGATCAGTTTATTTAAATCAATCATCTCCATGGTCTCGGAGCTGCTTTTAGCCACGGATAAAAACTCCGTAATAATCAGGTTGGCCCGATCTAATTCTTCGATCATGAGCTTAAGATATTCTTTATAATCACTGCATTTCGGTTTCTGGCTAAGCATTTGTAAAAACCCCCGCACGGTGGTTAAAGGATTTCTCACTTCATGCCCAATACCGGCGGCCATCTGGCCAATAATGTTTAAACGGTCCAGTCGCTGCATTTCCTGCTCGTATCTTTTTCGGTCCCGAATGTCCCGAACAAATAAACTGGCAAATTCCCGGTTGTTCTGGTCTCGAAATACGTTAGAACTGACCTCCACCGGGATCGGCGTGCCGTCTTTATGCACAAAACTTAGCTCGCATAAGAATTTACCGGTACAGTTCCGTTCTTCCAGAGCATGATAAGTTCTTTCGTCATTCACCTCAATGATGCCTAACCTTCCAACCCTGCACAATTCTTCTTCGGTTTGTCCCAGCATCTTGCAGACGGCAGGGTTTGCAGCCACTACATTGCCGCTGATGTGAGTTAAAAGGATGCCGTCCATACTGCTGTTAAATAAGGATCGAAAACGTTCTTCACTTTCCCGTAACTGATCCTGGGTCTTCATGTATTGTTCATGAACAATTTTCAGTTCATGCATTTCCCTGCGAAGCTGTGTTATTTCAGCAACAAGTTCTTCTTTTGATTTGTCACGGTCTCTCAAGTTATCACCTCGAACAGTTTCTATATTAGAATATTCATCATAATTAACCGTTCCCCTTTTTGAGCCACTACAAAGGACTATTTAAATTTATAAAGAAACTAAAGTACTATAAATTTATAATGCTTAAATCAGAAGGGAAATGCGTAATGATATCACGTCTCCAGCAAATCCAAGTGACGGTACAACAAATTGCCGAGGCTATATCCAGCGTACTGATGATGGATGTTACCATATTTGACCAGCATATGGTCCGAATTGCCGGTACCGGTTATCATAGGGATACCGTTGGCCAAAGGATTATTGGTTATTCTGTGGGACATCAGGTGATTGAAAAGAGAGAAGAGTATATCATTGCGGATATCAAGAGTAATGATGCCTGCCTGGTCTGTGAAAAACAATCCACCTGCATGGAGTTGGCGCAGCTTTGCTGCCCCATTCTCTTGGGAAGCGAGGTGATTGGTGTTATTAGTCTGATTGCCTTTTCCCGGGAACAGCAAATGGAGATTATTCATAAAGGGACACAACTTTTGGACTTTATTCGTAAAATGGCTGAACTGATTGCCGCTAAAACCGTTGAGAAAAGCACCGTCAACCGCTTACTTTTTTTAAAGAATCAACTGGAAACGGTTCTTAATTTTGTGGCTGAAGGAGTTATTGCCATTGATAACGCCGCCCGGGTTATTAACATGAATTTTGCCGCGGAAAGAATGCTCAGAACCAAGTTCAATGATGTGCTGGATTTTCATATTAATGAGGTTTTTCCCGGAACACCCATCCCGGAGATCCTTCGCAACGGCAAGGAGTTTTTGGACCGGGAAGTAAAGATGTGGCGTAACGGCAGGCAGCATCACTACTTAATTAATGCCAAACCGATGCTGGTTGATGGAGTCATTCAGGGGGCTGTGGCCAGCTTCCGGCTGGTTAATGAAGGGTATCAATCCGGTTACTCTAAAGAGGCGCCGGTTGCTTTTGAAGATATTGTTGGAAACAGCAAGAACCTCGCAGCGGTAAAGGAGGAGGCAAAGAAGGCGGCTTTCGGTTTGTCTACGGTTCTCATTACCGGGGAAAGCGGGACCGGTAAAGAAATTTTTGCCCGGGCCATTCATTTTACCAGTGACCGCAGTACAGGCCCTCTGGTGGCCCTAAACTGTGCGGCCATCCCGGAAGCCCTGCTGGAAAGTGAACTCTTTGGTTATGAAGAAGGTTCATTCACCGGGGCTAAAAAGGGAGGCAAGCCGGGAAAGTTTGAGTTGGCCAATGGAGGGACGTTATTTCTGGATGAAATCGGAGACATGCCCCTTGCTTTACAGGCTAAAATGCTTCGGGTACTGCAGGAAAGGGTTGTGGAGAGGATTGGCTCCGTTAAAGTGATTCCCATTAATGTGCGTATGATCGCCGCCACCAACCGTAATTTGGAGGAAATGATTTTAGAAGGGCGCTTCAGAGAGGATTTATATTACCGGCTGAACGTTTTTCCCATTCTGTTACCGGCGCTGCGGGAGAGGAAGAGCGATATTATGGAACTGGCAGGATATTTTATGCAGAAACATGCCCGGGCCTATGGGAAAGACATTCAAAGTATTTCTGCGGAAGCGGAAGAAGTTTTGCTGCAGTATAACTGGCCGGGAAATATTCGTGAACTGGAGAATGCTATGGAATGTGCGGTAATAAAAACCTTGGGATCCACGGTGGAAGTTCGCGACCTCCCGCCTAAAATTGCTGTTACCTCCCAAAGCGGAGAATCATTGCTTCAACACAGTGCCGAGAAGGAAGAGATTTTAAAAGCGCTAAAGAAATATGGCGGCAGTGTGGAGGGAAAAGCACAGGCGGCGGCCAGTTTGGGCATCAGTATAGCGACTTTGTACCGGAAGATTCGCAAATACGGATTATCCTAATCGGATAAATCCATTTATCATTCCTTATCATTTTTTATCATGGTTTATCAGAGACCGTGATAAAGGGGCTGGATATGAGCCTTAAATAGACGGATTGCTTTGGTATGTTTCTTGCGTTTAAGGTTCTGGGGGGATGATCATATGGATTTTAATAAAATAGTTGCTTTATTAAAAACAGAGGTGCTGCCTACCATGGGATGCACCGAACCGGGGGCGGTAGCCCTCGGGGCAGCCTATGCCGCTAACGTATTGGAAGAGGGTGCCGCAGTCAGCAAGGTGAGTGTCTCCGTCAGTGCCAACATCTTTAAAAACGGGGTTGCGGTGGGGATTCCAGGGACGGGACAAACGGGGCTGCCCATTGCCGCTGCTCTGGGTGTGATTAAGAAAAACCCTGAAAAAAAATTATCGGTGTTGGCGGCCATCCAGCAGCGGGAACTGGTCCTGGCCCAAGCCATGGTGGACCACGGAATCATCCAGGTCAGCGTAGACCATGAAAAGAATAGGCTTTGGATCAAGGTCAAGGTCGAAACAGCTTCTGAATGGAGCGAGGCCATCATTCAGAATAGCCACACCAATCTCGTCAGGATTAGAAAAAACGGTAAGACCCTATATGAAAAAGATCAGGGAAATGATGATGAGATTCAGGATAACCCTTTAAACCTGTGGTGCAAAGAGGCCAGTGTTAATGCAATGGTTGAGGCCATGGAAAGGATTCCCCTTCAGGACATTCTTTTTATCGCTGAAGGAATTGAAATGAATTTTCTAGCTGCCCAAAAGGGCATTGCCAAAAAACTTGGCCTGGGCATTGGGGCCATACTGAAGGAAATGGTTGATAACGGCACCCTGTCGGATGATATGATAAATTATGCTAAAATGCTGACGGCAGGGGCAGCGGATGCCAGAATGTCCGGGGAAAATGTTCCGGTGATGAGCAGTGCCGGCAGCGGCAACCATGGCATTACCGCCATTCTGCCTGTATATGCTGTGGCCCAAAAGACCGGTGCTGCTCCGGATAAAATGATACGGGCGGTGGCTCTCAGTCATTTAATTACCATCTATATCAAGCTGCATACCGGAAATTTATCGGCCCTATGCGGCTGTGCGGTTGCCGCAGCCACCGGAGCCAGTGCGGCCATTACCTGGCTGTTGGGAGGAAAGGGGACGGCCATAGAGGCGGCCATGAAGAATTTAATTGCCAATCTTACGGGAATGATCTGTGACGGGGGAAAAGTGGGTTGTGCATTAAAGCTCTCCACCGCCGCAGGAGCCGCCGTGGAGAGTTCGCTGCTGGCCCGGGGAGAGGTTGTGGTGCCGGATACCAATGGTATTATTTTAAGTTCAATCCAGGACACCATAAAAAATCTGGGCAAAATCAGCAACCCGGGTATGGTCTTTACGGATAAAGTTATTTTAGAGGTTATGTTAAAAAAAGAGAGATCGGTGAGTTAAATGAAAAAGATCCTGATGGTTTTGCTGTTTTTGTTTGTGACTTCCTGTTCCGGTAACCACACAGGGCAGATTGATAGGGAGAAGGAGCAGGAAGCAAAAACAAAGGGCCGGAACCTTTCTGTGGAGAAAACCGAAAAGGCCCCCTTGATCAACGAAAAGGGGAGCACCCTTGGAGCAAGAATCAATCCTCCGGAAGGTTTTGAAAGGATTCCGGTGTCCGAGGGTTCCTTCGGGCAATATTTAAGGACCCTGCCTTTAAAGCCCCATGGTTCACAAGTAAAATACTACAATGGCCAAATGAAAACCAGGAATGTTCATGCAGCCGTATTGGATATAGATGTGGGCGACCGGGATTTACAGCAGTGTGCGGATGCCGTAATAAGGCTAAGGGCGGAACACCTGTATGCAAGGGGATGGTATGATAAAATTCATTTTAATTTCACCAATGGATTTAAAGCCGATTATCCCATCTGGGCCCAAGGCAATCGAATTGTGGTAGAAGAAAACAGGGCCTATTGGGTAAAGAGAGCAGAACCTTCCACTGCTTATGACAGCTTTAGAAAGTATCTTGATATGGTGTTTGCCTATGCCGGGACATTATCTTTAGCGCAAGAGATGAAAAACGTACCGTTGCAAGAGATGCAAATTGGCGATGTGTTTTTAAAAGGAGAAGGAACCGGCCATTGCGTTATTGTAATGGATATGGTTGAAAATAAAGCCACCCAGGAAAAATTGTTCCTGCTGGCACAGAGCTACATGCCGGCCCAGGATATTCATATACTTAAAAATCCGGAGGACGAAGATTTCAGTCCCTGGTATTCCATCCGCTTCGGAGAAAAATTGATCACACCGGAGTGGAGTTTTTACCCGGACCAGTTAATGCGATTTGCGGATTAAGGCGGGAAGTTAGGAAACTACTAAAGGAACAGAACACGGATTCAACGGATGATACGGATTTGCGGATTTAAAATACAGATGAAAAATTCGTGTAAATTCGTGCAAATCTGTAAAATCCGTGTTTCATTTTTTATTTTTTAGAAGAAGAGGGATTGTTGCAGAAAGAACATCGTTCGTTTTGCCATAATCCCTTTTCTTCATTATTAAAAAACAGGACGAAGTACGGTTATTTTTTAAGGTTAACCGTTAAAGGTAAAAAAACAACCGTTTAAGGTGGAATTATTGTTAATTAGCACGGCAAAAAGTACGATATAAAACATACAATTTAATTATAAGGCCTATTTAGTATGATACGTTGCGACACGGTTGCGATATCCCGATTCGGGGGGGGGTAGCAAAAAAGTTAATTAAAAATACAGATTATTTTGTGTTTTTTTAAAATGGAGGTGGAGAAATTGTTTAAATTTAGGACAATAACAGCACTGGTAAGCAGCCTTCTTTTATTGGCATTTTTATTAACCGGCTGTGGCGGGGGAGCATCCCAGGATACCATTAAAATCGGGGTCATCCTACCTCTGACCGGTGGAGAAGCCATGTTTGGCACCATGGAAAAGAACTCCTTTGAAATGGCTTACGAAGAGCTTAAAGCTGCCGGAAAAACCCAAGTTCAAGGCAAGGAAATCCAACTGATCTTCGAAGATGATCAAAGTAAACAGGATGTGGCCAAATCCGCTGCGGAAAAACTAATCAACCAAGATCAGGTGGCCATGTTAACCGGCGGCTACAGCAGTGCGGTGACCAATGTGGTTGCAGCCAACGCCCAGAGCATGAATATCCCCTTTTTAATTGTCACCGGCTCTGCGGACGATATTACCAGGCAGGGCTGGCAGTGGGTATTTAGAGGTACCGCAGCTCCGGCCAGTAAGTATACCGGTGCACTTTGGACCATGATGGAACAAGTGGTTAAACCCCAGACGGCGGCTTTAATTTATGAAAACACCGACTTTGGCTCCTCTTCCGCCAAGGGTTTTAGAGCAGAATGCGAAAAGAGGGGCATCAAGCTTGTTTTTGACCAGTCCTATGAATCCGGGGCCATTGATTTTAAACCTATGCTGGCCAACGCTAAGAATACCAACCCCGATATGGTTTTTGCCGTTTCTTACGTTATGGATGCCGGGCTGATTGTTAAGCAAATGAAAGAGCTTGATTTCAATACCAAACTTTTTGTGGGTGGCGGAGCAGGTTACACTATGCCGGAATTTGAGGAAAACGCCGGCAGCGCCTCGGAATATATTGCTTCAACCACCCTGTGGGTACCCAACGTTACGTGGCCTGGGGCGAAAGAATACTTCACCAAGTATAAGGAGAAGTATGGCAAAGAGCCGGATTATCACGGCGCCCAGGCCTATGCTTCCATGTATGTGGCGGTGGATGCGCTGAACAGAGCCCAGGAGCTGTCCAACACCGGTATACAAAAGGCCCTTAAGGAAACCGATATGATGACGGTGATGGGGCCGGTAAAATTTGAAGCATGGGAAGATTATACTAATCAAAACAAACCCAATACCTATGTAGTGCAGTGGCAGAAGGGAAATCTGGAAGTGATCTGGCCGGATGAGGTAAAATCCGCTCCTTATGTATACCCCGTTCCGAACTGGAAAGACCGGACCAATTAAGGGGTCCAGCCGCCGGGGATCTTGTCCCCGGCGGTTGATCCCATTACCAATGTTGGGAGGTAACCCGAATGACATTATTCGGTCAAACCGTCATCTGCGGCATCCTGCTGGGGGGCATGTACGCCTTGATTGCCATCGGCATGACCCTGATCATGGGGGTTATGAAGATCATCAACATGGCCCATGGAGCCTTAGTGATGGTTGGCATGTATGTAACCTATGTTTGTTTTAAAGAATTTGGGATCGATCCCTACCTTGGCCTGTTAGTGGCAATGCCCACCCTTTTTTTACTGGGCTGCCTGATTCAAAAATATGCTATCAACCGGCTGGTGGAAGTGGATTCAATTCTTCCTCAAAATCAGGTATTGCTTACGGTGGGAATTATGCTGGTGTTGACAGAAACAGCCCGCTTAATGTTTAAATCAGACTACCGCTCGGTTGCCACGGGCTACTCATCCAAAACCCTCTACTTTGCGGATATGTCCATTAGTGTGGCCATGGTTATTGGTTTTATCATTGCCATGGCGTTAACGCTGCTGCTGCACCTGTTTTTAACCAAGACAGACCTCGGCAAGTCCATTCGGGCCACCGCCCAGGACCGGGATGCCGCTGTATATATGGGTGTTAATTCTTCAAAAATTACCATGATTACCTTTGGTATTGGCGCTGCTTTAGCCGCTGCCGGAGGGTCCCTGCTGCTGCCTTTGTTTTACCTGTGGCCGGATATTGGCCAGTTATTCACCACCAAATCCTTTATTATTACCATTTTGGGCGGCATGGGCAGTACGGTGGGGGCCATTGTGGGGGGCGTCACCCTCGGCATTGCGGAATCCTTGGGTGCCACTTATATCTCCATGGGCTATAAAGATATTGTCGGGCTGGTGATCTTTATCGTGGTACTGCTGTTCCTGCCCGGCGGGTTCAGGAGTTTAGCAAAGAGGTGAGTCGTGATGAAAAACAAAAAGATTCTCTTATCCATCGGAGTATTTGTACTGGCGGCCTTGATACCGCTGGTGCTTAAAGTTCCTTATCACCTGCATATTTTGAATCTGATTATTATCTGGGCCATCCTGGGAACCGCCTGGAATATCCTTGGCGGCTATGCGGGTCAGATTTCCTTTGGCCACGCGGCATTTTTTGGTCTGGGAGCCTATACGGCCGGTTTGTTAAAGCTGCACCTGGGCATCTCTCCCTGGTGGGGCATGCTCCTGGGCCCCCTGGTGGCCACCATTGTTTCATTACCCATCGGGTTTATTTGTTTCCGGCTCCGTGGCCCCTATTTTGCTCTGGCCATGCTTTCCCTGGGGGAAATTTTTCGGCTGCTGTTTACAAACCTGCAGAGTTTTACCAATGGGGCTAAGGGTATTTTAATCATGCCGGCCGTTATCTCCAAAGTTTTTTATTTTTATGTAGGGTTGGGCATTTTGGCACTGACCATTTTAGTCACCTATCTCCTTGTCAATTCCAAAATCGGCTATTATTTAGTCTCCATTCGAGAAGACCAGGATGCCGCTACCTCTCTGGGCATACCCACAACCCTTTACAAAAATCTGGCCTTAATTCCCAGCGCTTTTATTACCGGCCTGGCCGGAGCTTTTTATATGAATTATGTGGCTTTTATTGATCCACGGATTGTTTTCTCCCTGCCCAACGTTTCCATTATGCTCATCCTGGTGGTGATGCTGGGAGGGCCCGCCACCATCTGGGGACCAACCATCGGGGCAGTCATTTATATTTCCCTGGGGGAATTGTTCCGGGCTACTTTGGGCTCGGCCAATGTGCTGGTCTTTGGTCTGCTGGTGTGCATTATTATTTTGTTTGTGCCCAATGGCATTGCCGGTGAGATGGAGCGTGTCAAAAGCTGGCTCCAGCGCAGGAAAATTGATGTTCCAGGAGGTGAAAAGGATGAGCTTCTTCGCAGCCAATAATCTGGTTAAGCAGTTTGGCGGGTTGACGGCGGTAGCAAACTTGAATTTTACCGTGAATCAAGGGGAAATATTCGGTATTATTGGTCCTAACGGTTCCGGAAAAACAACGGTATTTAATTTAATCAGCCGATTCTTTCCTTTAACCTCTGGAGAGATTTATTTTAAGGGAAAAAGGATTGATACACTGCCCGCCCATAAAATCTGTCAGGTGGGCATCGGCAGGACCTTCCAGGTGGTAAAGCCGCTAAAACGGATGAGTGTGCTTGATAACGTAATGGCCGGGGCCTTTCTCAGAACAAGCCAGGTTGGCAAGGCCAGAGCGAAAGCAAAGGAGATTGTTCATTTTTGTGGTTTAGAGCCTTATAAAGACTTTGAGGCCAAGAGCCTGCCCATTCCCCTGCGCAAAAGACTGGAAATTGCCAGAGCCCTGGCTACCGAACCGGAACTTTTGCTGCTGGATGAAACCTGTGCCGGGTTAAATCCCAAGGAATCGGAGGAAGCGATTCTATTAATCAGAAAAATTCGGGAAGCCGGGGTGACCATCATTATTGTTGAACATTTAATGAAAGTGATGATGGGCATTTCGGACCGGATTTTGGCCATTAATTTTGGCGGGCAGATTACCACTGGAGCCCCCAAAGAAGTGGCCGGACACCCTGAAGTTATTAAAGCATATTTAGGTGATGCCTATGCTCAAGGTTAATCATATTGATGTTTCCTATAAGGAACTGCAGGTACTGTGGGGTGTTTCCTTTGAAGTTCATGAGGGAGAACTGGTGGTGCTGCTGGGTTCCAACGGCACCGGCAAGACGACCACCCTCAATGCCATTTCAGGCCTTCTGCCTAAAGATAAGGGAAGCATTCATTTTATGGGGCAGGATATTACCCGTATACCGGGCTATAAAGTGGCCGGATATGGCATTATTCACGTTCCGGAAGGCCGGCGGCTGTTTCCGGAAATGACGGTCATGGAAAATCTGGAAATGGGTTCCCTTTTCCCGGAGGCCAAAGGGAAAAGGAAAGAGACCCTGCGCAGGGTCTTTGATTTGTTTCCTATTTTGGAAGAGAAGAAGAACCAGGAGGCCGGCAAGTTAAGCGGCGGGCAGCAGCAGATGGTGGCCATCGGCAGAGGGCTGATGGCTCTACCCAAGCTGCTTATCTTAGACGAGCCCTCCCTGGGTTTGGCCCCGGTACTGGTACAGCAAATCTTTGATTTCGTCAAAGAAATCAATAACCAGGGGGTTACGGTTTTGTTAGTGGAACAAAACGTAGGCCAGACCTTAAAGCTTTGCCATCGGGCCTATGTTTTGGAAAACGGGAGAATTACCCTGGAGGGGAGCGGGCAACAGCTTCTGAAAAACGAACATGTTAAAGAAGCTTATTTAGGTATTTAATCTCGATGAAACATTAAAAATGGCAGATAACCCAGGCTAATAAAAAATAGAACGCGGATTTTACGGATTTCCGCGGATTCTCACGGATTTTAAATTTTTAATTAAAATCCGCGTAAATCCGTATCACCCGTTCAATCCGCGTTCTATTTCTCTTTTTATTTTTGGACAATAAAGGGCTGTGCAATCCAACCATTCCGGGTTTTGCCACAGCTCCTTCTACCTAAATGGAATTTTGACTCGTTTTATCGCTTGGGACCAGATTAAGCAAAAGCAGGGTAAAGATCGGATAAATAATGGCGGTTGCCGCGGCGATAATCCCGGCGTCATTGGTGAACAGAGCCACCGCGGCGCCAAATAAAGCGGCATAACAACCGTTTAGTATATCGGGTGTTCTTTTGCGGATGTGTTCCAGGAAATCAAACTGGAATTTAAACATTAAAAGCATTAGAAAGATGGAAGCCACCAGCATGCCGCTCCAATAGGAGTAACGCATTAACCGGAAGTCCATCTCCAGTTTACGGATGATGATGTCCAGCATGCTGGACAAGCCGCCGGTTTGAATCTCCTGAACCGCACGGCCGATATGGGTACGGGAGCCGCCCAGAAAATCAGCCAGTGAAATGAACAGCATCACCGCCAGGACCGAGGCGGCCACCATAAATAATTGTTTTTTACCGGTTGGCAGCCCCAGAGACAGCCAGAGCAAAGTAACAAAAGCCGCTGTTACCGAGATGGAGGCACCGCCTTTGGAACCCAGACCGGGATAGACCATCACGAATAAAACGCCCAACATCATGGCTGCCACCAGAACAAGCCGTCCCTTGAACTGTTTGATATTCATGAAAGCGGCTGCCCCCAGGGTGGCCGCCCCAATCACCGCCCCCATCAGTTCATTGCCGATGCCGTAGAAACGGGCTCCGTACTGGGGGTCATACCCCAAGGGTGAATTGAGGATTAGGTTTGCACCCAGGAATAAATCCGTAAACAGCAGGGCAATGAAGGCGGCGCAAACCGCTACCATAGCGTGGGAAAGACTTTTATTGCGGGCCAGCCGGTGCAGCAGAACAGTTAGGACAAAAGTAATTAAGATCAGAGCCATGAAGGATTGAGCCACCGTCAGGGCACCCAGACCGGCCATGGCCAGCAGTCCCAGGGGCAGGGTAAGGATGGCCAGGTAATTATAAAGCAGGATCTTTTTTAGAATCCGGGAATAGTCATGATTAAACAGACGAAGGATGAACATCACCAGAGAAAGGGCCAATACCCCTAAAATGTAAGAAGCAACCGTGCTGAGAACCGGTACCCGGCGCAGGGTGTTTTGCACCAGCTTTTCCTGAGCCTGACTTAAGTATTGGAGATAGCTTCCGGTTTCAGCGGAGATACCCTTCATGGGCTGCCCGATCATTTCCTCGGAAACGGCCAGGCCCAGGGAATGCAGCACTGTTGCGGCCACGTCTGTGTTGGTTACAATACCCGGACGATGGGTTGTGCCCGAGGTAAGAAGACCTTTTTCAATGCCCGGACCGGCGAAGATCAGGGGTGTCAAGGTATTGCCCTGGGCTTTATTTGCTTCCGAAGGGGTGGGGGTCAGCACCATGAGGTAATCCTGCTCCAGGTTGATGACCTGCAGCAGTTCTCCTAGAAAATGATCCGCCCTATGTAAGGCTGAGTAAAGTTGTCTTTCCGCCATGGGTTTACTAATGCTGGAGGAGTAAGCGGCGGCCCGGGAGGTATCGCCGAAATCCACCACCAATACCGGACTTTGGGTATAATATTGTTTTAAAAGCTTTAATAACTTCTCTTCATCGGTACGAATACCGAAGGGCGCCTGGCGGTCGGCAGTAAGAATATCGCCGGAAACAACCCCATAGTCCACCCGGCCGTTGCCGTCCATCAACAAAGCGGCAGCCTGTCGCCCGTAGGTATAGCGGGGCAGGTTTGTTTCCTCCGAGGGCAGGTCGGAGTTGCCCAAGACGGCGGTCTTTAATCCGGCCTCATGTAAAGCGTCCCCCAAGGCGCCAATGCGCACCTCGTAATGCTTGTCTTTATTCATATTTTTCATTTGTTCGGCGGACAGGTTTACAACCTGATAGGCATGAATATCCCGGATGTTGTTGCGGCGCTGGTAAATATCGGCCACAAGCTGTCCGTTGATGGTCTCCCGGGTATTAAAGGACTGGGCGGCTCCCGGAGAACCAATGGCCCGGCTGCCTGAACCAATGGTGGTAAAAGCGTTGTCGGCAGTCTGACTGCCGCCGGTGGTGGTGTTCATTAAGCCAATGGCCCCGTTTTTTTGTATCAGGGCTTGAAAATGCGCCAGATCCGGATGGTCAAGGTTATTTAAACTGATCTGGTCCACAACCAGGATGATAAAGTGCCGGGTGGGGCCGGTTTGGGCATAAGCAGGCTGCAGTTGACTCATAAAAATAAGAGCAAATAGGATCAACAGAAGAATTTTATGGATTTTATTGGTCATTGATTTTCACCATTCTGTAATATTCTTTGTAAAACACAATGCCATTTTAGCAAAAAAAGGAAGTGGTGTCCAACGAAATCATTTTTGTCCTGTAAACCCTTTGACTTTAAGGTTGCTTTTATGGGAAGGTGAATTATAATTAATAATTAGTTAGTCTATGTAGAATGGAAGGATGGTAAATTATGGGAATTTCTGTTTTTTTAACCTTGTTGCCAATTTTAGCCATTGCCTTTTTGATGGTGAAGAAACAAATGGCGGCCGATCGCAGCGGTATGGTAGGTTGGATCTTAATGGTTGTCATTGCCCTTTTCTTCTTCAACACCTCGCTGGAAGTCAGCCTTCGGGCCAGCCTGGCGGGCCTCATTTCTTCTTTTCCCGTTTCCATTATGGTACTTGCCTCTATTTTTCAAATTACCTTTATGCAGGCCACCGGCGCCTTGCAAAGAATTGTGATTTTTATAAAAACCCTGGCGCCTACGGATAAGGTTGCGCAGATTATGCTGCTCAACGTCGGAGCCGGGACCCTTCTGGTATCCATTGGGGCTACGCCCATATCCATTTTGCCGCCGATTCTGGTGGCCATGGGCTATTCCACCTTTGTGGCGGTTGCCCTTCCGGCCATTGGCTATGATGCTTTATGCACCTTTGCCCTGCTGGGAGCGCCGCTGGTGGTTTTTGCCGATTTAACCGGCACACCCCTGGTGGAGTCGGCTCAGGTATTTGCCAAGTTTTTGCCGGTGATTTCCACCTTGATTGGCTTTGGTATGCTGTGGATCGTGGGGCGGTTTAAATTAATGAAGGAAGGATTTATTCCTTGTATTCTGGCCGGGGTCACCAACGGGGGCGCCGCCATTGCCATGAGCCACATTCCTTTTCTGAAATCCGGCGTGGTGCTGACCGGCGTGGTGGCGGGTGCCTGCACCATTCTGGTGATGCTGGTTTATTTAAAAATCACCGGACAGCCCATCATTGACAGGTCCAATTTATCCCGGGAAGACCTGCGGCTGGAGAAGCAAATGTCCCTGGCCAGAGCCCTTTCCCCATGGTTGATTTTAATTTCCATTTTATTAGTTCTAAATTTCTGCCAACCTTTGTTTGATCTGCTGTTTAACAAGGTGCCCATGGCGGTTTCCTTCATCCCCGGTCAGGAGATTAAAACAAGGATGCTGTGGAACGCCTATACCTGGGTGTTTATCAGTACAATTTTAGCAGCGGTTTTTATCAAGCCATCGGGCAAAGCCATAAAAGAAACCTGGAACAAATGGGTGCAGCGGGCGCCCAGACCCACCCTGGCGGCAGCCATTTTCTTTGCCATCGCTTTTGTAATGAATAATTCAGGCATGCAAAACCAGGGTGAAGTATGGAAGATCACCGAAGCAAGCTCAAACATGATTGCTGTTCTAGCCCAGGCTTCGGCTGCAACCTTTGGTTCCCTGTATCCCTTTGCCAGCAGTTTCCTGGGATTATTCGGAGGCTTTGTCAGTGGCAGCGAGGCCTCCACCATCGCCATGTTTACCAAATACCACTTGTTGACCTCTAAAATGCTGCATGTAGATCCTTTAATCGTTATTGCCGCTACTGCCATTGGCGGCGGGCTGGCCAGTGTAATATCGCCGGCCAAGCTGCAAAATGCCGCCGCCACTATTGATGCGTTAGGCATAGAAAGTCAAGTGATTAAAACGGCTTTTATCATTTCCATTCTTTTAACCACTGCTTCAGCCATCATGGCCATGTTATTTATATAAAGAAAAGGTAGTGGCGTGTGCCACTACCTTTCGGCTTTTAAGACCGGGGATGTTTCCGTGTATCCTGAAGTTCGGGTTTGCGTGTGCTTTTGTATAGAAAATAGCCAATGGCTAAAAGGATTAGAGCCACAATGGAGTAGCTTATGGGCCGGGTGTAGGCTTCCACGATGTGCCAGTTTTTTCCTAACTTTAATCCCAGGTAGGTTAAAGCCATATTCCAGGGGATGCAGCCTGTAAAAGTTAAAATAAAAAATTTGCCAAAGTTCATCCGGGCAATGCCCGCCGGCAGGGAAATAAAGGTACGGATAACCGGTAAATTGCGGCCAAAAAACACAGCCCGTCCCCCATAACGGTTAAACCATACGTCTGCTTTTTCCATATGCTTGACATTAATGAAAAAATACCTGCCGTATTGGCAGACAAAGGCCCGTCCTCCGCTGGCGCCGATCCAGTAGGTGATCACAGAACCCACTATATTGCCTAAAACCCCGGCTGCTACCACATACCAGTAGTTAAACTTGCCCAGTGCCACTAAAAAACCGCCAAAAAGCATGATAACTTCACTGGGCAGCGGAATGCAGGCACTTTCAATCACCATACCGATAAAAATGCCCCAATAATGAAAGGTTTCGATTAAAGTAATCGCTAAATCGCTAAAGTAATGGATTAGTTGCTGCAACACGGTGACCTCACTCATTTTTGGAAATAAATTGGCATTCTTTGTATTATACCATTTTTTAATCAAGGGCACGATTAAATTACCGTTAAAAATTTCTGAGGCTTGGGTTAAATCAAATTAAATCGTTTTTAATTTGCTGTACAATAACAAATCCTATTGCTTTTCCCGGCCGGTGCGCCTAAAATAGGTTTTATTCATTAAAGTTTGGAGTAATGGCTTATGAAACTGGAGCAACAGAACGAACAAGTTACAGAAATGGCGGCCACTGCCGGCGCCTATGTGTTGTGGGGAATTTTACCGGTTTATTGGAAGCTGGTTGAACAGGTGCCCTCCCACGAGATCTTGGCCCACCGAATTTTATGGTCCTTCTTTTTTACGGCCTTTCTTTTGCTCGGAACCCAAAAAATAAATTCCTTTATTCAAGAAACCCGGGAAATGATTGCTCAGCCCAAAAAATTCCTAGTGATTGTCGCGGCTTCATTCCTCATCAGCGCCAACTGGTTTATTTATATCTGGGCGGTTAACAACAATCGCATCATTGAAACCAGCCTGGGTTACTATATCAATCCCCTGGTCAGCGTTTTGCTGGGGATTATTGTTTTCAAGGAGAAACTCTCTTTTTGGCAAAAGGTGTCCTTTGGGCTGGCAGCCATAGGTGTATGCAATATGACCCTGCATTTTGGGGCCATTCCCTGGGTGGCATTGTTATTAGCCGGGAGTTTCGGCCTCTACGGGTTATTTAAAAAAATGGCCACCCTGGGGGCCATAACCGGCATTACCCTGGAAACCCTGATCATCTCCCCCCTGGCCTTGCTTTACTTAAGTTATTTGTACAGAAACGGCACCGGGGCCTTCGGCTTGGATGACCCGGTTACTTCCGGATTTTTAATGGGGGCCGGGATTGTCACCGCGGTGCCGCTTATTTTATTTTCCAGCGGCGCTAAACGGCTTCCTTTATCCATCCTTGGTTTCTTGCAATATATTGCTCCCACCATTGCCCTGATTTTAGGCGTTTTTGTCTATCATGAACGGTTTACCGGTGTCCATCTGGTCTCCTTCGCCTTCATTTGGCTTGCTTTGACCGTTTTTTCGCTGGCCAGAACAAAGCCCTTTGTGCAATTTGAATCCATGTTGATAAAGAAAGTTGCTGTGCAAAACAAATGATTCCAGCATAGAAACACCCCAAGAGGGTGTTTCTGCTATTTTATTACTTGATTCTCCGGAATTTTTCAACGTCCCTTTCCTGAATGTCACATTTTAGTGACACTCTTCGGTTGGTTTTGACAAAGGCCGATACTTGGAATTACTATAGAAACAGAAACACTTTTGAGGAGTCGGAAAAATAAAAAGAGTGCCCGGGGAGGGAAAAACCATGAGCCCGCTGCGTATCTTAGTGGTTGACGATGAAGATAAAATTCGCCAGGTCATCAGCATTTATTTAAAAAATGAAGGCTACATGGTAGGGGAAGCCATGGATGGGGAAGAGGCCTTGAAAAAATACCGGTCGGAACCCTGGGATTTGATTGTTCTGGACGTAATGATGCCTAAAATGGACGGAATTTCGGTATGCCGTGAAATTCGCAAGACTTCCCAAATACCCATTATCATGCTAACCGCTAAAAATGAAGAGGTGGACCGTATTTTAGGCCTGGAGTTCGGAGCGGACGATTATATGGGCAAACCCTTCAGTCCCCGGGAACTGGTAGCCCGTATCAAAGCGGTTATGCGGCGTATGGAGGCCGGCAGCCCGGCAGGAGAACCGGTGCTGAATTTTCCGGGTATGCGCATGAACTTAATGACCCGGGAAGTATTGTTAATGGATAAACCGGTGACTTTAACTCCCCGGGAATTTGAACTGTTATCCCTTTTGGCCAGAAATCCCGGCTGGTCCTTTACCCGGGAGCAGCTTTTGGAACGGGTATGGGGCTTTGACTACTACGGTGACCTGAGAACGGTAGATACCCACATTAACCGTCTGCGGGATAAATTAAAGGTTCCCGGCGCTCCTTCCTATATCGGGACCGTATGGGGAGTGGGTTATAAATTTGAGGTGAAACATGAGGCTGAATAATATTGTTACTAAGCTATGGGTGATTATGACCATTCTGGTGCTGATCATTATTGGTGTGGCCGGTTTTGCCCAGACCCGCTTTATGGAAGAGCTTTACTATCAGCAGCAGGCCAGTCAAATGATTTCTCTGAGCACCAAGATTGCCGATATTGCCAAGACTGAAGAAGATCCGGAGGAATTGGATCGTATGGTGAAGCTGATTGCCGGACTGCATGACGCCAATGTAATGATCCTGGACAGCAGGGGAATTGTTATGCACTGCCAGGGCTTGGGGGTCAGTACCAAGAACATGACTATGGACATGAACAATCCCCATCATGGAATGCTGAGCATGCACGATCTGATGCAGTTATTCAATGGTCAGGTAATCGTTCACAAGGGAAATAATCCCTATTTTAAAACCGATGTTCTATCGGTGGCCACTCCCATTGCGGATCCGGATAACAAGGCCAGGGCGGTCATCATTCATGCACCCCTGCAGCCTCTGGCGGAGCAATTAAGACACTTACAGATGCTGATTATTTATGCCGCGGTTGGAGGAATTGTTTTGGCCGCCCTTTTAAGCCTGGTTTTTTCACGGTTGATCACCAAACCCTTAATTAAAATGAATCAGGTTGCTTTGGAGATGGCCGGGGGCAACTATCAAAATAAAATAAAGATTGAATCCCACGATGAAATCGGTTTGTTAGCCAATTCTTTGAATACCCTTTCCGACCGGCTGCAGGAGAAAATCCGGCAACTGGAGGCCCAGGAGCAGATTCGACGGGAATTTGTTACCAATGTAGCCCACGAGATCAAGACCCCCCTGACCATTATGCAAGGCTTTACGGAGACCATGCTGGACGGGCTGGCGAGAAATGAACAGGAAACAACGGAATACCTCAACAACATTTTAGATGAAATCACCCGGCTGAAAAGGCTGGTCAGCGAAGTGCTGGATTTGAAGAAAATGGAAGAGGGGCATTTTGATTTTGACCAGGAGCCCTGTAACTTAAAAGATATTCTTGAGCGGGTAAGCATTAAACTAGCTCAGCTCATGGAGCAAAAGGAAATATCCCTGGTCATGAACCTGGAAAAACATCTGCCTCTGGTGACTTGCAACAGCGATCGTATGGAGCGGGTTTTTATTAATTTAATGGATAACGCCATCCGGCATACACCCGCCGGCGGGAAAATAACGGTTCATGTCAATAGCAAGGGCCACCAGGTACACATTCAGATCCATGATACGGGCTCAGGGATAGCTCCCCAGGATCTGCCGCTCATTTGGGAGAGGTTTTATAAAGGGGATAAGTCCAGAAGCAGGTCCCAGGGCAGCACAGGCCTGGGGCTGGCTATTGTTAAAAGAATTCTGGAGTCCCATGGTGGAGAGATTGAGGTACAAAGCAAATTAAACGAAGGGACCACTTTCGACATCCTGCTACCGGTGAATCCATGTTCCATCTCCGGAAAATAAAGAAATATCACAAAAATGTGTTGCTTTTGTAACAGGGGTGTGAACTTTTATCCTTATCCTAAATCTAGTTCTGGCGGACAGGGGTGGTTCACAATGGAAAAATTTATTTTATTTAAATAAGGAAGCTCCCCAGAAGCGGGGAGCTTCCTCTTTGCAGAAAAATTTTGAAAGGGTGAGAAAAGTGAGACCAAAGGTCTTTGTGGGTATCATAACCTTTATTTTAATGGCTCTATTGGTTCAAGGCAGTATTGGCTGGGCGGACGGTGGAGGGGATCCTCATGCCGGGCACGATATGAGCACCATGGATCATTCCGGCGGCAGCCATAACCTTCAGGAGAGTGAGGACCACTCACAGCATAGTACAGTGCCGGACAACCCACCGGCAGGTTTCTCCGGTACCCATGAACAGGGGCATGATGGACATGGTCAAGAAACACCTCAGACCGAGGCTCCCCCCAACTGGACTTTACTTTACGGTTTTGGGGCACTTAACCTGCTGGTGATCCTAACGGCTTTTATTATGAAAAAGACAAGCGCGGGAAACGGGGTGAACTAGATGAATGAGCAAACCAAGGGCAGTCAATGGCTGAAAAATATACTAAAAAGCAAATGGTATCCGGGAATTTTCCAGTGGCCAACCGCCATTGTTTTTATCATTATCATGTATGAACTATTGATTGGCATCCCGGTGGCTCACGACAACTTTGGCACCGCCATGACCTGGGTTCTCTGGTGGCCCATCATTCCATTAATCTTTCTGCTGGTAGGCCGTTTCTGGTGTGCCATTTGCCCCTTTGCCACTTTGAGCGATCTAATACAAAAATGGGTGGGCAACAACCGGCCGGTACCCAAGTTTTTAAAAAGATACGGCATATGGATCATTGACATCTTTTTTATTCTCATCACCTGGGCCGATCATGTTTTCGGCATTGTGGAATCTCCCAGGGGGTCCGGGGTGCTGATGCTGCTGATTATAACCGGTGTTGTGGCTGCCGGAGCTTTTTTTGAGCGCAGAACCTGGTGCCGTTACCTGTGCTTTTTAGGCGGGCTGGCGGGAAACTACTCCCGGGCGGGTGCTCTGGAGTTAAGGGGCACACCGGAAAAATGCTCCCAATGCACGGTTTTTGCTTGCTTTAAAGGCAGTGAAAAAGCACCGGGCTGCCCCATGTTTGAATTTCCCAAAACCATGGATAATAACGCCCGCTGTAACTTCTGCGGACATTGCGTGAAAAACTGTCCCAATGATTCCATCAGTATATCCGCCCGTATTCCTTCCAAAGAATTATGGTTTATTCGCAAACCCAAGCTGGAAGAATCTTTCCTGGCCATTGTCATCATGGGGATTGTTTTTGTACAGAACATTACCATGCTGGAAATCGGAATGAAGGCCCAGGAATGGCTGGAGAGAATACTGGGCATCAGCAACTATGCGGTTACTTTTACGGTAACCTTCCTGGTAGCCATGGCCATTCCCATTTTGTTGTTGGTTTTAACTAGTTGGATTGCTTCTCTAAAAAATGCAGAATCCGTTACCTTGAATTTTACCCGGTTTGGTTATATGCTGATTCCCTTGGACTTGGCCGGACATCTGGCGCACAATTTATTCCACCTGCTGGCGGAGGGAAAATCCGTGTTTTATACCTTCCTGGCCTTATTTGGAAGGCAAACCGGTGATGCAGCCACCGCCCTGGTGAGCATGGAAACCATTCAAATATTACAATTCACCCTGCTGAGTCTTGGGACCTTGGCTTCCGTCTATACAGCCTACCGTATTGCCAAGACCAGCTATACCGGGAACCGGGTGATGGGATCTTTTATCCCCTTTGCCCTGCTGGTTCTGCTTCTGGCTGCATTGAATATATACCTGTTCCTGCTGCCCATGACGCACCGGATGTGATTCATAAAACAGAAAATCCTGCCAATCAGCCTCCGGAACTTTACCGGGGGCTGTTGTTTGCCCGAACCGGTGTATGCTTTTCCGGGGCCGGAACCGCATCGCTCTGTTTTCTTTACTTTTTTAATAAATTTGATATATAATCATATTAGAATCGCAGGTGGTGATTTGAAGTGAATGAGAAAATATCGGAACTAAAATCAGATATATTTAAAGCCATTGCCCACCCGACAAGAATTCGGATTTTGGAATTGTTGAAAGACGGGGAAGCGTGCGTTTGCGATATTTTTGAAGAATTAAACGTAGAACAGGCCAATACCTCGCAGCATCTGGCAGTTTTAAAAAAGCAGGACATTTTACAGAGCAGGAAGGAAGGTCTGCGGGTCATTTACAGCATTAAGTATCCGGAAATTATAGAATTGCTGGAAGTTATGGATAAAATTCTAGTGAAGCAAGCCAATGAGACGTTACAAACCTTTCGCGGCATCACCGCCAAATAGTTTTAGAGACTCTCTTTAGGGGCAGTTCACAAAAAAGCATTGATTTCACAGGAGACGATGCGGCCGGAAGGCTGCACCGTTTCTTTTTTCTGTATAATCATCTTGTTTGAAGAATAGGAAAAACCGACAATCCATTTAGACTGTCGGTTCATTCTGTTTGCTATGATCCTTTTACAGGGACCCGATAACTTCCGATACCCCTTGTGCTTTGATGCGCTTTAGCGGGCCGATAATAGAAACCGCCGTCACCAGCAGAAGGACTATTAATATTAACCCAATTTGCAATGAAGGCAATTTCCATAGGATATGGAACTCCGACAGGAATTTTTCAATAAGCGTCTTTTGCAAGGCGATGCCCAAAATACATCCGGAAATATATCCTGCCAGACTGTAGGTGAGGGCTTCCGTTAAAACCATTCGGTCAAGCTGTGTGCCGGACATGCCCACCGCCCGCATGATTCCCAAATACCGGGTTTTAGCCGCCACGCTGGTATTCATGGTATTGATGATATTTAAAACACTGATTAAAGCAATTACCGCAACAAACCCATATACAAAAACAGCCATTGTTAAAAAGGTCTGGTCCGTTTCCGTATTTTTCTGACGCTGGTCATTAAGGGAAACCGAGGGACCGATCATGTTTTTGATTTCCCTTACCGTATGCTCCTGTCCCGACTTGTCCAGTTGAAGGTTGATCGCCTGAAAGGTTGATTCTCCCGTTAATTCGGTGAACAGCTTCTCGGTTGTGACAAAGGTGGTCAGGGCAAGCCGGGAGCTGCTGAAAGGAAGAGAGCGCAGGATGGCCATGACCGTCATCTCCTTTGTTCCACCGGGTGTTTGGATATAGACTTTATCTCCTAGTTGCAGGGTAGTGGTTTCAAAAGTAGCGTTATTCCTCAAATGGGTGACAATGGCGATGACTCCGTTTTGTTCATTGAGTTTTTCCTCTGAGAGCTCTCCGTCAAGCAAATCCCTTTCCGCCCATTGAAGCTGGTTTTTGTCATAGGATATGAGCCAGGATTTTTCCGGCGGGACGAACAGTCCGTTATCGGTTTCCGTAATGCCTCCCATGATTTCTTTATAGGAATTGGTTAGTCTTGAAGCGTCAAAGGTGGCCTCCACATAGCTGAACATGTTGCCGTAGGTTTTTCTTACACCATCCAGAGCCGCGGTTTTTTTATATAAACCGGTGCTTAGACCTTGTTCGGAGGTCAGTGTAATGTCCGGCGTATAAGGTTTTGTGGTTTTCATTGACGAGTGCATAAAATCAATGAATACCTGAAAACCCAAAAACATGGCGATGCTGATGGCAATGGAACAGGACATGAGAAAAAGTGTTTTCTTTTTGATAAGGGCATTGTTTACACCCATGGCCAATTCCGCATCAAACAGCTTCATCAAAAGCCCTTGCTTTTTCTTTTTCGATATTTTGAACTCATTGCTTCCCGTCACCGCATTGACAGGGGATACCCTGGCAGCTTTTCTGGCAGGCAGGGAAGAAGCGATGGACACAGTGAGAAATCCGATTACTATACCGGCGAGGATTCCCGCTATACTGATATGAAACAACGGAAAATTAGAAAAAAGATTACTGTTATAAAATTTCAGGATGGCCGAGCATACAAAAGCAATCAGCATTCCGGCAACTACTCCCATGGGAATTGCCTGCAAAGTAATATACAGCCCTTCTCTTTTCACCAACCTTTTAATTTGGGACTGGGACGCGCCGATACATCTTAAAAGTCCGAACTGCCGTACCCGTTCCATCACCGAAAGATTGAAGGTATTATAAATCATGACCACTCCGGCAATCAGGACAATGCAGAACAAAACCGCGCCGGTGGCATATAGGCTTATAGCTCTGTTGCTTGTGCCATACCCCATAATCGCCAGCAGTCTTTCGTTGCGTTCGATTTGCCCATCCTTTAGGTTCAGGCTGGTTTGCATGGCCTTTTGCGCCTTGTTGATGTTCACCCCGTCTTTGAACTCAATAATGAAAAAGTTCGATTTTTCCGTATGCACCACATTGGCTCCGGCAATGGATAAATGAACGCCCGGTGTGCCCGCCGCCTTTGTAATGCCATAGTCGCCGTAAATACCGCTGACGGTAAACTCCTTTGTCGAGCTGTCTGCGAATGTGATATTTGCCCTATCTCCCACTTTGAGATGAAGGCTTGCCGCCGCCCATTCTTCCAGCAGCATTTCATTTTCCGCAACCGGATATTTACCATCGATCAATTCAACATGGAAGTTGGGCGCTAAATTCTCATCCATTGCCACCAATCTGCATTCTTTTCCACTCAAGGTTCCCCTTGGGAAAGAGATATAGCTGCCGGCGTTTTGCACATCCACACGGCTGGCAATGGATTGCTTGTCTTCAGCGGTGGCGTCCGTTACAGCCAAATGATAATTGCCATAATCATAGACGACCTGCTCTTTCTCAAATTGTAGAAAAAAATCCAGCATGGAGAAAATGCCGGTAACGAGAGCCACGGCTATGGCCACGCTGGTGATAACCAGTCTTGTTTTCTTTTGATGGGTTTTCAGGTATTTGGGAACAAGGGTCAGATAGCTTTTCATTGTTCCGTCCCTCCCAAATCGGTCACCTTTCCGTCTTCAACGCCCAGCACGCGGTCGGCAAGGGAGGCGTAGCTTTGATTGTGCGTAATCATAAGCAGTGTTTGTTTATACCTTTCAACGGACAGCTTCATAAGGCTGATAACCTCCTGACTGTTTTTGCTG
This sequence comes from Desulforamulus ruminis DSM 2154, assembly GCF_000215085.1. Lineage (NCBI taxonomy): Bacteria > Bacillati > Bacillota > Clostridia > Eubacteriales > Peptococcaceae > Desulforamulus > Desulforamulus ruminis. The sequence continues at coordinate 514,789 of NC_015589.1, forward strand.
TCCAGATTTCCGGTGGGTTCGTCTGCCAGAATAAGGGCGGGTTTGGTTGCCAAAGCCCGTCCGATGGCCACGCGCTGCTGCTGACCGCCCGAAAGCTGATTGGGCAGATGATGCTTTCTGTCCGTTAGGCCCAATATGCCCAGCAGTTCGTCAATGTAATTTTGATCGGGTTTTCTATAGTCTAAAAGTAGTGGCAGAATTACGTTTTCTTCCACGTTGAGTTCCGGCACCAAATTATACGCCTGAAAGATAAAGCCGATATTTCGTCTGCGAAAAACCGATAATTCCTTTTCCTTCATAGTAAAAAGATCCTTGCCGTCCAAGAATACCCTGCCGGATGTGGGTGTATCCAATCCGCCCAGCAGATTGAGCAAGGTACTTTTCCCGGAGCCGGAAGGCCCTACGATGACAACAAATTCTCCTTTGGAAACGGAAAAGGACGCATTTTTTAAAGCGTCTACTTTCAGGTCGCCCGTTCCATAGGTTTTACATAAATCTTTTACCGTTAATATATCCAATAAAAACACCCCCTTTTGTTTAATGAGATGATAGCATTGGCATCTTACTCTCAGGTGAATTCCGCCTTACAGATTTGTAAGCTTGGGAAAGGTAAGGCGAAAAGCCGTGCCTTTTCCCGGCTTGCTTTCAACGGTAATGGAACCGCCGTGTTTTTCTATAATCGCTTTGGACAGAGTCAGTCCGATTCCGATCCCTTGCCGTTCCTTTGAAAATCTGCTCCTGTAAAACCGCTTGAAAATATGATGGATATCCTCGGAATGGATACCCGTTCCATTATCTGTAATGGTGATGGTAGTTAAAATACTTGTTTCAGCACAGTGTATTTCAATCTTATCTTTGGCCTTAGTGTGATCCAGCGCATTTTTGATGATATTGCTGACAGCTTCCAGCAGCCATTCCTCATCAAAGTTCATGGTAATGTTTTTGCTGCAGACCAGCCGGATTTCCTTGTTCTCCAATTCAGCCCGGGTGTGAAAACCTTTTATTGTATCCTCCAGAAACTCTTTTATCTGGTGGTTTTCTTTTTCCAATTTTATGGTGCCGGCATCCAACCTTGCCAGCTTGAGCAGATTTTGAATCAGCACTTCCATCCGGGTTAGTTCACGCTCACTTTTTGATGCAAATTCATCCACAACTTCATTTCCGGCCTGCTCATTTTGTATAATTTCATTGTACATTTTCAGCGCGGCAAGAGGGGTTTTCAATTGATGGGAGATATCGGAAATCGTATCCTTTAGAAATTGCCGGCGATGTTTTTCATTGTCAATGTGTGTGGTGAGAGAGGTTGCCATTCCATTAACCATTGAAAAGAACTGCGCTAGGCTTCCTTCGCTCTTGTCATCTAAACGTATGCGCGTATTTCCATCCATAAAGGCCCGAATATCTTCATTGGCCTTTTCAATGATTTGATTTTGGCGCAGCAGAAATAACAACAGTACCGCGAGTATAATAAATGAAAAAGACAGAGAGAAAACGAAAAACACTAGGGTATATTTTTGCTGAAATGCCTGCACCTCTGGAAACAAATGCGTCTGTGCAGCGGAGGTATATCCTGCGGCCTGTAATAACGCACGGCCTGCTTGTGCCTGGCTGCCGGTTTTTTCCACAGTAAATGCTTTTGCAATCTGTGACGGCTCTATTCCCTTTTCAAGCAGGTAACCGGCCAGGCGATGATCGTGTGCAACCATGTTTTGCTTGTAATCACCGGAAATAAATATTGCAGTAAACTGCCCGAAGGCCATCATCAAGAGAAGGATAGAAGCCATGGCCAGAAGCAGCAGGTTTGCTTCCCGATTTGCCAAGATTTTCATATTTACACCCTCACTTTACAACGTTCCATTTATAGCCTAACCTCCGCATAGTCAACAAAAATACAGGATTTTCAGGATGATCCTCGATCTTGCTGCGCAACCGGCGAACATATACCGACAAAGTATTGTCATCTACAAAGCTGCCTTCATTGTCCCATAGCCTGTCCAGTATGATTTGCCTGGTTAAAACCGTATTGGGATTTTGCATTAAAAGACACAACAGCCGATATTCAGCGGTGGTAAGCTCAATCTCGCTATTTTCTTTGAACACGCGATTTTCTGCCAGCCTGACTGTGATCCCATTGGAAACAAGCTCTGTCTGAGCCCCGGCCGATAACTTGGCCCGGCGCAGAAGGGCGTTAATTCTTGCTATCAGTTCATTCAGTTTAAAAGGTTTTGTTATGTAGTCGTCAGCGCCCATATCCAGACCCTTGACGATACAAACTTCCTCATCCGAAGCGGTTAGAAAGATAATGGGTACCGAAGACCACTGACGTACTCTTTGGCATATTTCATAGCCGCTGCCGTCCGGCAGCGTTAAATCAAGAATCAGCAAATTATGGCTGCGATTTTCAATCATTGCCTGTGCCTCCCGCACCGTTCTGGCAATATCTACGTGATAGCCGCTTTTTTTAAGGGAAAATTCCAACCCGTCAATCAGGCTCAAATCGTCCTCCACTAAAAGAATATTATTATTCATTTTGTTTCGCCTCCTTCTTTCCGTCATCCATGGTTTTTTCCGCATCTCCGGGTTTTAGCCCGGAAGGACCAAGCGGGGGGCGCTATCTTTCCTGTTTTCTTCCACTAGGGTTTTGTATCCTGCCATGCACCGGATCGATGTTAGGTTATGGCAAAAGCACCTGTCGAATTCCTTTCGAGCAGGTGCTTTTAAGTGTGATTTTTACTTTTGTCAATGACCAGGAATGTTAGAACAATGTTCCCGGCGGATATGGAGGGGAGAAGTCGGAATCGAACCGGACTCCAGCCTGGTTCTCAGGCTGGCTCATGGGTTTGCAGCCCATAGGGGGACCATCCCCGTTCTCCCCGGATTTAAGATTTATTTTATCATAAAAATGGTTATCTGTTATATGAATTATTTTCATATTTGCCAAATGGTCGGGAGGATTGGACAATGTGATTTTTTAATGTTAGCCATTAGTCCCCGGCAGCCAAAGCGATAAATTACTTATTTTTATGAAAAAGCCAGTACCCCTAAATAATTATCATAGTTCAGGCAGATACTATTATAAATAGGTACATCTTTGAACAAGTATTCTGGACTTTATATGGAGAGAAAAGTATAATAAATGTATATAATATTTTGCATATTATGATTACGAGGGCGCTTTCCATGAGTCAAGGACTGGTATCAAGCTTGTTTATGGCTTGTAAAAAAATGCAAATGGATTTTCAGTGTCAGGCGGCCCAAATTGGCTTAGATGCTGCTCCTTATGCCGCTCTGCAGAAATTATGGCGGCAGGATGGCGTAACCATAACGGAACTGGGAGAAAAGCTTTTTTTAAAGGCCAGTACCATTACATCGCTCATCGACAGGATGGAACGGGATGGATTGGTGCAGCGGCAAAGGGACGAGGAAGACAGACGGGTGGTTAAAATCTATCTTACAACCAGGGCTCGCAATTTGAAAGGCAAATTCCCTCGTTTTGAAGAACACTGTATTGAAAAAATAAAACCTCATTTTACTCAGGAAGAAATTCAGACCTTGACACAGCTTTTAAATAGATTGGAAGAATCCCTTTGAGGGATCACTTTTAATGAAGCAAGGCAAAAGACACGAAAGGCATCACCGGCCCAGGGTGATGCCTAAGCTTTTATATCGGGCAGTATAAGTTTTTTTAATTTCATTTATTTCCTATTGAAAAATAAGCTTTGGTAGTTCATAATTAATCTGTTTGTTTAATTGTAAGGGGAGGTGCAGGGTATGAAAAAATATGATGTCATTGTAATCGGAGCCGGACCGGCGGGTATTTTTACCTGCTATGAACTGGCCTGCAAAGCACCCGATCTAAAAGTTTTATTGGTGGATAAAGGACGGGATATTTATAAACGGGACTGTCCCATATTGCAAAAGAAGATTACCAAGTGTCCTCCACCGACCCAGAAAAAAGATTATGCCGGTTGTCTGCCCGCTTGCTCGATTACCAACGGTTTTGGCGGTGCAGGGGCTTATTCGGACGGAAAGTTTAATATTACAACGGAATTTGGCGGATGGATGACAGACTATCTACCCCCCTCCAAAGTATTGGATTTAATTCAGTATGTGGACAGCATTAATTTGAAGCATGGGGCCAAATCCGTGACCACCGACCCTTTAACCCCCGCTGTCAAAGAAATTGAAAAGCGGGGTCTGGGCGCCGGTTTAAAACTGCTGCGGGCCCAGGTAAGACACTTGGGAACCGAGCAGAACCTGGAAATACTGAAGAGTATTTTTGATTTTCTTAAAGATCGTGTGGATATGCTGTTTGCAACCGAAGTGGAGGATATACTTACGGTCATGGAGGGCGGCCAGCATAACCTCTGCGGGATTGTTACCAAAAATCATGATGAATTCTTTGCGCAAAAGGTGGTGGCTGTTCCCGGCCGGGACGGCTCCGAATGGTTGTCCGGTATTCTTAAAAAACACGGTTTGGAAGTGACCAGCAATCAGGTGGACGTGGGTGTGCGTGTTGAGACTTTGAATGCCATTATGGAGGAAATCAACGAACATCTGTATGAAGGAAAATTTATCTTCCGGACCTCGGTGGGCACTACGGTAAGGACTTTTTGCAGCAATCCGGCGGGCTATGTGGTAATTGAGAACCACAGCGGGGTGATGCTGGCCAATGGACACGCCTACAAGGATAAAAATCTTGGCAGCGACAATACAAACTTTGCTTTGCTGGTGTCTCATAAATTTTCCTATCCATTTAATAAGCCCATTGAATATGCTAAATCCATCTCCCGGTTGGCCAATGATTTATCAAACGGCAGCGTGTTGGTCCAACGCTTCGGGGATCTTATGAAAGGCTGCCGGTCTACGCACAAACGGATTCGGGTTGGATTCGTCGAACCCACCCTGAAAGAGGCTGAACCGGGGGATCTGAGTCTGGCTCTTCCTTACAATACCTTAAAGAGCATTATTGAAATGATTGAAGCTCTGGATAAAGTTACACCGGGTATTGCCTCGGAACACACCCTGCTCTACGGGATTGAGGCCAAATTTTACTCCGCCCGTCCTAAATTAACCCCTACCTTTGAAACTGAAATCAATGGACTGTATGCCGGGGGTGACGGTGCCGGTATCACCCGTGGACTGGCCCAGGCCGGTGCCTGCGGTGTAGCCATTGCCCGGGATATTATGGAAAAAATACAGCATTAAAAATTCGTTGCCCCTCTGAAGACTGAACTTCAGGGGGGTTATTTATCATAATGATTAAGATTGAGAACGAGGTATGAATTTTAACCCTACGCAACATATTTTATAGAAAGAATAACCTTCTTATATTTTTTGGAGGACTAAGATGATCCAGATACTACAGGTTCTCGGGGATGGCCAGGTGAAATTTGATGTTTTAAACCATAAAATAAACTTTACAGAGGCCAAATGGTTTTGGGTAGATTTCTCTGCTCCAAACGCAGAAGAAGTCCAATCTCTGTCTGATGTATTTGGCTTTCATCCGCTGGCCATTGAAGATTGCTTATACGGACTGCAAAGGCCCAAGGTGGATGATTACGGAGATTATCGTTTTTTTGTTTTGCATACCCTTTCCTGTATTGGAGTGAAGCTTGAAGAGGTTGATTTATTTCAAGGCAAAAACTATATTGTTACTTTTCATAATCATGCTGATCCGGCCATAGAAAGAATTTGGGAGCAGTTAAAACAAAACCCACAGAAATTGGAAAAAGGCCTAGACTACATGTTATATCTGGTGGTGGACAGTCTGGTAGATCAATATTTTCCGCTATTCCTTAAGATAAGTGATGAATTGGAACGGCTGGAGGCTGAATATTTTCAACAGTTAAGTCATAGAAAAATTAAACGTATTTTTAAGATTCGCCGGGAATTGCTTACCTTAAGAAGGTCTTTAGAACCTTTAAAGGATGTAATCAAACAAATTTTACACCCGGAAGAGGATATATGGAAATCAAAGCATAATGTGTTCTTTCGTGATATTCTTGATAACCTCACGAGATTTGTGGAGATGACGGAGGTTTACCGGCATATGGGGTTAGATTTGATTGAGAGTCATGCCTCTCTAAATTCCCAGAGAATAAACAGGGTTATGGTCACACTTACAGTTATAACTACAATTTTTATGCCTTTAACATTTATTGCAGGTATTTACGGCATGAATTTTGACTATATGCCTGAACTTCGCTGGAAATACGGTTATTTTTTGTCGCTGCTGTTGATGGGAACGCTGGCCGGTGGAATGATTTTATGGTTTAAACGGAAAGGTTGGTTTTAGTAGGTGTGACGGCAAAAAAGTCATTTGTATAATAGAATTGATTATTCCCTAACGAGGGTATAAGATTAATCTCATAATAATCTTTACTTAAATAGGATCAATCCCTTCATCGGCCAACAACAGAGGTGGCATTGTGAAAAAAGCAATGATTTTTAATATCCAGAAATTTTGTATTCATGACGGTCCCGGTATAAGAACAACGGTTTTTTTTAAAGGATGTCCCTTGAGCTGCCTGTGGTGTCACAATCCGGAGAGCCAGAACTTCAGCAAAGAGATTTTTTATCATCCGGAAAAGTGCACCCAATGTGGACGGTGTTTGGCAAAATGCAAACAAGGGGCCATCCGGCGCCAGGGAGAAATTCTGGTGCAGGATCGCCAGAAGTGCGTTGCTTGCGGGGAATGCACGGATTTTTGCAGCCATAACACCCGGGAAATCGCCGGAAGAGAATATAGCCTTCATGAACTGCTGGCGGAAATCGAAAAGGACCGCCCCTTCTATGAGCAATCCAAGGGCGGTGTCACTCTATCGGGCGGTGAGGCCCTGTGCCAAATTGATTTCGTGGCAGATTTAGTAAAGGCCTGCCAAAAAAGGGGTATTTCTGTGGCCGTGGATACCTGTGGACAGGTTCCTTTTAGCAGTTTTGAGAGGATCCTGGATTTTGTGGACATCTTTCTTTACGATATAAAAATCATGGACCCGGTCCTTCATGAAAAATATATCGGGCAGAGCAACCGCCTCATTCTCGAGAACCTTTGCAGGCTGGTTGAAAGGGGCGCCAGAATCAATTTGAGGCTGCCTTTGATTGAAGGAGTGAATACCCAGGACGAAAATATCCGAGAGGTTATCGCTTTTATTAAGGGGATGAACCTTCCTTTGATTCATTTGCTGCCTTATCACGATACGGGTAAGAGCAAATATCTCCGTTTAAATAGGGAACATCCCGGACCATTGCTGAAAAGACCATCGGATGAAAGGCTGGAGCAAATTAAGAGCCTGTTTGAGGCCAGTCAGTTTAAAGTAAAGATCGGAGGTTGATTGTATGGAGAGGGGCATGAATGAAAGAATCCGAAAGCTGAGGCGGCAAAGTGTGACGGTAGAACCCACCATTTCCTTGGAAAGGGCTTTGCTGGTTACCGAAGCCTATGAAAAATATCATGGAACAGTGGAAACCCCGGTATTGCGTGCCTTAACCTTTAAGCACATCCTGGAAAACAAAACCCTTTGCATCAATGAAGGCGAGTTGATTGTGGGCGAAAAGGGGGAAGGGCCCCAGTCGGCCCCGACCTACCCGGAATTGTGCTGCCACACCCTTGAAGATTTTGCAATTATGAACAACCGCGAAAAAATTTCCTTTAAAACGAATGATCAAGACCGGAAAATACAAGAGGAAAGAATTATCCCTTACTGGCAGAACCGTTCTTTGAGAAAAGCCATCTTCGGTCATATGTCCCCGGAGTGGGTTGATTGTTACGAAAGCGGTATTTTCACCGAGTTTATGGAACAAAGATCTCCGGGACATACCGTAGGAGATGGTAAAATTTATCAGAAGGGCTTTTTGGATTTTAAGCAGGATATTCAGAAGGCTTTAGATACCTTGGATTTTCTCAACGATGAACAGGCCTATGAGAAAAAGAGCCAGTTGGAAGCGATGAAAATAAGCTGTGAAGCCATCATTCGTTTTGGCCAGCGTTATGCCCAATATGCCCGAGAGCTTGCGGAGAAGGAAAAGGACCCTGGGCGTAAAGCCGAGCTGCTGACCATTGCAGCCAATTGTGATGTGGTCCCGGCCCGGAAACCGGAGACCTTTGCCCAGGCCATTCAGATGTATTGGTTTGTTCATATCGGCGTTACCACGGAATTAAATAACTGGGATTCCTTCAGCCCCGGACGGTTGGACCAGCATCTGCACCCTTTCTATACAAAAGAGATGGAGGCAGGAACCCTTACGGAAGACCAGGCCAAAGAATTGCTGCAATGCCTGTGGATCAAATTTAATAACCAACCGGCTCCTCCCAAGGTGGGAATTACCTTAAAGGAAAGCGGCACCTATACGGACTTCGCCAATATTAACAGCGGCGGTGTAAAACCGGATGGCTCCGACGGGGTCAATGACGTAACCTACCTGATCCTGGATACCATGGATGAGTTAAAGCTGCTTCAACCCAGTTCCAATGTTCAGATCAGCCGTAAATCACCGCATCGGTTTGTTAAAAGGGCCTGCGAAATTTCCCGGAAGGGCTGGGGGCAGCCGGCCATGTATAATACCGATGCCATTATCCAGGAATTGCTGCGGGCAGGCAAGGACATTGTGGATGCCAGGGAGGGCGGAGCCAGCGGCTGTGTGGAAACTGGGGCTTTTGGCAAAGAAGCTTATATTTTAACCGGTTATTTAAACCTGCCTAAAATTTTGGAACTTACTTTAAATAACGGGTTTGACCAGTTTCTGGGTAAGCAGTTGGGATTACAGACCGGCCATGCTACCGACTATCTAAGCTATGAAGCCTTATTTGAGGCCTTTACCCGGCAGCTTCAGTACTTTGTGGATATAAAGATCAAGGGCAATCATATTATTGAAAAAATTTATGCCACTCAGATGCCCTGTCCCTTCCTGTCCGTGATTATCAACGACTGTATTGAGAAGGGGATGGACTATAACGCCGGGGGCGCCCGGTACAATACCTCTTACATTCAGGGTGTGGGCATTGGTACCCTGACGGACTGCCTTTCAGCCCTCCGATACAATGTCTTTGAGCAAAAAAGATTTACCATGCAGGAACTGATGGCAGCCATGGAGGCTAATTTTGTCGGCTATGACTATATCCATAATCTTGTGCTGAATAAAACCCCGAAATATGGCAACGATGACGATGCGGCGGATCAACTCATGGTTGATGCTTTTAACGCCTTTTATCATAGCGTGAACGGCAGAAGGAACATGAGGGGAGGGACCTACCGTATTGACATGCTTCCCACCACCTGCCATGTTTATTTTGGTTCGGTGATGGGAGCCAGTCCCAACGGAAGGCTGGCGGCAAAGCCTCTCTCCGAAGGGATTTCCCCGGAGCAGGGTTCCGACAGGCAGGGACCTACGGCGGTCATTAAATCGGCGGCTAAGATGGATCACCTGCGCACCGGGGGAACACTGCTGAATCAAAAATTCAGCCCCGCAGTGGTGGCTGGAGATGAAGGGCTTGAAAACATGGTTTCCCTGGTGAGAACTTATTTTACCATGGACGGTCATCATATTCAGTTTAACGTCATTGACCGGAAAACCCTGCTGGAGGCCCAGAAACGTCCCGAGGAATATAAGGATTTAATTGTAAGAGTGGCCGGGTATAGCGACTACTTCCACAATCTCAGCAAAGAATTGCAGGATGAGATTATTGCCAGAACGGAACAGAAATTTAACTGACGGTCTTAAAATGAGCTTATAGAAGGAGGAAGTCCAACTTTGAGCGGGCTAAAGAAGCTTCCTAATATTGGAGAAATATTGGAAGAGAAACTAAAAAAGGCCGGTATTCATTGCCCGGAGGACCTCATTAATCTTGGCAGCAGAGAGGCTTTCAGGCGGCTTAGAAACTATGACGGGGATGGCTGTTATAACATGTTGTGCGCTCTGGAAGGGGCTATCCAGGGGGTACGGTGGCATTACCTGTCGGAAAAAGACAAGAGGTCTTTGAAGGAATTTTATATGTCATTAAAATAATCGGATGCTGTTTAAGAATTTCCTTTTTGCCTTGTTTGGCGAAAAGGATTTCTTATTTTATTCAAGGTCTATTCCTCAGGTAATTTGTAATCTTTATGTAATAAATTAAAATATTTTCTTGGAAGGAATTTATGGTTATAACATGGTAATAATAGGGAGGAAAAATATTCTAAACGGCCAGACCGACAGCAGATATTACTGTCATTGCATGACCGTATTTGTAGGAGGTCAAAAAAATGAAAAAGGCCATTGTTAAAAACCTGTTTAACCAAATGGAGAACGCCAATTTTGAGGTAACCTTTTGGGATGGGGAAGTCGTACAGTACGGAGAAAAGGAGCCGCGGATAAAAATCATCTTTCATAAACCCCTCCCCTTAAGTCTTGATCTAAAGGACCCCATATTGGCTATGGGTGAGGCTTACATGGAAGGCATCTGGGATTACGAAGGGGAATTGGAAGAGATCTTCCGTATGGTGGATAACAACGAGCATAAATTTAAGCCCAATGGTATTGCTAAGAATATTGGTGGATTGGTTAAGGCTTTAAACCATTCGGCGGAGAAGTTAAAACAAAAGGAAAATATCCAACATCATTATGATCTGGGGAATGATTTCTTTGGCTTGTGGCTGGATGAAACCCTAAGCTATTCCTGCGCTTATTTTAAAAGCGAAAAAGACACTCTGTACCAAGCGCAAATCAATAAGATTGATCATATTTTAAAAAAGCTTCAGTTAAAGCCGGGGGAACGTTTACTCGATATCGGCTGCGGCTGGGGCTGGCTTATCATTAGGGCCGCACAGCAGTATCAGGTAAAGGCTCTGGGAATCACGCTCAGCAGCCAGCAATACGAGGCGGTCTTACAAAGAATTAAAGAGGAACAGTTGGAGCATTTGGTTGACGTAAAGCTGATTAGCTACCTCGATCTTTTAAACACGGATTACCGGTTTGAAAAGATTGTTAGCGTGGGCATGTTTGAACACGTAGGCCAAGGAAATCTTCATAAATATATGGAAAAGATAAACGAACTGCTGGTGCCCGGCGGACTGTCCCTGCTGCATACCATTACAGGATTAACCGAGCAGCCGGTGAATAACTGGATTAAAAAATATATTTTCCCGGGAGGATACATCCCCTCCCTGCGGGAAATTATCTGGATGCTGCCGGAGCATCGTTTTCACTTATTGCATACGGAGAGTTTAAGAATGCATTACGCCAAAACCCTGGATCACTGGTATGGTAACTTCAGCCAGTGGCGGGATTTAATCGCTGAAAAGATGGGTGAGAAATTTGTCCGAATGTGGGGGCTGTATTTAAATGGTTGTGCCGCCTCCTTCAGAGTTTCCGGCCTGGATATTTACCAGTTTTTGTTTTCTAAGGGACTCAATAACCAACTTCCTTTAGAATACAGCTATATTTATAAATAAATAAATTGCTTTATAATAAAAGTCCTGTTGCGTGAATGCAGCAGGATTTTTTATTTTGTAAGTCATGGGATAATATGTCAAAAAACATAAAAATTACATACTCTGAAGGAATAAATCAAATTAAAGGAGTGTATTTTGGTGCTGAAATTACTTCAGGCCTACAAAGGCCAGCAAGTAGTCATTGAATTGCTCAATGGCCAAAAGCTTAGCGGCAATGTTGCAGATATGGATACGCTTTATCTTCGGCTGGAAACGGATGAAGGGGTTGGCATGGTTAATATTTCGTCCATTGCTGTTTTTTGGGAACCACTAAATTCTTCATCAAGTCAGGCGGATCAGTTACGAGCCGGGGAATATCCAAAGGATCAAAATCCTATCGGCATTGTAGGACCTGGATACGGACAACAAGCGCAGCCATGTAACTTCCCATTTCAATATCATCACCCTGGTTATGCCTATTTCCATAATAAATAGTTATAACAGGTTTTCATGTAAAAGAAAAGACGGTTCCAAACAACCGGGTTGTAAGGAATCGTCTTTTGCCAATACTACCTAAATTTTAGCTGGGATTTTACATTAGGACATTCTTGTTACATTGTCCACGGTTGTCTTTCCGGAGCCTTTGGCCACATAGGTTTTACAGCAAGTATCCATGCAACTGCCTGCGCTTGCCGGAGTAAGTTGGGTAGCCATAGCAGCATCAATTTTATCGGTTTGAGAGGATCCGAACTGATCGGTGGCTACCAAAATTTCATTGGCTTCGCATTTGTTTCCCTGAGCCCAGTAATGGCAATCGTTTACAATGCAGTGAATATGTTGGTTCATCATTTCACATTCCCTTCTATTTTAATTTTATTTCCTGGATTATTGTTTGCAGTAGGATAAAAAATATTCCTGATTTTGTTAACCAATATTGCTGAAGAGGACCACCTTTCCCAGACTTAAGCTAGAAAATAAAAATGGTTTTTAAAAATAATTTAGAAATTAACGCTTGGTTAAAGCTAAAAGGTTTGCTAAGAGAAGATATAAAAAGGATTTTTGTAAAGCTCAACTGCATTATCTGCTTGTTTTAGGAGAAGCTAAAAATTAATTCATGTCGGAGGTGATGGGGTGCTTTTGGAAGGCGATGCAAAAAAAGAAAAATTTCGCCAACTGGATAAAGTTCTGGCGGTTTATGGACGGGACCCGGAGCAATTAATCCGGGTTTTACAAAGGGCACAGGATATTTTTGGCTATCTGCCTGAAGAAGTACAAGCCTATATATCACATAAAATGGATATCCCGGTCAGTGCCGTCAATGGTGTGGTTACCTTTTACGCTCTTTTCTCAACGGAGCCCCGGGGCGAAGTGAACGTAAATGTTTGCCTGGGAACGGCCTGTTATGTTCAGGGGGCGCAGAAAATCTATGAGGGGTTCCGGGAGCAATTGGGAATTCGGGATGGCAATAATACCGAGGACATGCAGTTTACCGTTCGCAGCAGCCGCTGTATCGGCGCCTGTGGCTTAGCCCCGGTGATCACCGTAAACGAAGATGTCCACGGCAAAGTAACTGCAAAGGACGTGGCCAAACTGATCCGTAAACATAGAAAGAAAGAAGCGGCAGGTGAGGAAAATGAGGCTGGAGAACGTAACGGATCTGGAGAATATCAAGGCCCGCCGCCTACCGGACCTTAATGTTCGTTTAGGTCTTGCTCCGGAAGCCGGTTACCAAGTTTTGTACTGCACAGGGACCGGATGCTCCTCCGGTGGCAGTGGTCCTGTTATTGAAGCACTGGGTGCCGAGATAAAAAAACAGAGTTTGCAGGATAAGATACGGATTTTTAAAACCGGCTGTTTTGGCTTCTGCAAAATGGGTCCGGTTCTGCTGGTTCACCCGGGACAAATTTTTTACTGTCTGGTACATGAAAAAGATGTGGGGGAGTTAGTGGAACGGCATTTTAAGGAAGGAAAGACAGTGGCAAGACTGCTTTATAAGGAACCGGGCAAGGACGATGTTTATACTCAGATGAAGGAAATTCCTTTCTTCCATGCCCAAAAGCGGATTGCACTTAGAAACTGCGGCCTAATTAATCCTGAGGACATTGAGGAATATATTGCTAACGACGGTTATTTTGCTCTTTATGACGTATTACATCATAAAACTCCTGAACAGGTCATTGACGTCATCCGGCAATCCGGATTGAGGGGCCGGGGAGGAGGGGGCTTTCCCTCCGGGCAAAAATGGACCTTTACCGCCCAGGCGGAAGGTTCTCCTAAGTATGTGGTTTGTAATGCCGATGAAGGGGATCCGGGTGCTTTTATGGACCGCAGCATTTTGGAGGGAGACCCCCACAGTGTGCTGGAGGCGATGACCATAGCGGGCTACAGTATTGGGGGCAGCCGGGGTATTATTTACGTCCGGGCGGAATACCCCATTGCCATCAAACGCCTGGAGCTGGCCATTGAGCAGGCCCGGCAAGCCGGACTGCTGGGCAGCAATATTTTGGCAAGTGATTTTTCCTTTGATATTGAACTTCGCCTGGGCGCCGGAGCCTTTGTTTGCGGGGAGGAAACAGCCCTGCTGAAGTCGGCCATGGGAGAACGGGGAGAGCCTCGGCCCAGGCCGCCTTTTCCGGCAGTATGCGGCTTTCGCAACAAGCCCACCCTGTTAAATAATGTGGAGACCTATGCCAATGTCCCCATCATTTTGCGCCAGGGCTGGGAATGGTACAGCAAGCTGGGAACAGAAAAAAGTAAAGGGACAAAAGTTTTTTCTATCGCCGGAAAGATTAACAATACCGGTTTGATTGAGGTGCCCATGGGGACCACCCTGCAAACCATTATTTATGATATTGGCGGGGGTATCCCCGGGGGTAAAAAATTGAAAGCGGTACAAACCGGGGGACCTTCGGGCGGGGTCATACCGGCCCAACTGCTGAACACGCCCATTGATTACGAGTCCCTGGCCCAGGTGGGTTCCATGATGGGCTCCGGTGGCTTAATTGTAATGGATGAAACCGACTGTATGGTGGATATTGCCAAGTTCTATCTGGAATTCAGTCAGGAGGAATCCTGCGGTAAGTGTACACCCTGCCGGGTGGGTACCAAACGCATGCTGGAAATTATGGAGAGAATCACCCGGGGACAGGGGGAAATGGAAGACTTGGCTGAATTGGAGGAATTGGCCCGGGATATTAAGGACGCAGCCCTGTGCGGTTTGGGCCAGACGGCGCCCAACCCGGTATTGTCCACACTGCGTTACTTCCGGGACGAATACATTGCCCATGTTCGGGATAAAACCTGTCCCGCCGGTGTCTGCCGGGAGCTGACGGATTTTGTGGTAGACCCTGAGAAATGTATTTCCTGCGGTCTTTGTGCCAAGGCTTGTGGCGTTGCAGCCGTGCGGGGGGAAAAGAAAGGGCCTTATTATATTGACCGTCAAAAGTGTATTAAATGCGGATCCTGCCAGGCCCGCTGCCCCAAGGATGCCATTTTTAAGACTGCCATGGGAGGTGAAGGAATCAATGCCAGCAAACCGGGAGACAACTGGACCGCATACCCTACCGCCTGAGCGGCCGGTGGGTCAGCCCCCTGTGGAGCTTACGGGGGAACGGATTACCATGTATATCAACGATGAAGCCGTTCAGGTGGATAAGGGAACCAATGTATTGGAAGCCTGCCGGACCAACGGCTATGATATTCCCAGTTTATGTTATATCCGGGACATCAACACCGCCGGTTCCTGCCGGGTCTGCATTGTTGAAATTGAAGGCAGCCGCAACCTGCAGGCCGCCTGTGTTTATCCGGTGGCAGAAGGATTAAAGGTACATACCAGTACACCCAGGGTTCGCCGGGCCAGAAGGCGGGTGGTGGAGTTGCTCCTTTCCGAGCACAACCGGGAATGCACCACCTGCGTCCGGAGTACCAACTGTGAACTGCAGGCCCTGGCCCATAAAGTAGGCGCCCGGCAGGGGAAATTAGGAACCCAGCTTCGCCATGATTGTAAAATTGTCAATAATCCCTTTATCACCAGGGACTATAGTAAGTGTATCAAGTGCCGCCGCTGCGAGGCGGTGTGCAAAAATATGCAGGGAATCGGGGTTTATTCGGCTCTGAACCGGGGGTATGACACCGTGATCGCCCCGGCCTTTGAGCGAAACTTATCGGAAGTGGCCTGCATTGCCTGCGGTCAGTGTGTTCTGGCCTGCCCCACAGCTTCCCTCACCGAGCGGTCCTACATCGAAGAAGTGTGGCAGGCCCTTGGGGACCCGGACAAGCATGTGGTGGTGCAGACAGCGCCGGCCATACAGGTCAGCATAGGCGAAGAGTTTGATTTGCCGGTGGGCACGGTGGTTTCCGAAAAAATGGCCGCGGCTCTTCGGCGTCTGGGTTTTGACAGTGTTTTTTCCACAGATTTTGCTGCGGATATGACCATCATGGAAGAGGCCGGCGAGTTGCTGCAGAGGAT
This sequence comes from Desulforamulus ruminis DSM 2154, assembly GCF_000215085.1. Lineage (NCBI taxonomy): Bacteria > Bacillati > Bacillota > Clostridia > Eubacteriales > Peptococcaceae > Desulforamulus > Desulforamulus ruminis. The sequence continues at coordinate 530,665 of NC_015589.1, forward strand.
GGAAAAGGGTGGACCGCTGCCCCTGATTTCCTCCTGCAGCCCAGGCTGGATTAAGCTTTGTGAGCATTTTTATCCGGAATTTATCCACCATCTTTCAAGCTGTAAATCCCCTATGGAAATGTTCGGTGCTTTGGCCAAGACCTATTACGCGCAAAAGAAAGGAATTGGTCCAAAGGATATGGTGGTGGTGGGGGTGATGCCCTGTACAGCCAAGAAATTTGAAGCAGCCCGGCCGGAAATGAAAACCTACGGTTTTCAGGATGTGGATTATGTTTTAACCACCCGGGAGTTGGCCCGGATGATTAAAGAGGCTGATTTGGATCTGAGGAAAATGCCCGAAGAAAGCTTCGATCAGCCCCTGGGCCTTTCCTCCGGAGCAGCCAATATTTTTGCCGCCACCGGCGGGGTGATGGAAGCGGCCATTCGCACGGCCCTGGCACTCACCGGAGGAAAAGAGATGGGCCGGCTGGAGTTTAAGGAATTGCGCGGCATCCGGGGAGTCAAAGAAGCGGAGTTGGAATTAAAGGGACAAAAAATTCGCCTGGCTGTGGCCCATGGAACCAGCAATGCCCGAAAACTTATGGAAAGATTAAAGCGGGGTGAACAGTTCCATTTCATTGAAATTATGGCCTGTGCCGGCGGATGTGTGGGCGGCGGCGGTCAGCCTGTGACCCGTGATCCGGAAAAGCCTGAACTGACCTTGGAACATCGGAGCCAGCGGGCCAAAGGTCTCTATGCCCTGGACCTGGGCAAGGAACTGCGACGGTCCCACGAAAACAAGGCCGTACTGCAGGTTTACGAAGAGTTTTTGGGGGAACCTATGAGCAAAAAAGCCAAAGAAATCCTGCACACCCGTTATACCGCCCGGGGCAAGCTGCCAGGTTTTAATTTTGAGCAACAGGAAAAAGCCCAAGGGATCAAAGAAGTACCGCTGGGTAATCTGCCGGGACTACTGCACTAGGGCTTTCTTCTTGAATTAAAAATAATCTTGCTGCCCAATGAAAAAAGTATTAGATTTATGGAAAGAAGTTAAACAGGGGCTGAGAAGGATGATTGCCAAGAAGCCCAGGGAGCAAGTAAAACTTTGGAGTCTGCCTCACCTTAAGGATACAGAACTGCTGTATGCAAACTACGTAACCCAGTCCTTTGCCAAGCATGCCCATGATGGTTTCGCCATCGGCGTAATAAAAAAGGGAGCTTTAAAATTTTTTTACCGCGGGGAGCACCTTATTGCCTCACCGGGCTGCATTAACCTGGCTGTACCCGGTGAGGCCCACAACGGGTGGGCGGCCAGTCCCGCAGGGTGGACATACCGCATGTTTTACCTTCCCCCGGCTTTACTGGAGCAGGCAGCTTCTCAAATGGTGGGCCGGCCTAAGGGCCTACCCTTTTTTCAACCCGGTGTCATCCAGGACCCATTGCTGGCAGGTCTGATTCAAGAGCTCCATTTTCTACTGGAAGATCCGGGTACTCCTCTGCTGGAGCAAGAATCCCGACTGCTGTGGATGTTGACGCTATTGATTGCCCGTCATGCGGATAAACGTTTTCCTCTTCCCAGGATAGGAAAGGAACGTCAGGCCATAGGGCGTGCCAGGGAACATATAGAGACCTGCTATGCTGAGGATCTAACTCTGCAACATCTTGCTGCAGTGGCTCATCTTAGTTCCTTTCATTTTATGCGAATTTTTCATCATGAAGTGGGCCTGCCTCCCCACGCCTATCTTACACAGATTCGGGTTAAACGGGCCAAGGATCTTCTAAAAAGAGGCCTGCCCATATCCCGTGTGGCCTTGGAGACGGGTTTTGCGGATCAAAGCCATCTTACCCGGCAGTTTAAACGGGTTGTGGGCGTGACTCCGGGCCAATACAGCAAGATTGTACAAGACCGGTAATCCCCCGTTGATTACAATGCAGGTATGGTGATCCATTTAAAAGGGAGGCTATACCTGTGATACGCAAATGCACCCAAAGGGAATTTGAGGTCATTTACTCCATTATTAACGAGGCCTCGCAGGCATACAAAGGGGTCATTCCTGTGAACTGCTGGCAGGAACCTTATATGTCAAGGGAAGAACTGCGGCGTGAGATGGCAGAAGGAGTCCGGTTCTGGGGGTACGAGCTGGACGGCCAACTGGCTGGAGTGATGGGCAGCCAACAGGTTTGGGACGTAACCCTGATAAGGCATGCCTACGTTCGAGTGGATAAACAAAAGCAGGGTATTGGCGGTCAACTGCTATCCTTTCTTTGCGCGCAAACCCGCCGTCCCGTTTTAATCGGCACCTGGGCCGATGCCTTCTGGGCTGTGGACTTTTACCGGAAGCATGGTTTCCGCATGGTTTCTGCTGCGGAAAAGGATCGGTTGCTGAGAAAATACTGGTCTATCCCCGAAGGACAGAGGAAAACTTCCGTGGTATTAGGAGATGTAAAATATTTTTCTTCCACCTGAAGCATAAACACCCCCGGACGGGGGTGTTTATGCTTATTCTCAATTTCTATTTACCGGCGTCAGGGAAGAACAGGGGCTCACCGTATTTATCTACACCAAACTTGCCGATCATTTCCTGGGTTTCCTTAGCAATCATGAAATCAACAAAGGCCTTGCCGCCTTCAGCGTTTACTTTACTAAATTTCTCGGGATTTACATTCATAACGTGATAAATATTTAACAGGGATTTGTCGCCCTGCAGCAGGATGGCCAGTTTTATATTGTTCTTCTGTGCCAGGTAGGTGGCCCGGTCAGCTAAAGTATAGCCCTGCTTTTCAGAAGCTATATTGAGCGTTTGTCCCATCCCGGAGCCGGCTTCCTGATACCACTGCTGTCCCTTGGGATCCAGGCCCGCTTCTTTCCAAATTTCCAATTCCTTTTTATGAGTACCGGAGTCATCACCGCGGGAAACAAAAATCGCGCCCTTGTCATAAATCTTCTTCATGGCTTCCGCAGTGGTCTTGGCTTCTTTAATACCGGCGGGGTCATTTTCGGGTCCGACCAAGATAAAATCATTATGCATTACTAAGGAATAATTGAGGCCTACACCGCTGTCCACCAGTGCCTTTTCAGAGGCAGGAGCGTGAACCAGTAGAACGTCGGCTTCGCCCTTTTCACCCATGGCCAGGGCGGCACCGGTACCAACAGCGATAATTTTTAAAGTATAACCGGTCTGCTTTTCAAATTCAGGCTGCAGAACATCCAGAAGACCGCTGTCCTGGGTGCTGGTGGTGGTGGCTAGAATAACATCTTTAACCGCAACGTTTTTTGGTTCTTCTTTTTTCGGCTCTTCCTTGGGAGCCGCTTGCTGGCAACCGGCAAATACCAGCATGACCATGGTTAATAACAAAGCGATAAAAATCCGAGCATTGAGCTTCTTCATTGATGTAACCTCCCGGTTATAATTTTTCGCCATCCCCGGCGTTGGGGAAGAACAGGGACTCACCATATTTTTCCTTGCCAAATTCTTTAATGATGGTTTGTCCTTCTTGACTGGTTGCAAATTCTACAAATTTTAAAGCCAGTTCATTTTTTGCGGAGGGAAATTTCTCAGGATTAACAGGAATTAGCGTAATGTAGTTCAGGAGTGCCTCATCCTTTTCTACCAGGACTTGCAGGTTGATTTCTGTTTTTAGCGTCAGGTAGGTAGCCCGGTCTATAAGTGTGTAGGCTTTTTGTTCATCGGTGTATTTGAGCGTTTTAGCGTTGCCCTCGGTGCCTTTTTCATAAATCTTATACCACAAGCCTTCCGGCTTGATTCCCGCAGCCTGCCAAAGCTCCTTTTCCTTTACGTGGGTCCCGGAATTATCGCCCCGGGTGATAAAAAGGATTTGTGACTGGGCAATTTTTTGCAAGGCCTCGGTAGCACTCTTCATGCCCCTAATCTGGGCTGGATCCTCCGGCGGTCCCATGATGATAAAATCATTGTACATCAAGGGGATCCGCCTGGTACCATAGCCCTCGGCGACAAATTTTTCTTCCAATGCCTTGGCATGAACCATCACTAAATCAACGTTTCCGCTTTGACCGATTTTTAAAGCCTCACCGGTTCCCGCCCCCAGGTGGCGCATTTTAATTCCGGTTTTCTTTTCAAAGGCTTCTTCTAAAACGCCAACAATACCGGCATCAATGGGACCAATGGTAGAAGCCATTAAGAGTTGCTCCTGAGACTGATTTTTTTCTGCCGCATTGTTGGTTTCCCTGGCCTGCTGACCGCTGCAGCCTGTTGCCAGAACGAGAACAAATACCAGAAAAATCATGGCATGATAAATGTACCCTTCTTTTAGCAACCTTTTCCTTCCTCTCTCCAGTAGCTTGACCATTTGCAAATAATTTTAGTTTTGCTTTCACCTCCCAAGAAAAACGGAAACCGTGTACTGTAATGAAAGGAACAGTACACGGTTTCGTTAACCGTTTTATACTCTCCTTTCCGCACCGGGAGGCCTGTCCGTTTCCAGACAAACCCTATCGGCTTATAACCCTTAAAAAGTTTTAGATCGTAGGTTTATAAGCTCGGAGAAAGTATTTACTTTATTAATCATTCTGTTAAAAATTAACTCATAATACAAATATTCTGTTTAAAAGACAGGATTCCTTTATGAATTCTATGGTGCAATAAATATTCCTTCGACATATTATGGCATTATTTTTTAAAGGAATATTTATACTACCGTAGAAATTAGGTGTAGAAATGAAGGTGAGATTTTGAAGAAAGGGCCAAAGGGTTCTGATAGGAATCTCGCCGTTTCATTTTGGGACAAGGGCTCATACTGGAACAGTACAATGGCCACGGTTCGTCAATGATTGTACCAATAACGAACAGATTTCATTGGCATATTTTTTGCTATTGTATATTCAATACAACAAGTTCATTTGCTCCGAGCTTTATCATCTAAGGCAAAGCTATGATGATGGAGCCGATAGGGTTTGTCTGGAAACCGGCAGGCCTCCCGTGTGGAAAGGAGTAGCGCATTTTACCTGGTTTTAAACCAGGGTGCTGACGACTCTTTTCAGCACCCTGGTTTTTTGCGTAGAAAGGGGATATTGTCATGAAGATTGTTCCGGTTCAAGAAGCTGTAGGAATGGTACTTTGCCATGATATTACCCAAATCGTGCCGGACAAGTTTAAAGGCCGGGCTTTTAAAAAAGGACATATTGTACAAAGGGAAGATATCCCCAGGCTGCTGGATATCGGCAAAGAAAATCTCTATGTATGGGAAATCAATCAGGATCTGCTGCATGAAGACGATGCCGCCCTGCGGATTGCCAGGGCAGCGGCCGGCAGCGGCATAAAATTGACGGAGCCCCGGGAGGGGAAAGTCAATTTGGTGGCTGAAGGCATGGGATTGCTTAAGGTCAATACTGATGGCCTATACCGTATCAATGAGATGGAAGAAGTAATGTTTGCTACACTGCATACCAATCAAATTGTTTATGAAGATAAAATTCTAGCGGGTACCCGAATCATTCCCTTGGTTATTCAGGAGAAAAAAATTCGCAATATTGAAACTTTATGTGCCTTGAACTACCCTATTGTAGAAATAAAGCCTTTTAAATCGCTTAAAGTCGGCGTGGTAACCACCGGCAGTGAAGTATACCACGGACGTATTCAAGATAAATTCGGACCGGTGGTGGCGAAAAAGGTTGAATCCTGGGGCAGTTATGTTTTTAGACAGATTTTTGTGCCGGACAGCACAGAGAGGATTGCTGAAGCAATCAATACCTTACTTCGAGAGGGGGCTGAGATGGTTACCGTTACCGGAGGAATGTCCGTGGATCCGGATGATTTGACTCCTGCAGGGATTAAAGCGGCTGGTGGTCGCATTGTTACCTACGGTGCGCCTACATTGCCGGGAGCCATGTTTATGGTAGCCTACATCGGGAATGTACCGGTGCTGGGTCTGCCCGGATGTGTTATGTATCACGGGAGCAGTATTTTTGACCTGGTGGTGCCGCGCATTTTGGCGGGGGAGGAAATAACCCGCAAGGACATCATTGCCTTGGGGCACGGCGGGCTTTGCGTAAAATGTACCCCATGCAGATACCCGGATTGTGGTTTTGGTAAAGGTGGTTAAAAGTATAAACCATTATTTTGGCCTACAAGGAAGTGTAGGTACTAGATTAGGAATTGAGAAAGGGGAGGGAAAATGCTTAAAAAAGTTATTTACCTCAATGGAGTAAGCCGCTCATTAATCGTCAGTCCGGAAGCACTGCTGTCGGATGTAATTCGTAAGCAATTGCATCTAACCGGAACCAAGGTTGGTTGTGGTCAAGGTCAGTGTGGAGCCTGCTCGGTGATTATGGACGGGAAGGTCATCCGGTCCTGCGTGACCAAAATGAAAAGGGTTCCGGAAGGAGCCAGTATTACCACCATCGAGGGTCTGGGAACTCCGGATAATCTTCATGCCTTGCAACTGGCCTGGGCTGTTCACGGCGGCGCCCAGTGCGGTTTTTGCAGCCCCGGCTTTATTGTCTCAGCCAAGGGGCTTTTGGATCAAAACGCCAATCCTACCAGGCAAGAGGTGCGGGATTGGTTCCAGAAGCATAGAAACGTTTGCCGCTGCACCGGTTATGTGCCTTTAGTTGATGCGGTGATGGATGCCGCCCGTGTTCTGCGCGGGGAAATCACCAAACAAGAATTAGCGTACAAATTGCCGGAAGACGGTAAAATCTGGGGAAGCAAATACCCCCGTCCCACAGCCATTGCCAAAGTGACCGGCACCTGTGATTACGGTGCGGATCTCGGCATCAAGATGCCTTGCGGTACCCTACATTTAAAATTGGTTCAGGCCACGGTGTCTCATGCCAATATTCTTTCCATTGACACTTCCGAGGCTGAAAAAATGCCCGGCGTTTATAAAGTAATTACCCATAAGGATGTAATCGGGAAAAACCGCATTACCGGTCTGATTACCTTCCCCACCAACAAGGGCGATGGTTGGGACAGACCTATCCTGTGCGATGAAAAGGTCTTCCAGTTTGGCGATGCCATCGCCATTGTGGCCGCAGACACCGAGGAAAACGCCCAGGCGGCGGTGGAAAAGGTAAAGGTCGAGCTTGAAATCCTGCCGGCTTATATGAGTGCCCCGGCAGCCATGGCGGACGATGCCATTGAGATTCACCCCGGCACGCCCAACGTCTATTTTGAACAAAAGATCGCTAAGGGCGAGGACACCAAAGAATACATGGAAAAAGCCGCCTATGTGGTGGAAGGCGAAAACTTTTATGTAGGACGTCAGCCTCACCTGCCCATTGAGCCGGATGTTGGACTGGCTTATTTCGATGAAGAAGGTCGCTTGACCATCCATTCCAAGAGTATCGGTCTGGGCCTGCATGCGGCCATGATTGCGCCCGGCATTGGTATTGAACTGGAGAAATTAAGAATGATCCAGAATCCTGCCGGCGGTACCTTCGGCTACAAATTCAGTCCCACCATCGAAGCCTTGCTGGGGGTTGCCGCTCTGGCCACGGGCAAACCCGTCTACCTGAACTTCAATTACTACCAGCAAATTACCTATACCGGTAAGCGGTCACCTTTCTTTATGAACCTGAAATACGGTGCGGATAAAGACGGCAAGATTTTGGCCATGGAAAGTGAATGGACGGTAGACCATGGTCCCTACTCGGAGTTCGGGGATCTGCTGACCCTGCGGGGAGCCCAGTTCATTGGCGCCGGCTACGGCATACCCAATATTCGCGGTATTGGCCGCACGGTCTGCACCAACCATGCCTGGGGTTCCGCCTTCCGTGGCTACGGTTCACCCCAAAGCTTGTTTGCTTCCGAGTTGCTGATGGATATGCTGGCGGAGAAAATGGGGATGGATCCCCTGGAACTGCGCTACAAAAATGTTTACCGTCCCGGAGATACCCAGCCCAGCGGCAGCCCTCCGGAAGTATTTAGCCTGCCGGAACTGATTGATACCATTCGGCCCAAGTATCTGGAGGCCAAGGAAAGAGCGAAAAAGGAATCTACCCCCGAGAAGAAACGGGGTGTCGGGGTGTCCATCGGCGTATACGGCTGCGGTTTGGATGGCCCCGATGGCGCGGAAGCCTGGGCCGAACTGACCAAGGAAGGCGTCACCATCTTTACCTGCTGGCATGATCATGGCCAAGGAGCGGATATCGGTTGCCTGTCTACCGCCCATGAGGCCTTGCGGCCGGCGGGCATTAAGCCGCAAGACATCAAATTGGTACTAAATGATACCGGAGTTTGCCCGGACGGTGGTCCGGCCGGCGGCAGCCGTTCCCAGGTTCTGGTAGGCAATGCCATTAAAGCCAGTTGCGATCTGCTGGTGGCAGCCATGAAGAAAGCCGACGGCACTTATAAAACCTATGATGAGATGGTCGCTGAAGGAACTCCGCTGAAATATGTAGGAAAGTGGGCCGCTCCCTGCAAAGAATGTGATGAAAACGCTCAAGGCAATCCCTTCCCCACCTACATGTACGGTGTATTCCTGGCTGAGGTTGAAGTGGATACCAAGACCGGTAAAACTCAGGTGGTGAAAATGACGCTGGCCGCGGACCCGGGTAAGATCGGCAACAAGCTGGCTGTGGACGGCCAGATTTACGGCGGACTGGCCCAGGGCATTGGTTTAGCCCTTAGTGAGGATTTTGAAGATCTGAAGAAACATACCACCATGGCCAACTGCGGTATCCCTTATATTAAGGATATTCCCGACGCCCTTGAGATTCTCTATGTAGAAACTCCCAGGGAATTGGGACCCCATGGAGCCTCCGGAGTGGGTGAATTGCCGTTAACCTCTCCTCATGTGGCCATTACCAACGCCATTTACAATGCCTGCGGGGTACGCATTACCCAACTTCCGGCTTTGCCCGAGAAGGTGCTGGCGGGGTTGAATGCTCTTAAATAAAGGTTAAAAATAATCATCTATACTAAATGATTTAAAGGATACAAATGCAAAATAAGGCTTCCGCTGCGCCAATAGGCTTGGCGGAAGCCAAGTTTTCTTTTTTAGTTTTCTGCGAGAGAGAAGATGAATGGGGTGGGGGAGTATGGAACAAAAGGAACTGAGGGAACTGGAGGACAAGTGTATTCAGGAACATCCCCCGGCTTGCACCGCCGCCTGTCCGATTCATGTGGACGCCAGGAGTTTTATAGCCCAAATGGCTAAAGGGGATTTTATTGCGGCTTATAAAATTATGCAAAAAACCATGCCTTTTCCCGGTATCCTGAGCAGAATCTGCGACCACCCCTGTCAGGATTTCTGTAAGCGCAAGGAGGCTGGAGATCCTATAGCCATTGCTGCTCTGGAAAAGGCCTGCGTTCAAATTACTGACGCCGGCCCCGCCAAAATGATGGCGCTGCCCAAGAAAAATAAGAAGGTAGCGGTTGCGGGGTCCGGTTTAAGCGGTTTAACCGTAGCCTTTGACCTGGCTAAAAAGGGCTATTGGGTGGTTATTTTTGAAGCCGGGGAGCGCCTGGGGGGCCGTCTGTGGGAAATTTCCGAGGACTACCTGCCGCCTCAAGTCATTACCGATGAATTGGCGATTTTAAATAAACTGGGTGTGGAAGTCCTTTTAAATAAAGAGGTTGGCAAAGATATTGCGCTGACCACCCTGTGTAAGGAATATGATGCCGTTTACCTGGGTTTAGGGGCCGAAGGGCATTCCTTTGATTTGCAAAGCGATGACCAGGGAAAAATTGAGGTGGACCCGGTCACCTTTGCCACCAGCCGGGAGGGGGTTTTTGCCGGCGGCGGACTGCGGGCCGCCGGGGAACGCTATTCCCCCGTTGGATCGGTGGCCGACGGAAGGCGGGCCGCCATCTCCATAGACCGCTATTTACAGGGGGTATCCCTTACTGCCTCCCGGGATCATGAAGGTCCCTTTACCACCCGCCTGTACACCAATGTGGGGGGGGTAGAACCGCTGGCGGCGGTTCCCATGGTCCACCCGGGGCAGTTTTACACCCGGCACGAAGCCATGCAGGAAGCCGATCGCTGTCTGCAGTGCCAATGCCTGGAGTGTGTCAAAGTTTGCGACTATTTGGCTCACTATAAAGGTTATCCTAAAAGATATCTGCGGGAGATTTACAATAACGAATCCATTGTTAAAGGGATACATCATGCCAATAAAATGATTAATTCCTGCAGCTTGTGCGGACTCTGCGCCGAGGTCTGCCCTCAGGGATTGAATATGGGAGAAGTGATTAAAAGCGCCCGGGAGAGAATGGTGGCAAGGGGTAAAATGCCTCCTTCGGCCCATGATTTTCCCCTGCGGGATATGGAGTTCAGCAACAGCAAGAAATTTGCTCTGACCCGAAACCAGCCCGGCACAGGGAGCAGCCGGTACCTGTTTTTTCCCGGCTGTCAGTTGAGCGCCTCTTCTCCGGATCATATGGAGAAGGTTTATACTTATCTGGGGGAAAAGCTTGACGGTGGAGTGGGACTTATGCTGCGATGCTGCGGTGCTCCGGCGGAATGGGTCGGCCAAAAGGACCTTTTTCAGGCCGGTATACAGGAAATTGTAAAGCAATGGCAGGAAATGGATAGACCCCGGGTGATTGTAGCCTGTTCCAGTTGCTATCATATCTATAAGACTTATTTGCCGGAAATCAATCTTCTGTCCCTGTGGGAGATCTATCACGAATTCGGGCTGCCGGAGTTACCGGACAGGGATTTTGGCCGTCTGGCCATCCATGACGCCTGTACCACCAGACACGAAAAGACCATTCATGACAGTGTCCGAGGGCTTTTGCAGCAGATGAACTGCCCAATCGAAGAGCTACCCCTAAGCCGGGAAACGGCCCAGTGCTGCGGTTTTGGAGGCCTCATGGCCTTTGCCAATCCTGAACTGGCCAAAGAGGTAACCCAACGGGTCACGGAAGAAAGCGATGCGGACTATGTTACCTACTGTGCCATGTGTAGGGACCGGTTTGCCGCCAGAGGCAAGCCCGCGCTGCATCTGCTGGATTTAATTTATGGCGGGGATGCAAAGGATCCGTCCCTGCGCCAAGGACCAAGCTATTCCCAAAGGCGGGAAAACCGGGCCCGATTAAAAAATAAACTGCTGAAAGAGGTATGGAGAGAGACCGTGGCCGAGGAAAAAGGATACCAGACCATTCCATTAATCATTTCCGAAAAGATTCGAGAGCTCATGGAAGATAGACTGATTTTAGTTGAAGATCTTCAGCGAGTCATTGAGTTCGCAGAACGGACAGGCAAGAAAATGTATCACCACCAAACCGGTCATTTTCTGGCCTACTACAAGCCGGTCAGTGTTACTTACTGGGTGGAATACACTCCCCGGAAAGATGGCTTTGTGGTCCATAATACCTATTGTCATAGAATGGAGATTATGGAGGAAGCGGAAGCATGAAGCAGGTACAGAATCAACCGGAGCAAAAGAACTGGGAATGTGTGAAATGCGGGGTGTTCATGGAGCGGGGCAAAGTGAATATCAGCTATATGGGCAGCCAATTCCCCGTGGAACTGTTGAAGTGCCCTAAATGCGGCCTTGTTTTCATACCCGAAGAACTGGTACTGGGAAAGATGGCCGAGGTGGAGAAATCCTTGGAGGATAAATAGCTGGACCCTGGGGGGAGGAGAAATCATGTTCACTGGGGAGAAATGCCGAGTTTATGAAGGCAGTGCCCTGCGCCAGGCCACCGGGGAAATCATTCGCCCCGGGGGATTTACCTTAACGGACCGGGCCGTTGGCTTCTGTGATTTTCGCCCCGGAGCCTCTGTACTGGACGTGGGTTGCGGCACCGGCGCCACGGTGGAGCACTTAATAAACCAATATCAGCTTAAGGCCGCCGGGGTTGATCCATCGGCGCTGCTGCTGGAACTTGGGCGGCGGCGAAACCCGGAGCTGTCTTTGATACAGGCCCAGGGGGAAAGTTTGCCCTTCCGGACTGGAGAAATGGAGGGCATTTTTGCCGAGTGTACACTATCGGTAATGGAGGATGTGGAACAGACTTTGCGGGAGTGTCACCGTGTTTTGCAGTCTGAAGGGTGGTTGATTGTAACGGATGTTTATGCCCGCCATGCGGAAGTCATCGGGGACTTGCGCAGTCTGCCTCTGGCCAGTTGCCTGACCGGAGCCATGTCCCGCCAGGGAGTGGAGGAAAAACTTCATCAGGCGGGCTTTCAAAGGGTCCTATGGGAAGATCATTCTCAAGTATTGAAAGATTTGGTCATCCAGTTAATTATGACCCACGGTTCCCTGGAGAACTTTTGGAGTAAAGCCAGTTCCGGAACAGCGGATGGCCGGTGGCTGCAACAGGTGATCGCAAAATCCAAACCGGGGTATTTCTTATTAATTGCCCGCAAGAAGGGGGAGGGGCCTCATGTCTGAACAAATGTTTCGCATGTTTGAACTGGCGCAACAGGGCTTTTACTGCAGCCAGATTTTGCTGTTGTTGGGCCTGGAAGCCCAGGGTAAGGATAATCCGGATTTAATCAGAGCCATGTCCGGTTTAGCAGGGGGGTTGGGTTTTTCCGGCCAGACCTGCGGGGCTCTGACCGGCGGCGCCTGTTTACTGGGGTTATATGCCGGCAAAGGAACGCCCGGGGAAAATGAGCATCCCCGTTTTCAAATCATGGTGAATGAATTGGTGGACTGGTTTAAGGAAGAAGTGGGAAGTTCCTGTGGAGGAATTAACTGCGAGGATATTTTAGGTGAAGATCTTCAGTATAAAGTGGTGTCGGTTCAATGCGGCAATATTGTGAGCAGCACCTATGAAAAGGTCCGGGAGATTCTAATCAATAACGAAATTGATTTCGACGAGGCCCGGGAATGAGGGGTGAAGGAACTTCCCTGGACCGCACCGAAAGTCTTTGTCCCCGGTGCCTTAAAAGGATCCCCGCGGAGAAGGTGATGCGGGGGGACAAAATCTATCTGGTCAAAAGCTGTCCCGAGCATGGCTCCTTTGAAGCGATACTCTGGCGCGGGCAGCCGGACTATCTCTCCTGGATCAGACCGAAAGTTCCTTCCCAGCCCAAAATTTGTTTTACCCAGGTGGAAAAGGGATGTCCCTTTGACTGCGGTCTTTGTCCCGGACACCGGCAGCATAGCTGTACGGTTTTGCTGGAGGTAACCCAGCGCTGCAATCTCACCTGCCCTCTTTGTTTTGCCGATGCGGGCCGTGAACCGGCCCGAGATCCCAGTCTGGAAAAGATCGGGGACTGGTATAAAACCATTCTGGCAGCCGGCGGGCCCTATAACCTTCAACTGTCCGGGGGAGAACCCACCTTAAGGGATGATCTGCCCGAGATTATCGACCTAGGGCGTTCCATGGGCTATTCTTTTATTCAGCTTAACACCAACGGTTTACGTTTAGCTGCGGAGGCCGCCTATGTTAAAAAGCTGAAGGATGCCGGATTAACCTCGGTATTTCTGCAATTTGACGGGACTGAGGACGATATTTACCAAAAATTAAGAGGCAGGCCCCTGGTTAAAGAAAAAATGCTGGCCATTAAACATTGTGCCGAGTACAACCTGGGAGTGATTCTGGTGCCAACTTTAGTGCCGGGGGTCAATGTCCATAATATAGGGGCCATTATTGAACGGGCCCTGGATTATCTGCCCATTGTGCGGGGTGTGCATTTCCAGCCGGTCAGCTATTTCGGGCGCTACCCCAAAGCGCCCGGAGAGGAAGACCGCATTACCATTCCCGAGGTGATCCGGGAAATTGCCGGGCAGAGCAAAGGACGTATCAAGACGGAGAATTTTAAACCGCCGGGATGCGAAAATTCCCTTTGTTCCTTCCACGGCAACTTTGTACTGATGCCGGGGGGGGAACTCCGGTCCTGGTCCAAACATGTGGCCAAGAGCTGCTGCGGCAAGCCGGAAATAGCTGAAGAGGGGGCCAGGAAAGCCCGGAACTTTGTCGCTGCACACTGGTCCGCGCCCCGGGTGACCACCGTTGCCAATGTTGGCGGCCATGAGGAAGGTTTTGCCCTGTGGGATGCTTTCCTGGAGCGGATCCGCACGCACTCCTTCAGTATTTCCGGCATGGCTTTTCAGGATGTTTGGAATCTGGACCTGGAACGGTTAAGGGACTGCTGCATTCATGTACTGTCTCCCCAGGGTAAACTGATCCCTTTCTGTGCCTACAATTTAACCGATCCTTTGGGGCGGCCTCTATACCGAGACAGGAGGTCCGGTCATGGAAATAACACCTTTACACCGTTGGATTGCTGATAAGATAGGGGTAACCGGGGCCCATTTAACCAAAGCAAGACTTGAAGCATACCAGCTTGGAAAATTACAGGAAACCCTTCAACTGGCTCGCAACCACAGCGTCTTTTACCGGAAATCCCTGGCCGGTTTGCCCGGGGAGAACATTTCCAGCCTGGCAGAGCTAACCCGACTGCCTTTCACCACGGCAGAGGACCTTCATCAAAACCCGCTGCAATTTCTTTGTGTTTCCCAGGATCAAATTGACCGGGTGGTGACCCTGCAGACTTCAGGAACTACCGGGGAGCCGAAAAGGCTGTACTTTACCCGGGAGGATCAAGGGCTGACCATCGATTTTTTTCAGCAGGGCATGTCCACCCTGGTGAACCCCGGGGACAAAGTGCTGATTCTGCTGCCGGGCGAACGGCCCGGCAGTGTTGGCGATCTGTTGGTAAGGGGGTTGCAGCAAATGGGAGCCAAAGGCATCCCCCACGGGCTGGTTCGGAAGCCGGGCCGAACCCTGGAGATCCTAAAAAAAGAAGAGATTGATGCTCTGGTGGGTATTCCCACCCAGGTGCTTTCCTTGGCCCGGTACCAGGAGCAGGGAGGCCGGTTGCCGGTTAAACTGAAGAGTGTCCTGTTAAGTACCGATCATGTTCCCCGGGCCATTATCCATGAACTGGAGCGTAGTTGGGGATGCCGGGTATTCAATCATTACGGGATGACGGAAATGGGCCTGGGGGGCGGAGTGGAGTGTGAGGCCCGGGCCGGCTGTCATCTAAGGGAAGCGGATCTTTATTTTGAAATCATTGATTCAAAGACTAAGGAGCCACTTCCCCAGGGGGAGACCGGTGAAATTGTTTTTACCACCCTGACCCGGAAAGGGATGCCCTTAATCCGCTATCGTACCGGCGATCAGGGCCGGTTTATTTCCGAGCCCTGTCCCTGCGGCACCTCTTTAAAAAGGTTGGAACTTGTGAAGGGCCGTCTGGAAGGCGAACGGCGGCTAACAGGTGGCGTCATAACCATGGAAGACCTAGATGAAGCGCTCTTTCCACTGGAAGACCTTACGGATTTCCAAGCGGTAATACTTCGTCAAGAAGGATCGGAAAAACTGCAAATTAAGGTTAAACTAGCGGCGGGGTGTAACCGTGATCTCCTGGAGGAGAAGATTTACCGGGCTTTGGAAACCATTCCCCTTATCAAGATGGCCCTGCAGCAGGGGAAGCTGGGAATTGTACCGGGAATTTTGGAGCAAGAGGGCTCCGGAGAAGTTCGGGCTGTAAAAAGGAGCATTATAGACAGGAGAGGATGGGAAGAAAGATGATGAAGAAGCTGTACCGGAGCGCTTGGCAACTTATAAAAAATGGGGAGTGTTTTGTGCAGGCCACCGTCTTAACCCAGTCAGGCTCCTCCCCAAGGACTGCCGGAGCGAAAATGATTGTCCGGCAGGATCAATCCATTGTAGGAACCATTGGCGGCGGCCTGGTGGAAGCCGAGGTTCAAAAAATGGCCCAGGATATTTTTGAGACAAAGGAATCCATCATTCGCCAGTTTAATCTCACAGGAGCCCAGTCCGGAGAAATGGGTATGATTTGCGGTGGCAAAATGGAAATCCTGGTGGAATACCTGGATGCGGCGGACCCCCTGCTGCACACCCTTTACCAGGACATTATCAAGGCCATTGAAACCGGGGAAAAGACGGTTTTAGTGACGCCTCTGTCCCAGAGAAAAAAGGATCAGGGGGCGGAAGCTTTTCTGATTAAAAACACCGGTTCCATCACCGGGCTTTTTAACGGCCCTGCTGCATGGCTGGAAAGGCTGGCGGGGGCGGCCAAGGGAAAATATCCCCGGGTGGTTGTCCTGGAAGAAAACCGTTTTTTATTGGAACCCATCAACACCTACGGCACGGTTTATATTTTTGGCGCCGGTCATGTATCCCAAAAACTGGCATTGCTCACCAGCATGGTGGATTTTGTAACCGTGATTTTGGATGATCGGGCGGCATTTGCCAACCGGGAACGTTTTCCAACCGCCGACCGTGTAGTGGTATTGGAAAACTTTGAACAGGCCTTTACAAACCTGGGGATTAATGAAGAAAGCTATGTGGTGATTGTGACCCGGGGACATGCCCATGATCAAACCGTATTGGCCCAGGCTTTAAAAACCACTGCCTGTTATATTGGTATGATCGGCAGCCAGAAGAAGCGGGATACCCTTTACCGGGCCTTAAAGAAGCAAGGGTTTTCCGCCGAGGAATTGGCCAAGGTCTATGCTCCCATTGGATTGGACATTGACGCGGAAACACCGGAGGAAATTGCCGTCAGTATAACCGCGGAGCTGATCAAAGTAAGGGCGGGGCAGAATTGACGGGCACTGCGGCGAACCTTGCCGCCCTGGTCTTGGCAGCGGGGTTTTCCAGCCGCATGGGCCGCTTAAAATCCCTGTTGCCTTTAGGCGAGGCTACAGTGATTGAAAGATCCATTGGGAGCTTTCTGGAGGCAGGCGTTCAGGACGTCCGGGTGGTACTGGGGCACCGGTCCGAGGAAATTGCCCGGGTACTGGAAGCATCCGGGGTAACCACAATTATGAACCATGAGTATGAAGAGGGGATGTATTCCTCCATAAGAGCTGCCGTCCGTAGTTTGGAACCGAAAGTGGAAGCCTTTTTTCTGCTGCCGGGGGATCTGCCGTTGGTGCGCTGGCAAACCGTGCAGCACCTAACTACGATTTTCGCAGAGAGCGGCAAAAGGATTATCTATCCCTGTTTTAATGGAGAGCGGGGTCATCCGCCCATTATTTCCACCCGCTATGCCCAGCATATTCTCTCCTGGCATGGGGAGGGAGGACTCAGAGCCCTGCTGAACCAATACGAAGATGACGCCCTGGATATTGAAATCGCAGACCCGGGGGTGCTGCTGGATATGGACACTCCGGAGGACTATCAAAGAGCGGTACAATGGTTTAAAAGGGGATATGTTCCTGCGGTTCAGGAATGTATGGATCTTTTAGAGGAATTAAAGGTTGACGGACGAATTGTGGAGCACGGCCGAGCGGTGGCACAGCTTGCCCGGAAATGGGCAATGATGTTGAACCAATGCGGGTGCAGGCTGAATCTTGACTTAATTCAAGCCGCGGGGCTGCTGCATGACCTGGCCAAAGGGAAGCCGGACCACGCCCGGGTGGGGGCCGATACACTCCGGGAACGAGGTTATCATGCGGTGGCTGAAATTGTTGCCGGGCATATGGACCTGGGACCGGAGGCGGATGCTGCCATTGATGAAAGAGCCATCCTTTTCTTAGCCGACAAAATGGTGCAAGGAGTCCGGAGGATCCCCCTGGAGGAACGGTTTCAGGAGAAGCAAAAACGGTTTGCCGCAGAACCGGAAATATTGAAGAATATAAACCGCAGATTAAATCATGCCCTTGCAATCAAAGCAAGAATTGAAAATCTTCTGGGTTTTACCATTGAAACCATGGAACCACGAGGATAAACAAAAGGGGATAAGCTATGGAACCCAGGCTAATTTATTTGATCCGCCACGGAATGATTGCTGTCAATGGCAGCAAACGTTTTATTGGACAGATTGACCTGCCCCTCAATGAAGAAGGAATCAATCAGGCCAAGCGTCTGCGGCAGGAACTAAGCTGTATCCGGTTCAGCAACATATACTGCAGTGACTTACAGCGTTCCGTACAGACGGCGGAAATCATTGCCGCCAAACATGGCCTCCAGCCTGTCATTTGCCCGGAACTGAGAGAGATCCGTTTGGGAGAATGGGAAGGCCGCTCCTTTGAAGAGATCAACCGGAAGTATCCGGAAGAGTTTAAAGCCCGGGGCAGAGACATTGTCAACTATCAACCTCCCGGAGGGGAAAGTTTTGCCCATTGCAACCAAAGGATTTTGGACAAGTTGGAGGAAATACTCGGTTCCACCTCAGGAAATATTTTAATTACAGGGCATGCCGGGGTGAACCGGTTAATTCTCTGCCGGGTGATGGGAATGCCTATACAAAACCTTTTTCGTGTCTGCCAGGATTACGGTTGTTTAAATTTAATTCTCTACGGAAATTTTGGTTATCGGCTAAAAAAACTAAATCAGGTATACAGGATGATTCCTGTTTAAAGAGATTAAGAGGGATTTAAGCTTTTATGTAGAATAATCTTAGTTATAGTTCGATAATTATTTGATAGAAATAGCGTTCTAAAGATTTACTTTACCATCCTCTTAGGGACGTACATATGATCATGAATCTGAAGTATACAAAATAATACGCTGACTTTTATTGACGATGGGTGTTGATTTGTATATCTTTATAAAAAAGGGCTGTGTGGTTGTTAACTGCCGGCTATCTTCCGAGTTGCTGTTCCTAAAGCACTTCTTTTGTGCCATGGAACGGTATACCGGGGCAATGAGCGGCCCAAAGGGTTTAAAAGGGAAACCTTTAAGCCTCCCTGATGGAAAGGAAGCAAAGAATTTTTTGTTAGCGTCAATGTAAGCCGCTGTTTTGACAGCGGTTTTTTGTTTTTATATCAGGCAGAGATCTTTTGTTGTGCAAATAACAGACGATAAGCAGGGAGAAAAAATGGAACAGCGGTTAATTTACATAATAAGAAACGGAGAGACCAATCCTAGAGGGAACGGGTTTTTTTTAGGTCAAACCGATTGGCCGTTAAGCGAAGAAGGGATAAAACAGGCGGAGCGTCTGCGGCAGGAACTGAGTTGCGTGCGTATTTCTCATATTTTCTGCAGTGATCTGCAGCGTTCTTTAAAAACAGCCCAAATGATTGCTGAAAAACAAAAAATAAACCCGGTGGCCCGCAAGGAGCTCCGGGAAATCAATCTTGGGGAATGGGATGGCCGCTCATTTGAAGAGATTAAAAGAAAATATCCTACAGAATTTAAAAATCGCGGCAAGGATATTGAAAACTACCGGCCTCCCGGGGGAGAAAGTTTTGCTGATTGCAGCCATCGGGCAGTGACGGCCTATCATGAAATTCTCAATGGGACCAAAGGGAATCTCGTCATTACAGGACATGCCGGAATTAACCGGGTGATACTGTGTCATCTGCTGGATATCCCCTTAAAGAGTTTGTTTAAAATTACCCAGGACTACGGCTGTTTGAATCTCATATGGTACGGAAGTTTTGGTTACCGGCTGAGGGTATTTAACCGCATATTCAGGCGGGTACCCTATTAATTAGTAGGGGGGATCATCGATGACAGCCCAAAATAAAATACAGTTGCAGCGGCCATGGTTCTCCGGAATGCGCTGATGGACATCAGAAAAATGTTTATGGAAAAGAACAGCGGCCTTGATATTGCCGTTGAATTCGGTCCTTCAGGAGTTTTAAGCAGAAACATTGAAAAGGGCCAGGCGGTAGATCTTTTTATCTCTGCGGGACAAAAAGAAATAGACCGGTTGGCAGATAAAGGGTTCATTCTGCCTGATTCCCGGAAAAGTCTGGTGGGCAATCAAATGGTGGTCATGCTGAAAAAGGGCTTGACCATGAATTATCTGGCCGATTTAACTACCGATCAATTTAGAAACATCGTCCTGCCCTTTCCAGATAAAGCGCCCTCCGGCAGATATGCCAAGGAGATGCTGATTCGCCTGGGTCTATGGGATGTCTTGACTGAAAAACAATATTTTGTTGATGACGTGAAACAGGTAGTTGAGGCCGTAGCCGGTGGAGAGGCCGATGCGGGATTTGCCTGGTATGCCGATATACAAGCAACACCCGGTTTGGACTATTATCGAATCCCCCAGGCCGCCTATGAGCCGGTTATGGTTACCGCAGCCCTCCCTTTATATGCTGAAAAAAATATTTCGGCTAAAAAGTTTTTGGAATATATTGCTTCGGAGGAAGGAATAATAACCCTTGAAAAGTATGGGTTTACCAGGCCGGAACAGGGGCAGGGCGCAAAAAGGCCCCATATCCTTTGGAAGTTCCTTACGCCCTCCTATGAGGACGATTTTGTAAATGCATTGCTTTAAATAAAGCGAAGGAGTGGTAAAAATGCAGCTCAGCACCCGCAATTTATTGAAGGGCCGGATTAAGACCATTAAATCCGATACGGTTTCCTCTGAAGTGGTTATGGACATCGGCGGTCCGGAGATCTGTGCCTTGATTACAACAGGGTCTGTCAACCGGATGGGATTAAAAGAGGGTGATGAAGTTGTGGCTATGGTTAAAGCAACTTCTGTTATGATTATGAAAGAATAGTGCCATTACTTATTATATAAAAGATATTCATATCCATAATATGACCTTGGTGTTTGTTTTTGCATTTATATTTATGATGCATATAGCAAACATTTTTTTGTTGCATCTATAATCATGGCGCACTTAGCCTTTGTTTTATTTCTGCATTTATGCTTGCGACGCATATAGTAAATATTTTGTATACTATTGTCTAATGTGTTGCTTTAAAGTGAATTTTTTGTTATTTTATTAAGTAAGTAATGTTGAAATTTTGTATAAATATTGCGGTCAGGCGGTTGGTTACTTTCTGACCGGCTTTTGAGCAGATGTTCCTAAAGCATGGCCAGGGGATATTTGTCGGGCAATGCGGCCCAAAGGATCTGAACGGAAACGTTGATCCCTTCCTTTCAAGAAAGGAAGACAATAGCATACTTTTTAGCGCCAATGAAGTGCCGCTGCCAGAAAATGCAGCGGTTTTTTATTTTTTAAGATTAGCACTGATTTCTTGTGTCTGCGCAGGTAATAAACAGGCTGCCGACGGTAGATGAAAGGATGTGATATTTGAAGGCTCGGCTGTTCATTCTATATTTAAAGATGACGGGAGGAGAAAAAATGAAAAGAAAAATAGTGGTATGGCTGGCGGTGATGATGTTAACCCTTTTGGTTATCACCGGCTGCGGTGGACAGAAAGAAAATAACGATGCAAATTCAAATGCGCAAGTGGAACCTGTTGATCTGACCATATCGGCAGCCGCCAGCCTAAAGGATGCTGCGGAAGAATTAAAGGGTATTTATGCGAAACAACATACGGAGGTAGCTATTACTTATAATTTTGGCGCATCGGGCACCTTGCAAAAACAAATTGAAGAAGGGGCTCCGGCCGACCTGTTTATTTCTGCCGGCAAAAGCCAAATGGATGCGCTGGCCGAAAAAGGCTTGATTGTGGAGGGTTCCCGTAAGGACCTGCTGGGCAACGATTTGGTATTGGTAGCCGGAAAAGACAGCCAGATTGCCAGCTTTGAGGATCTGGCCAAACCGGAAGTAGGTAAGATCGGCATTGGCACCCCTGAGTCTGTTCCCGCAGGGAAATACGCTCAGGAAGCTTTGACCAACCTGCAGCTTTGGGATAAACTTCAGCCTAAGCTGGTATTGGCCAAGGATGTGCGTCAGGTGTTGACTTATGTGGAAAGCGGTAATGCGGATGCCGGTCTGGTTTATCGTTCCGATGCGCTGATCAGCCAGGAGGTTAAAGTGGTTGCTGCCGCCCCGGAAGACTCCCATAAACCCATTGTGTATCCCATGGCCATTCTTAAAGACACCAAACAGCAAAAAGCTGTAGAGGATTTTGCAGCTTTCCTGTCCAGCGATGAGGCAGCCCAGGTATTTGAAAAATATGGTTTTAAACCAATAAAGTAACCCTATGGTATTAAGATGTTTATAGAACTGTCTGACTGGTCTCCTGTATTACTTTCCTTAAAAACGGCACTCATCGCAGTCATTATTGTCATCCTCTTCGGGCTGCCTCTGTCCCGCCTTATGGCCAGATGGGAGTTCCCCGGAAAAGACTTACTGGAAGCGGCCATTACCTTGCCCATGGTGCTGCCGCCTTCGGTGATTGGTTACGGCCTGCTTATGCTGATTGGTAAGAACGGATTTCTGGGTAAAATCCTGGCCAATATGGGAATTTCTTTAATCTTCACCTGGTGGGCGGCTGTTTTAGCTGCTACCGTGGTAGCTTTCCCGTTAATGTACCAGAGTGCCAAAGCTGCGTTTAAAAGTGTAGACGTAAATTATGAGAAAGCCGCCAGGACCCTGGGAGCCGGTGAGGTAAGAATATTTCTTACCATCACCCTCCCCCTGGCCTGGCCGGGAATTGTAGCCGGATTGGTGCTCTCCTTTGCCCGGGCTTTGGGTGAATTTGGCGCTACACTAATGGTGGCGGGAAACATCCCGGGAAAAACCTCCACCATCCCGGTGGCCATTTTCTTTGCAGTGGACGCCGGAGACGACGCTACCGCCAGAACCCTGGTGGCCATTGTAACGGTATTTAGTTTCTTAGTTATTTTCTGGGTTAACCGGTGGGCTAAAAGGCAAAATTATTAAAGTACGGTGATGTAATGTTGGAAGCCTCTATTAACAAAAAACTTTGGCACTTTAACTTACAAGTTGAACTAAAAGTCAGCAACCAGATTGTCGTGCTGTGGGGTCCTTCCGGTTCCGGAAAAACAACGGTTTTACACTGCCTGGCGGGTTTGCGCAACCCTTCATCCGGTTTTGTTAAAATAAATAATCAGGTGGTTTTTTCCTCCGAGGAAAAAATCAATATTCCCACAAGGCTTAGAAATATCGGCTACCTTTTTCAGGACTATGCTTTATTCCCCCATATGACGGTAAAGAAAAATGTTTTATACGGACTTAACAGTACCAAGAAGAAAACGGCAAAAACCCTGGACCCTTTAGAACTGCTTAATTCCTTTGGGGTAGGACATCTCATGGACCGCTATCCAAGGCAGCTCTCCGGGGGAGAAAGGCAGCGGGTGGCCCTGGCCAGGGCTTTGGCGGTTCAGCCCCGATTGTTGTTGTTGGATGAACCCCTCAGCGCCTTAGATAAAGAAACCAGGTTAAATTTAAGACAGGAGCTTAAAAATCTGCACCGTCAATGGAAAATCCCTTTTGTTCTGGTAACCCACGACGAGGAAGAAGCAAAATTTTTAGGGGATCAGATTATTTCCATGGAAAAGGGAGAGGTAAAAGAATTATTAAGATGCCGGAGTGTTGCCACAACATTTCCGTCTAAAGATTTGTAATAAACGATCCACATAAAAAATAATTTGTATTTTAATTTTACAAAGAGGATTAATGCAATCCATGTAGAATAAACTATAAATAAGCTCAACGAATTACCTCCGAGCCTTGGAACCTGGGATGGCAGATTATGGTTCCCAGGCCCATAGGGTTTATCTGGAAACGGGTAAGCCTCCCGTGCGGAAAGGATGGTAAGTGTTTTTCTTGTGTCTTTTACCGCACCTCGTGCGGTTTTTTAATTTAATATAATTTTCTCCGAGCCATCCTACCTAAAACATTTATGTCAAGGTATTTTGGCCGTTAGGGTTAATCTGGAAATGGATTAGCCTCCCTGTTGGAAAGGAGAGCATTTTCCCGCCTGTTATCTACAGGCTGGTTTGTGTTGCTTTCCTGAAAAACACGAACCAGCCCTGTTGATTAAGAAAGGCGGTTGGCCTATGGAAAGGTTTGGCAAGCTACTGGTTTCATTTTATCCTGGGGAAGCCATTGGTTATTATAGTGAGGGAGAAGGGGAAATCCGTGCCATTGCCATGGCGTTGGGCGGTTTCTTTGAGCGAGTTTTTGACATGTATTTGGAATTTTCCCAGATGGCTGATGAAGGGTGGCTGGTCAGAGATGAAAGGCTATTTGGCCAAAGGGGGATGGTCGTTTCTTTTTATTATCCAACAGGGATGCCGGTAGCTGCCGGGCGGCAGCAAATCATCAATCGTCTTCTTTACACTTATTTGGATTCCCCGGTATATCCCAGGCCCGGAATTTATGTAGTTCAATATAAGAAGAATTACAAGCTGATTTACAGGTACCAGACCAAGATGCAAAACAGAGCGTAAGTACTGTTGCGGTTTGGCCACACTATTAACAATATAGACGGGGTGAATAAATGCTAACAGATTACAAAAATGAACCTTTTTTAGATTTTAGCAATGAAAAGGTGGCAGACAGTTTTAAGAAGGCACTGCAAGAAGTGAAAGCTAAATTAGGCAGCCGTTATCCCCTTATTATTAACGGCAAAGCCGTTGAGACCGGTGAAGAAGTTATTTCCCTCAATCCTTCAGCCTCGGATCAGGTGGTTGGCTATGTAGCCAAGGCATCCCTGCAGGAGGCTAAATTGGCTCTGGAAAGTGCCCAGGAGGCCTTTGCCAGATGGTCCAGAGTAAAGCCTGAGGAGAGGGCCCGCTATCTTTTTAAGGCTGCGGCGATTATGAGAAGAAGAAAGATGGAACTGTCCGCCTGGATGGTTTTTGAAGCCGGTAAAAACTGGGCCGAAGCAGACGGGGATACGGCCGAAGCCATTGACTTTTTAGAGTTTTACGGCCGGGAGATGTGCCGTCTGGCAGAACCGCAGCCCCTGGTGCGGATTTTCGGTGAAGACAACAGACTGAAATATATACCGCTGGGTGTAGGGTTAGTAATTCCTCCCTGGAATTTCCCCCTGGCCATCATGGCGGGCATGACCGCTGCCGCCATTGTGACAGGGAATACGGTGGTGCTTAAGCCCGCCAGCAATACTCCTGTTATTGCAGCTAAATTTATTGAAATCCTTCAGGAAGCCGGTTTGCCCGACGGAGTGGTGAATTACTTGCCCGGCAGCGGGGGAGCCATTGGAGACTATCTTGTGAGCAGTCCCCAAATTCGTTTTATTAATTTTACCGGTTCCAAGGAAGTGGGATTAAGAATTAGCGAATTGGCAGCCAAAATGGTCCCTGGACAGAAGGCTATAAAACGGGTCGTGGCGGAAATGGGCGGCAAGGATGCCATCATTGTGGACAGCAGTTCCGACTTAGAAGAAGCGGCGGCGGCTATTGTTGCATCTGCTTTTGGCTTCCAGGGACAGAAATGTTCTGCTTGCTCCCGGGCCATTATTTTAGATGACGTTTATGATCGGATTGTGGAGTTAGTCATTGATAAAACCAAAAAACTGACCGTGGGACCGGCCGTAGATAATTATCCGGTAGGACCGGTGACGGACAGTAATTCTTTGAAGAGAATTAAATCCTATATTGAAATCGGGAAAAAAGAAGGTACCCTGCAGGTGGGTGGAGAGACCCTGGAGCATATGGGCGGTTATTTTGTACAGCCCACGGTGATCACGGATGTTCCCCCCAATGCCACCATTGCTCAGGAGGAAATCTTTGGTCCTGTACTGGCGGTTATCCGGGCGAAGGATTTTAGCCACGCTCTGGATATTGCCAATGGCACCGAATATGGTCTTACGGGATCGGTATTTTCCCGGAACCGGGCCAACCTGGAAAGAGCTGCCCGGGAATTTCACGTAGGCAACCTTTATTTTAACCGCAAGTGCACCGGTGCTCTGGTGGGAGTCCATCCCTTTGGCGGCTTTAACATGTCCGGCACCGATTCCAAGGCTGGGGGCAGGGATTATCTGTTATTGTTTAGCCAAGCCAAAGCCATATCTGAAAAATACTAATCCAGGACTCTTAGATGGAAGCCAATGACGAACTGCAAAGCTTTCTTGTCCTTGTGGAGAGGAGCCTTCGCTCCTCGGATGATTGGCTGGAAAGAGAAATCATCTTTGCCTGTGCGGCAGGCGTCTGTGGGGCCTATTACAAACTAGGCTTTGCACTCAATGAACAACAAATTTTAGTTTTGGCAGCAAGGTTATTTCGCTATTACACCGAGACCTTAAGGAAGTCTCCCTACCTGGAGCGATTGACGAAGGCTTCCTTTGATCACGGGATGTTTACGGCAACCTTATCCAATGTATGCTTCTTGCCTGAGCCGGTGAAGGATCTACCGGAATTAAATGGGGTGTTTCCCGGTGTGGCTCAGCATGTTTTAGACAGCGTCATGTTCCGGACGCTGGAGGAAATTGTACTTGAACAGATCATTAACAGTTTTATAAGCTTTCGGAACAGTCGATCTGAAAAAGTACTCCAATAACGTTATTTTTTATTGTAATGTATATAAATCGCGCCTGCCCCCTGGTTAAGCCCCAGGGGGACTTTTTTTCGGTAACCGGTTTAATTCATAGAATGTTCGGAGGATGCCTCATAGGTGGAATGTTGTGAATTATATTGATTGACCTCTTCATACTGATTTAACAGGTCCGTTTGTGCCGAGGATTTGGCCACTTGATCCCGGATGACGGCAATATGTTTTTCTTCTGCCTTGGCCAGGTCGGCAAAGAGCGCGGCCATGTTTTCGTTGTGGCTGTCCTGGGCTTCTCTCATGTATCGTACATACTGGATAAGAGCCTGTTCTTTCTGGTGTAAAGCTTCTGTTAAATGACTTAGCGTATGCATGATTTCCTCCTTTCTTTCTTTTAATGTTGCTTTCCGAGTAATTTTTTATGCGTAATGATTTTCATCACCGCAAGATCACTTCAAGGGGAGGGAAGGTATTTATGCAGGAGAAAATCCTTGTTTACTCCACCATTCATCCCAGGCAAAATCATAGGCTTCTTCCAGCGCCTGATAGTGCTGGCCTTCCCACTGAGCCAGCTCTAGATACAGCCTTCTGGCATGATCATTGTTTGTTTTTTGAGCCGCCTCTTTATAAAACTCTATGGAGGCCTCCTCCATCATAACGCCCACGGACAGGGCGGATACCAGTAAAGAAGGAGATTCCTTGGAGAGCTTAGCCGGATCAAAGATTACCGGAACTCCGGGTTGGAAGGAAATATCGGGACAGTTTACGTTGTTGCTTTGCACAGAGTCATAAAGACTTCGTAGATATTGCTCATGCTTTTTCTCTTCTTCAGCCAGACTGAGGAAAATTTCTTTTACTTCCTGAACATCTGCCTTCTCCGCAGCCATTTGATAAAACTGCTGGCCTTCATGCTCATTTAAGATGGCTGATTTAATATTCGATAATTCCTCCGAGCAACCAGTTGTCATTTTCTATACCCCCTAAGACTTTTTCCTAGTGTAACAATAAAATAAGACAAATATCTATTACACAGATGAAAAAAGTCTTAACTAACTCCTAATAAAAAAAATCAAAAAATCCGTGCCAATAGATGGAAATCCGAAATCCATGTTCAAAGCAAGAGAACGGAACACGGATTTTACGGATTAAACGGATGGACACGGATTTAAAAAATCTTTTTGTTTAAAAGTTCATTCTTACTGAAACGTTTTTTAAATCTTTAACTTGCTTAGAAATTCTACTTTTTAATAGATTGCTCTCTTTAGTAAATGTGGCATTAAATCTTTTTATCCATAGAGGACTTAACTAAAACTTACCTAAAAATTGTGCCGCCAGAATTCCTACGCCCAGAATCCATACATAGATAGAGAAAATTTTTAAAGAACCCCGCTGGAGAATCACCAGCATCCACTTAACAGCGATATAACCGAAAAGGGCGGCGGCAATAGTTCCGGCAAGCAAAGGGAGAAATCCGATGGATTCGGCCTGCCCGCCCACCAATTTAGCGCTTTGCAGCACCACGGCCCCCAGAATGGCCGGCAAAGATAAAAGGAAGGAAAAACGGGCGGCAGCTTGTTTGTTAATACCCCGGAACAAGGCGCCGGCAATGGTCAACCCGGACCGGGAAATGGCCGGAAGGATGGCCGCACCCTGCAAGGTCCCCACGATAAACGCATCAAAGAAGGAAATTTGTTCAATACTCTTGGTCCCTTGTTTTTTCACGTTGTCCGCCACCCAGAGGATGATGCCGGTAGCTAAAAATTCCCATCCCACCGTGACTCCTGTTTTGGAAATTTCCTCAAAAAAATCCTCAAAGGTTAGACCAATGATGGCGGTTGGAATGGTGCCCACCAGAATCAAAAGGGTCAGCTTGCTGAAGGGATTTTTAATCATATAGATAATATCCTGCCAGAAAATAACCACCACGGCCAAGAGGGTTCCCAGATGCAGCATAGTATCCAGAAATAAACCTGCTTCGGAGAGGCCCATCAATTTTCTGCCTAACAACAAATGGCCGGTACTGCTCACCGGCAGAAACTCGGTTAACCCCTGAACAGCTCCCAGTATGACAGCTTTAAAAAATTCTTCCATAATTACCCTCCGGTATCAATAGTCTGTTTCAAAAAACAACCCTATTATAACAAAAAAAGTATACCCATAGCTTAAAATATTTAATTTTTCTAAGATCATGGGCATCTAAGCCCCATATACTGGAGGTTATTAAAGAAAAGGACGTTTTATGCTTGTTCCCGGCAGCCGGTTAACATCCTGGCTTTTACCCATGGGAGGCCATATTTATAAGGGGTACGCCTCTTATAAATGGAAAAAGAGGTAAAGGAGCAGTAAAAGAACCGGTTGGTGTATGAGGTAGATGATCAGTGAATGTTGCCCGGCTGAAACCAGTAAAGAATTATTCAGGGTAAAGGGGAAAAGACTTTGTTTAGCCGCATACTTCCATCTGCTGAAGGCCACGCCGTAAAGAAAGAGACCGAACCACGGAAAAAGGGGATAAAAGTCCACCGAATAAAAATCTTCTGTTACAAGTCCCAGGGGGAACAGAAAATTAACCGGGACGTTTATGCCGGATAGATACCGTCCGGACAAGATAATCAAAGTTGCCATAAAAAATAAAATCAGCGGTTTTATATGCTTAAACAGGGGATATAAAAGGATACTAACGCCTAGAAAGTGAAGGATACCGAATACAATGTTCGAGCCCGGTACGGCCACAGCGGTGGTCAGAGTAATAACAAATCCCAGGAACAGGAGGATAACCCCCCGTTTCAAATTATTTTTACTTAGGGAACTGCTGATACCGGCAATAAAAATAAACAAACAGGCTGCGGCTTTGCCGGTATAATAAATGATGCCTTGTTCATAGTGAATCTGTACGTCATAAAATGCTGCCAGATCGTACATGAAGTGAAAAAAGACCATCAGCAGGATGGCGATACCCCGAAAAAAATCCAGTTCCCAGATACGAGAAGGATTCTTTCCATTTAGCATAGATTTACCTTCTTTACAAAAACAGGTTATTATGCTAACTATAATTGTTAGAATGCGGAAAATCAATGTCCGGGTGGAGGAAATTGCTTTAAACAGCATAAAGAAACGGCGGGAGGGGCAGCAACCTAGTTAATTTGCAGGGTTTCTACCAGATAATCATGGAGCCGCTCAAAGAGGAATCCCACGCCAAACCACAGGGGCGCCATATCCAGCCGGATAAGCCCGCCCACCTGCCAGGGGGAAGACCCGGAATAGTCCCAGGGAATGGCTCCTGTTAGGACCTTAATGAGGGCTCCGGTGCTAAGTTCAATGGTCCAGATGGCGGCAACCCAAATGAATCCCCGCAGCCACCAGGGGCCATGGCGAATACTGTCATGGAGGGGTTCTAGAAAAACAGCCAGACCGTAAATGGGAAACATCCACAGATAAGTGGTGGAAGTTAAACGCACATCCCCGGCAAAGGCGGACAGCAAGCCGGTCCATACGATTTCCATTCCCCAGCCTAAGGTTCCATAAATCAGAAATCGCTGTGTCATAGGGCTATTATGCTGCAGTCCAGGGGCAAATATGCTCCGCCTTTCTTTGTATTTGGATCAAAGAAATATTTTGGTGTTAGCTTGCAAAATATTCTAGAACAGGATAACGAAATGACAGGAAGGATCAAATGGGTCCTGGGGAGAATTCTATTAAAATTAGAACCAATAGACGATTAATTCTTGTAGTTGGGAGGAAAACGTCATGTTATTGACCAGGGAAAACACCGTGATTGGTTTTATTGGAACCGGTGTGATGGGCAGGAGTATGGCCGGCCACTTGCTCAAAGGGGGCTTCAGGGTTGCCGTATATAACCGTACCAAGGCCAGAGCGGAAGAACTCATTCAGGCCGGAGCTCTTTGGAAGGACACTGTGGCTGAAGTGGCTGCCGGGTGTAATGTTATCATTACCATGGTGGGTTACCCCAGCGATGTGGAAGAGGTGTATTTTGGCGATGAGGGAGTCATTCGTCACGCCAAACCCGGCAGCTATTTAATTGACATGACCACATCTTCTCCATCTTTGGCCCGAAAGATTTATGAAAAGGCTGAGAAAAGGGAGCTTATGGCCCTGGATGCCCCGGTTTCCGGCGGGGATGTCGGTGCCCGGGAAGCCCGGCTGGCTATTATGGTGGGCGGGGATGCTGCCGCCTTTGAGGCCATAAAGCCCATTCTGGAAATAATGGGTAAAAACATTGTGCTGCAGGGAGATGCCGGTGCCGGTCAATATACCAAAATGTGCAACCAAATTGCCATTGCTTCCAACATGATGGGGGTATGTGAAGCGGTGGCTTACGCCCAAAGGGCGGGACTGGATCCTGCAAGAGTTTTGCAGAGTATTGAGACCGGAGCTGCCGGCAGTTGGTCCCTCAGCAATCTGGCACCTAGAATTATTGACGGCAATTTTGCTCCGGGTTTTTACGTTAAACATTTTATCAAAGACATGAACATTGCCTTGGATTCTGCTAAAGAGATGGGGTTATGGACCCCGGGACTGGAATTGGCCAAATCCTTATACGAAAAACTAGCAGCCCAGGGAGACCAGGACAGCGGAACACAGGCGCTATATAAATTGCTCAACCGGTAAGAATTACGGTAGTAAAAAATTTAAGCAAAGGGACGGTTCAAAGTTAAGAACCGTCTTTTATTTTTGCCGCATATCACGCACGACCGATTCCTTTTAAAATAAATCCATGATTTTAATGTTTTTATGGGTCATATTTTATCGACGGGTTTAATATGATACATTAACTGACTATGAAAAATTTCTTCAAATCCATTGGTGGTCAGTAACAATCCATAATTTGGTTTCATACGATATAATACGGCTGGTTACTGTATTGGTTCGGGTGTCACAGGGTTAAAGCAAATAGGGGGATTGAAAGGGATTTTTAAAAAGCCCTGTTAAAACACTAAAGAGTTGTAGTAACCGGGATGAAATTTTTAGAAAAGGAGAGTTTTGTATGCCGATTCGTTTTGGACCCATTGAGAGAGTTTTTGTCAGTGAGCAAGCGGCTTTAACTCCAGGTAGTATTCTTCTGCCTAACGGAGGTTCGGTGGACCTGGCCAGCATTACCGTGCAGGGGGATTGCCCCGCTGTTCTTTTGCAGGCGGTAATTAATTTCAGCGTTACCTTTACTCCTCTGATCACACCGGTTATTGCCACGGTTCCTGGATTTGCCCAGATTACCTTTGAATTTTTGCTAAATGGAACTCCCATTTACCGTGTAACTGAGACCGCAGAACAGGCTGGCTTACCCCTTGGTTTGCTGTTTACAACAGCTTCCACCACATTTGAAACAGTAAATATGCTGCATTTCGACCTGTCCAACTTAACCGGGTTGTCCAGCACCAGCATTGATACCTACACTTTAAGAGCCAGCAACATCATTCTTACACCGCCGCTGGTCACACCTGCGGGTGTTGCCGCAGGAACTGTTAGTGCGGCTGCCGGACCCGTAACCTTCATTGCTGAAGCTGTAAGAATCCGCAGGGATGAAGATGAGATTTAATTTAGACTCAAAAGTATTGCCGTTTATTGGTAAGGTCTTTACTCCGAAAAAGGAGTAAAGACCTTATTTTTTAAGCAAAGTCCCGGTTCATGCGATGATCGCATTGCAAATCCAAAAGGACCCGCAAAGTGTAACCTTTTTTCCTGGCCTGCAGACAAAAGGGTGCGTCTTCTCCCAAGGGGTGAGGACCATAACGTACACCATCTTCCAGAGCCTGCCGGGGGATGAGATAGACGGCGCCGGTTATGTCTACATCCATATATCCCTGTAAAGGATAGGTAGGAGGATGAATATATAAGCCGTTCCGGTAAATTAAAAAATTGCCTGGTGATCTTCCGTCGAGCCTTTGACCGGGGACATTGGAGATAGCTGCACCTACGATAAGCTTTGGGCCCCCGGAGAGCAGCCTTTCCAGGAGAGTCGGCGGCACAATGATATCGGAATCTACCGAAAGTAGGTAATGGGCGTCGGTTTCCAAAAAACGTTCGATAAACTGATTGCGCAGGAAAGCCAGATTGGCAAATTGATGAGCCGAATGCTGTTCCCGTATGCCATGGGGACTTCTCGTGTTGATGGAATAAATAATTTTTTCAGCGTCCAGAGTGGTCTCCTCAAGAATTTTTTTGGTATTGTCCCTGCTGTCGTTTTCCAGGAACAAGTATAACTTATGCGGGTAGGAAATTTCTTGCAGGGCCTGGAGGTACTCCGGTAATACCCAGGCCCGGTCGCGCACCACACAACCAATGGCCACTTTATCCATGTTTTTTTAACTCTCCTTGTATTAATGTAAGCAGTTTTTTTGCCCGTTCATGCCAGGAGTTTAACCTGGCCAAGGCAATACGGTCCTCTTTGCCTTTTTTGCTTTTAATTCTTTTTATATCCGGCAGGCTTTCTGAACGAATGGTGACCACATAGTCCGGATCTACTTCCGGCAGTTCTGTGCTGAGGATGGGAATCCCACTGGCCAGATATTCCCAAAACTTAATTGGATTGACACCGGCAGTCATCTGGTTGAGCCGAAGAGGGATCAGGCAAAAGGAAAAATTGCTTAAATAAAAGGGCAGGTCTCGGTATTCTCTGTGTCCCAGGTAATGAACATTGGGTGCCTGGACCGGAGGTTTCCCAAAATGCAGGGGACCGATAAATACAAATTCATAATTGTGCAACCGGTGGGCCAGGGTGTCAATCAGTGGCCAATCCAGCCAGGTAGCCATGGCCCCAATGTATCCGATCAAGGGCTTCCCTGTGGTGAAAGGAAATTCGTTAACCGTATGCCTGGTTTGAGCCTGGCTGAAATGCTCGTAGTCACAGCCGTTTGGTATCAGAAAAGCGCCATCCCCGCGATAGAAACCGGCCCTGCTGACCAAAGAGCGGGCCGAAGCAATGACCAGATCCGCTTTTTTTACAGCCTGATCATAATTGGGAAACCAGTGGGCAAACTCACAAACCGGTTCATCAATGGAATCAAAAACAACCAGATCCCCTTGCGCCGGGTGGATATTCTGCACCTGTAAAGGAGAGGTATAATAAATGACCACCGGATAACCGGGATAGACCTGTTTTGCATATTGAACCGCTTCCGGCAGATCAACCTGGTTGGCCAGTATCAGATTCTCGTCCACAGATTGAAATCCGGCAGTATGCCTGTGTTCAAGATTCAGGTTGCAAAATACAGAAGGGCAGCCGCACCGGGACAGGGCCTTTAGCAACTGCTGGGGCCTTTGATGCAAATAATCCCAATCCACCGTTGGCGGGTATACAATTACCGGAACCAAAGAATCATCACCCTTCAAATGAATTCAGGTTATAATATGAGACAGCAGACAGTAAAATGACAGGGCTTACACCTTATATTGCATAAGCGCTGGGACAAGGCCATATAATAGGATACCGCTAGATCGATAGGAGGGGATGAAAACTGCAAGCTCGTATGAATGCCATCTGGCCGTTATTAATCCTGATTACCGCTGTCTTCAGCCTGCTTTACCTCTGGTACAGCCTCTTTCCCGGGCGGATTCAGCCGGAGGTCTTTCGCTACTTCAGTGCGGAACAGGTGGCGGCGGGGCGGGAGTATAACCTGACCCAAAGATTGCTTTTTATTACCGGATTCATGGTGCAAATCCTCTTTTTGCTTTGGTTGGTATTCAGCGGACGGGGAATGGCCTTTGCCCGTTGGGCCCAGCAGTTGGCCGGAGGCAGCTATTGGGGAGGAATTCTGGTATTCTTTGTATCTCTGTGGTTGATGTTGAGTCTGGTGAAGCTGCCCTTTACCCTTTACAGCAGCTACTTTTTGCAGAAAAGCTGGGGTTTTTCCACCCAAACCCTAGGTTCCTGGTGGCTGGATTACTTCAAGTACGCCGGTTTGGACCTGATTTTATCCGCCCTAGGCGTTCTTTTATTGTTCTGGATTCTGGGACGCTGGCCCGGCATCTGGTGGCTCCTGGGGGCCGGTTTTGTTTCACTCTGGTTGGTCCTGCAAAGTTACCTTTGGCCGGTACTGGTTTCACCGCTGTTTAATCAATTTGTTCCTGCCAAGGACCCCGCCATTATTTCCATGGTACAGGAATTATCCCAAAAGGCCGGCGTACCTGTGGATGAGGTCCTGGTGATGGACGCCAGCCAGCGCACCACCAAAGCCAATGCCTATTTTACCGGTCTGGGCGCCACCAAGCGGATTGTTTTATACGATACCTTGCTGAAGGATTACCCGGCGGATCAGATCAAGGCGGTGGTGGCCCATGAAATGGCTCACTGGCGCCAGGGGCATATTGTTAAGGGACTGACCCTGGGGATTTTAGGAAATTTTTTGGTTTGGGGTCTGTTATTCCTGGTTCTGCGGGGTACCTTTCCCCCGACGCCCCTCCGGTACCCGCCCCAGGCCTGGGCGGTTATCCTGTTATTCTTTGTATTGATCTCTTTTATCAGCAGCCCGCTGCAGAATTATATTTCCCGGGATATGGAGAAGGAGGCGGACAGGGTATCGGTTTGGCTAACCGGCGATGCTCCGGCTGCAGTCCGACTGCAGATCAATCTGGCGTCTAAAAATTTATCGGATTTATCCCCTCCGGCCTTTATCCAATGGTTTAGTTATAGCCACCCTCCGGCCTTAACCCGCATCCGTATACTGCAGGAAGGGGCCCAATAAAATGGTCTCCCCGGCCAATTGGATGTTAGAAATAACACCAATTGGCTATTGTTTTCCCCGGTTACCGGTCCTATACTGGTTTGAAATACTTAATAAAGGGGGTTAATTATGATTTATTCTTTTGCCGAGAGGGTAGGCCAAATAAAGAGTTCCGTAATTCGGGAGATTTTAAAGGTGACCGAGCAGCCGGGTGTGATATCCTTTGCCGGAGGTTTACCCGCCCCCGAAATGTTTCCCCTTGAGGAAATGAAGGAGGCCCTGGGACGGGTGCTGGATGGCGGCAATGCCTCTGCCCTGCAGTATGGCACCACAGAGGGATATCTCCCGCTGCGGGAATATCTTACGGCAGCCATGGAGAAAAAGGGGATCGCTACCCGGCCTGCTGAAATACTAATTACCAACGGTTCCCAGCAGGCCCTGGATCTGCTGGCCAAACTGTTTATTGATCCCGGAGACCGGGTGGTGGTGGAAAGTCCCAGTTATTTAGGGGCCATACAGGTCTTTCGCAGTTACCAGGCTCAGTTTGTGTCGGTACCAACGGATGACGGCGGCATCGAGCTGGCTGCCTTGGAGAAAGCTTTAGAAGAAAATCGTCCCAAACTGATTTATATTACGCCTACCTTCAAAAATCCTACGGGAGAAACCATGTCTTTAGAAAGGCGGCGGCAGGTGGCGGAACTTCTGGAGAAATATCAGGTGCCGTTAATTGAAGACGACCCTTACGGTGAATTGCGCTACCAGGGAGAGTCCATCCCTCCTCTTAAAGCTTTTGATAAGGGAAACCGGATTATTTACCTCAGTACCTTTTCCAAAACCGTGGCCCCCGGTTTACGTCTGGGGTGGATTGTGACCGGGCCTGAATTAATGGCCAAACTGGTACTGGCCAAGCAGGGCACCGATTTGCATACCGGAACATTGGTGCAGCAGGCGGTGCATTATTACCTTACCCACTACGATGTAACAGGCCATATACAGGCTATCCGGGATGAATATGGCCGACGCAGGAATACCATGTTAGAGGCCATGGACAGGCGGTTTCCCCGAGGCGCTTCCTGGACGGAACCCGAGGGTGGCATGTTTTTATGGGTGACGCTTCCCCAGCAATTGAAGACGGATTTGCTTCTAAAAGAAGCGGTTGCGGAGAAGGTTGCCTATGTTCCCGGGGAGGCCTTTTTTGCCCAGGGGGGTGGGCACAATTGCCTGAGATTGAATTTTTCCAATTCCCTGCCTTCCCAAATAGAAGAAGGAATCGAGCGTTTAGCAGGTCTTTTAACCCGGTATCTTTAAAACCGTATTGAAAGATAGGTCAAGGGGGAATTTGATAATGAGCGATTCTTTAGCCCAACGGGATAAGCTGGTGATTTTGTGGACCAATGGGGACAAAGAGGTCGCGGATAAAATGGTTTTTATGTACGCGCTGAATGCCAAGAAAAAGGGTTGGTGGCAGGACATTTGCTTAATGGTGTGGGGGCCTTCGGCCAGACTGCTTTCCACAGATGCGGAGTTACAGGCTTCCCTGGCCGGCATCCTGGAAACGGGTGTGGAGGTCGTAGCCTGTAAAGAATGCGCGGACCGCTACGGTATTTCCAACAAACTGGAACAAGTGGGCATCGAGGTTAAGTATACCGGACTTCTATTGACACAGTTTTTAAAAGAAGGATATAAAGTAATAACCATTTAGCGCCGTCAGGCAAAGAATCCCCTGTCCGGGGATTCTTTGTTTATTTTGTATATTTTTTGGCTCCCGACAGAATGGTGTTCAGAAAGACGGAACGCACCGGTTTTATGGCCAGCAGAGCCTTAAAGGGAGGAGAATTTTCCAGCAGGCTGGCCACCCGCCCCAGGGCCCGGTAACTCAGCCTGCCGGGGTCGCCAAAAATCAGATCCGCCAGCTTACCTCGCTCAATGGCCATAGCAACGATTTTATCGAAGGTGGTTTCAGGAGTAAAAACCCGGCTGGGGCGGGGCTGCAAAGCAATGCTGCCGAACCGGCAGGCTGCATAACACACTCCGCAGCCTAAGCAAAGTTTTTCTTCGCAGACGGCTTTCCTCCGAATTCTCTCACCCTCTTTTACTTCTACCATATGAACGGCTCCTACCGGACAGGCTTTCACACAAGCTCCGCAGCCTTTGCAGGCGGATTCTTGGATTTTCATAATCCAGTTGGAGGTAACAACCGCATTGCGAATATTAAATGTCTTCAAGGCCTGGAACATACCACAGCAGCAGCCGCAGCAGTTGCAAATGTAACCCACATTTTTTTGCACATTGTCGCCGGTTTGGGCCAAACCGGCTTTTTTGCATTCTTCCAAAATTCGCATGCCTTCTGAATGAGTAACCCGCCGGGCAATGCCATTTTTAATCAGCAGTTCGGCACCGCCGTTTAAGGTAAGGCAAGTTTCCTGGGGACTGGCGCAGGCTTTTCCCAGGTGGCTTGCTTTATGGCGGCAGGCGCAGAGAGATACCCCCACGGCGGTGGCGGACTGAATTAGGTGGCTGGCCCGTTCCCAATCCAGTACCTCGGTATAATCTCCCTGGGGCAATGCTTCCTCCTGGACCAGGGATCGTCCAATTTGTGTATTGCCCTGAAAAACCGAGCGGGCAAAACGGTCATCCTTCATCATATACTCTTCAAAAAGTTTGGCCAGTTCCGCCATGGGCAGATCGTCCCGGGTGCGCATAAAAGTAAACTCAAAAAAACCAATGACCACCGGGGCCAGTACTACGTAGCGCTCTCCGCCGTATTCCATATCAAATACCAGTCCCCGTCGGGCCATTTCCATGACCCGGCCGTTTAGTTCGTCTTCAGGAAGGCCCAATTTGCGGGACAATTGCGCCAAGGGAACCGGGCGGGTGGGAATTTGTCTGGCAAAGTTGGCCTCCTCGGGAGAGAAGAGAAGTTTTAATATTTTCATAAAAACCGGAGAGGCAGGAGCGCCTTCGGCATACAGATCCAGCCTTTGTTGGAGCAATCGGTATTCCCGGTCCTGGTTAACAATGTGTCCCAAGTGAAAGCCTCCTTACAATGGATAGATAAAATCAAATGATCCTATTTTTACCAGTGATGCGAGGATTTGTCAAGTAAAATTTAAAAGGCTCGGTTTATTTATAAGAGAGGTTCATAAATGTGAATTAGATATAGAATTCCATCTTTAACCAGAGATGGAAAGCATGGTATGATAAAGAGAGGTGATTGCTTTGCCCACTGTTTCCCTTTATCTGGCCTTTAGCGCCGGTGTGGCCTCCTTTTTATCCCCCTGTGTTTTACCTCTGGTACCCGGCTATCTTTCCTATCTGGCCGGAGTTTCTGTTACATCACCGGATACGGCGGGTATTAACAGGGGATTGATGATCCGGCGGGCCTTATTATTTAATCTGGGCTTCATCCTGGTTTTTACTTTGCTGGGTGCCACCGGCAGCTATATCGGAAAATTCTTGTTAGGCCATAAAGCCCTACTGACGAAAATAGGAGGAGTCTTTATTTTTATCATGGGCTTGCAAATGACCGGAATACTAAAATGGCAATTTTTATACAGAACCTACCAGCTTAAGCACCGGCTGCATATGAAAGGCCCTGTGGGGGCAGTCCTGCTGGGAGTTACCTTTGCCCTAGGCTGGACACCTTGTATCGGGCCCGTACTGGGATCTATACTGGTCTACGCCGGAATGTCCGGCACTGTAACCAAGGGGATCCTCTTGCTGGCAGTGTATTCCCTGGGTCTAGCGGTTCCTTTTTTACTGGCAGCCCTCTTTGTTAGCCGGATCGTTCCATCTTTATCCCGTTTAAATCAATATCTGCCGGTTATCTCGGTTGTCAGCGGAGTGATTTTGATGCTGGTGGGAGCGTTCATCTTCCTGGATATATTTTCGCGCCTTAGCGCATACTTAATCTTTTGAGAGGATTAAGATTTTACCTGCGGAAGAAATACAGAATGATTTAGACTGTTGGACTGGAGGGAAATACTGATACAGGATAGAATTGCCCGGTGTTTTAATCCCGATGCAATCTTTTTATCCTGGCTCAGGGATAAACAGGGCTTAAAAGAAAGGAGTATGCCAATGCATAAGCAGGATGCGCAGGAATCTGCCTGCCGCACAGCCCTCTCTTTATTCGATATGACTGTGCAAATGTTCCACAGTGCGGCAGATTATCTCAGCTTGGAACCGGGTATCCGTAAAATTCTAACCCACTGTCACCGGGAATTTGTGGTGAATTTTCCAGTGGTGATGGATGATGGAAGCATAGAAGTATTTACAGGCTACCGGGTACACCACAATACTTCCCGGGGTCCGGCCAAAGGGGGACTGCGCTATCACCCTCATGTATCCCTGGATGATGTGCGGGCGCTGGCCATGCTGATGACTTTAAAATGCGCGGTGGTTAAAATCCCCTACGGTGGGGCCAAAGGGGGGGTCACCTGTGAACCTGGAAAGTTAAGCAAAAGGGAGCTACAGGCTTTAACCAGGCGTTACGCCAGTGAAATCAGCCTGCTGATCGGTCCTGACGAGGATATTCCGGCTCCGGATGTGGGCACCAACGCCCAGGTGATGGCCTGGATTATGGATACCTACAGCATGCACCAGGGATTTTCAGTTCCCGGGGTCATCACGGGTAAACCGGTGGAAATTGGCGGCTCCATTGGCCGGGAGGAGGCCACAGGGCGCGGCGTATTTATTACCATTGAAGAGGCCGCCAAGGTGCGGGGAATCGAGCTGGAAAAGGCCAGAGTGGTGATCCAGGGCATGGGAAACGTTGGCGCCACCGTGGCTAAACTGATGATCCAAAGGGGAGCTACGGTGGTTGCCATTTCCAAGTCCCAGGGTGGCGTATATAATGCCGAGGGTTTAAATTTGGATCAGGTCTTGGAATATGTTGCGGAGAATAAAAGTCTGGCCGGGTATCCCGGGGGAGAAGCGGTAACCAACCAGGAACTGCTGGAGCTGGAGTGCGATATTTTAGTTCCCGCTGCCCTGGAAAATCAAATTACCCGGGAAAATGCCGATAAAATTAAAGCCCAAATTGTTGCTGAAGGGGCCAACGGACCCACCACACCTAAAGGGGATCAAATTTTAAATCAAAAGGGTATCCTGGTCATTCCCGATATTTTGTGTAACGCCGGAGGGGTGACGGTTTCCTACTTTGAATGGGTGCAAAGCAGGGACGCCTATTTCTGGTCCATCGGGGAGGTTAATGCCAGACTGAAAGAAATTATGACGGCCAGCTTTAAAGAAGTTTACCAGATTGCCGGCCGGTATGGTGTAGACATGCGCAAGGCGGCCTATATTTTAGCCATTGACAGGGTTAAATCTGCTTATGAACTGAGGGGGATTTACCCATAGGATATAAATAGCGAAGCTGGGCAAAATGATAAAAAACACTCTGCAACATTTGGGAGTGTTTTTTAGTTCCCCATCGCGGTGGTTTCTAAATAAAGTTGGCGAAAAAATGGGTAAAAATAAGAACATTTGATCCATTTTTAGTACACCGGATGGTAAACTTTGCGTTCGTGGTGTTCTTTATCAGATATTAATGATAGAATATTATAAACTAAGAAAAGGGGTTGCTCGTTCATGTCCTTGATTAAAGAAATAGATCTTCCCGGCATTGGAAGGAAATTTCAAATTAATGCCCGCAGCGGGGATAAACTGGTAATTGTTGTGCACGATGACGGCAGGCGTGAGATTCATCACTTTGATAATGATGACCCGGATGAAAGCATTTCCATGGTAACGCTGGACGATACAGAATCCCGTCGGGTAGGGGCGATTCTCGGAGGCATGGCTTATTTGCCCAAGGCTTTGGAATCGGTGGATGTGGCCTTTGACAATATGGTTTTTGAGTGGTATAAGGTCGAGGCAGGAGCCAATGCCATTGGCAAGACCATTGGAGAGCTACACATCCGCAAGAAAACCGGAGCGATGATTGTGGCCGTTATCAAGAAGGATCAAAAAACGGTTAATCCA
Organism: Desulforamulus ruminis DSM 2154; assembly: GCF_000215085.1. Classification (NCBI taxonomy): domain Bacteria; kingdom Bacillati; phylum Bacillota; class Clostridia; order Eubacteriales; family Peptococcaceae; genus Desulforamulus; species Desulforamulus ruminis. Next base: position 571,354 of record NC_015589.1, read on the forward strand.
GGCCCGGAACAGGTTATTACGGAAGGATCCACCCTGGTTGTTTTAGGAGAAAGAAAACAAGTGAAAGCCTGTAAACAATTGATTTTGCAGGGGAGCCTGTAAGATGCAGGATCATTTACTGTTTGAAGTAGGTTTAGCCCTGTGTATTGTGGCCGCTTCCGGGCTTCTGGCCGCACGCATAAAATTTTCCATTGTACCCTTACTGATCCTGGCCGGTATGCTGGTGGGTCCCCAGGCCCCGGTTTTTGGGGTGCTGGACTTCCGTTTTATCGAAAGCGCGCCGTTAATCGACTTTATGGGCCGGTTGGGCGTACTTTTTCTACTTTTCTACCTGGGATTGGAGTTCTCCGTTGGACGTTTGCTAAAGGCAGGCCGTTCCATTGTTGTGGGTGGGACAATCTATATGGCCATAAACTTTACACTGGGCCTGGCCCTGCCTTTAATCTGGGGCTGGCCCCTGAAGGAAACCTTGGTGGTGGCAGGGATCATTACCATTTCATCCAGTGCCATTGTGGCAAAGGTGTTGGTTGACCTAAAAAGAACGGTAAGAGCGGAAACAGAAATGATTTTGGGACTGATGTTATACCAGGACGTATTCGTGGCCGTTTACCTTTCCGTTGTATCCGGGCTGGTCCTTACAGGATCCACGTCCCCGGTGAGTGTTTTAAAATCTGCAGCAGTGGCCCTCGGTTTTATGTTAGGATTTATTCTTCTGGGCAGGAGACTAGCTCCTAGGATAAACAGGCTGCTCGATATCTCTTCGGATGAAATTTTTATGCTGGTGGTTTTTGCCTTTCTTACCCTGATTGCCGGTTTTTCCGAAACCATTCATGTGGCGGAAGCCATTGGCGCTTTGCTGGTAGGATTGGTTCTGGCTGAGACGGACCATCTGGATCGGATAGAACACATGGTGGTTCCTTTTCGAGATTTCTTTGGCGCACTGTTTTTCTTTAGTTTTGGTTTGAGCATTGATCCTCTAGCCTTGGGCGGCGCGGTATGGCCAGCTCTGATTGCGGTGGCGGCAACCTTGATCGGTAATTTTGTGGCCGGGCTGATAGCCGGTCGAACCTTTGGTTACTCCTACTATGGGTCCACCAATATCGGTTTAACCATTACCTCCCGGGGTGAGTTCTCCATCATTCTGGCCAACCTGGCTAAGGCCGGAGGCTTACTGGCCATCTTACAGCCCTTTGCCGCCCTTTATGTGCTTTTGCTGGCCATATTGGGGCCACTAGTAACCAAGGAATCGAAAAGAATATATGGTTTATTGGCCGGTATCTTTGGTTGGCCTGCGATAAAAAAAGAGAAAAGCAAACAGAAAAGCAATGCGTAAGCTGAGGGTTGTTTTACATCTTATTTGACTGCATATTTACAAAAACAAATGGGCAGGGAACCTTTTAAACAGAGTGATCCCTGCTTTTTAAATTATGATAAAGCTCGCCAATTTCTTAAAAGGATTTCTCTTTTTTATGCTGAACTAATTAGTATAATATAATTTGGCTCCACCAACCTCTGGGGGGAAAGAAATGAGCAAAATGGTACCAAAGGGTCGTATAACATACTTTGCACCTGCGGAACGGATACCCCGGGAAAGAGTTATGGAGCAATCCCGATTTTTAAAAAAGCTTCGGGATCTGCAGCAAATTTTTGATACTTTATCTCATATTACGCTTGTTTTAAACAAACAACGCCAAGTTGTTTTTGCCAACCAGGCTTTTCTTGATTTGCTAGGGCTGGAAGGTTTTGATTCTGTTTTAGGGGCCCGGCTGGGGGAAATTTTACATTGTATCCATGCCGATGAAACGGCTGGGGGCTGCGGAACGGCGGAAACCTGCGGAACCTGCGGTGCGGTTAAGGCTATTATTGAGAGTCTCAAAGGCCGCAAATTTTCTGAGGAGTGCCGTATCGCCATAAAACAGGGTAACAACATTGAATGCCTGGACTTTAAAGTATCAGGGACTCCTCTCAGAATGGAAGGGGATGACTTTACCATCATTTCCTTGGCCGATATCAGTCACGAAAAAAGAAGAAGGGCTTTGGAAAGAATTTTTTTTCATGACATTATCAATACGGCCGACAGCCTCTGTTCCATTGTTGAATTAATGGGTTATATGGAAGAACCGGAAAAAATAAAAGAGCTGGTGCGGGACATGGGAAGGGTCACCCGCATATTAATGGAACAGATATTAGAACAACGGGATTTGGCCAGTGCGGAAAATAATGAACTGGCTGTTAAAAAGATGCCCGTACAGTCAGGAGAGGTGCTAAAAGAACTGGTTGCTCAATTTAACAACCATCAGCTTTCTTGGGGAAGGAGACAAAGAATCCATGAAGACTCTGAAAACATTGTGTTTGTCACGGATTCTTTACTGCTCAAAAGAGTTTTGGGAAACATGATCAAAAATGCTTTGGAAGCCACCCAACCCGGGGATACGGTGACCCTGGGAGTCAATAAAAAAGAAGATCAAGTTCATTTTTGGGTTCACAACCCAACGGTAATATCCCGGGAAATTCAACTGCAAATTTTTAAGCGATCCTTTTCCACCAAAGGCCAGGGGCGGGGGCTAGGGACCTATAGCATGAAGCTGCTTACGGAACGTTACTTGAAAGGAACGGTTTCCTTTACGGTAACGAAAGAGCAGGGCACAACATTTTATGCCAGTTATCCACTATATCTCATGGATTGAGCAGCGAAGGGTCGGAATGGCCTTCCGCTGTTTTTAGTTCTGCTACAAAGAGCGTAATGACCCGATAGGTCAACGGAACGGCAACCTTTCCGTTGATCTTACCGGTGTTCAGGATTATGCTAAAAACCAGTTAAATTTTCGCTTTATCCGATTCAAGGCATTGAAAATAAAATACTTGCTATTAAAAGCAGGAAATGAGGCATGAAATTTAGAAATTTTAAATACTTTTAAAAGGTAATTATTTATAATTAAGCAAAATATTTACATCTTATGAAAGCTTAGGAGGTCATTTAAGATGGAGGAAAGCCGCTTTTGGCATAAAAATTACCCTGAGGGGATGCCCACTCAGGTGCATATACCGAATCAATCTTTATATCATTTCCTTGATCAAGCCACCCAAAAATACCCGGACCATCAGGCCGTTATTTTTATGAACCAGCAGCTAACTTATTGCGAATTAAAAGAAAGGGTTGATCGATTTGCCACAGCCCTGCACGTACTGGGAGTAAAAAAAGGGGATCGGGTGGCAATCATGCTGCCTAATTGCCCACAAACAGTGATTGCCTATTATGCAGTGATTCGATTAGGCGCCATTGTAGTCATGAATAACCCTCTTTATGTGGAACGGGAGTTGCTTTACCAGTTAAATAATTCAGGGGCAGAGACCATTATTTTTTTGGACCAGTTTCAGCCCAAAATATCGAATATAAAATCACAGACCTCTCTTAAAGTGTTCATTTCCACCGGCATATCCGATTATCTGGCCATGCCGGCAATGCTTCCCGCCCCGGAAACACAACCGGTTCTAAATCCCCCTCCGGGAACGGACATTCTCTGTTTTGAGGACTTGCTGCAGAAGAATTCTCCTAAGCCGCCGGAGGTTGAGTTGGATTTTGAGAAGGAGTTGGCCGTGCTGCAATATACCGGAGGAACCACCGGTGTATCCAAAGGGGCCATGCTGACCCATAAAAATTTGGTGGCCAACGTACTGCAGACCGGTGCCTGGCTGACCATTTGCAAAGAAGCCCGGGAAAGATTTTTTTGTGTATTGCCTTTTTATCATGTCTTTGCCATGACCACGTGCATGAACTTATCCATTTATCTGAGCTCCGCCATGATACTCATTCCCCGTTTGGAATTGAATAATTTATTAAAACTAATTAACGATTACCGCCCCACTATTTTTCAGGCGGTTCCGTCCCTTTATGTGGCCATCATTTCACATCCGGAAGTTCAACAATATGATCTTTCATCCATTAGTTGCTGTCTGAGCGGCGGGGCTCCCCTGCCCATCGAGGTGCAAGAAAAATTTGAAGCCATAACCGGGGGGAAATTGGTGGAGGGCTACGGTTTGACGGAAGCTGCGCCGGTGACCCACTGTAATCCCATTGAAGGAAAGAAGGTCAATGGGTCCATTGGGCTGGCTTTCCCCAATACCGATGTGAAGATTGTAGAAGTGGAAAAGGGTCTGGAGGAAGTACCGCTGGGAGAGACCGGTGAATTATGTATTAAGGGACCTCAGGTGATGAAGGGTTATTGGCATATGCCCGAAGAGACGGCGGCGGCCTTGCGGGACGGCTGGCTTTATACCGGGGATATTGCCCGTATGGATGAGCAGGGTTTTACTTATATTGTAGACCGTAAAAAGGACATGGTCATTACCTGGGGTTATAATGTATATCCCCGAGAGGTGGAAGAGGTTTTATATCAGCACCCCAAGGTTAAAGAAGCGGCGGTCATTGGTATTCCGGACGCCACCCGGGGTGAAGTGATTAAGGCTTTTATCGTTTTAAAAGAGGGGCAGCAGGCCACCAAAGAGGAAATTGCCGGCTTTTGCCGAAAAAATCTGGCCAATTACAAGGTGCCCAGAAAGATTGAATTTCGCAGTGAACTGCCCAAATCTCCTGTGGGTAAAATATTGCGCCGCATGCTGTCGGAAGAGACAAAGCAACCATAACCAAGTATTTTTAAGCAGGCTTAAGGCCTGCTTTTTGCTTATGAGATGAAGGGGTGTAACGGGCATATTTTAGAACTTTTTCTAATAATCATTAGGAGATTGTCCCTGGGAGGGATGCCCGTGGAAACCTTTGAACAAAAAGTGCTTTTAATTTTTTTTACTGCCCTGGGAATTATGCTGGGGGCGGTGCTGATCGGTTCCCTGGCTGCGGTACTGGTACGGGAGCCTTCTCTGACGGTGATGTTAAAATTAGCCCGGGATATTAAAATTTGGGCCATTGCAGCAGCCATCGGGGGAACCTTTTCGACCTTTGAAATTCTGGAAAGCGGTCTTTTTAACGGAGAGGTCCGGGCGGTGGTCAAACAAATTTTTTATATCCTTAGTGCTCTGGCGGGAACCCAGGCCGGTTATTATCTGATACTGGCCATCTGCGGGGGAAGTTCCGAATGAAGTGGAGATGGCTAAAGAGTCTGGCTTTCTTCCTGCTGGGAGCACTGCTGGGAGCTGCGGCAATTAATGTTCTGATTGGCCATCAAGTGGACCGCTTGGCCATGACCAACCGGATTTTACAAACCCGGCTGGAGGATACCACCGTTGAACTGCAAAGAATCAAAGAAAGCTCCAGCCAAAAGGAAAAGTATACTGTGAATGCGGTTGAAACCTACTTATTGCTGGATTCCCGAGAGGGTTTGACCGAATATGACGACATAAGGCTCAAACTGGAAGTGAACGAAAAAATAAAGATCTGGCTGAAACCATTAATGGGTCAAGAGGTAAAAACCCTGGATATCCTTTGGATACCCAGCGTAGTGGATAACCGGGAAATTGAAGTGAATGGAAACCACTACCAATTAAAAACCTATTTAGCTATTATCAGCGAAAAGATCACCCTTTACCTAAAAGTAACGCTTCAAAAAAAGGAAAAAAATCAAGTTTAGAAAAATAAAAAGAGATGAAAAAACAGTCCCTGAAACGATTGATTGAGATTGAGGAAAACCATTTCGTACAAAGAACTAAAACGGATTTTTTTAAAGGAAAATGAGGCTGTACTTTGTAATTTAACAGGCGTAGTATTGGTTCAGTGACAACCATACAATCTTATAAGCGCTGAATTCAGTTGAAACGGGGGAACCAATTTTCAGGGGTGAATCCATCACGTTATGGTAGGGTTAATCTTCGACCCGAATCCGTCAGCTAACCTCGTAAGCGTGGAAGAAATAATCCGGGTTTTGACCTGGATTACTTGTCATGCCATGCCAACGGACGGTGCTTTTAAGCGCCGTTATTTTTATGTTCTGGGAGGCAATAATAATGTTTAGGTACAGCCGGAATTTTCAGTTTGGGGGACAGGTCAATTTGTTTCAAATGTTGAAACGTTTCATTATAGGAAAACCCTTGCATAACCAGGACATTGTCCGGGAAAAGCTTCCCAAATGGAAAGCCCTGGCCATTTTTTCTTCCGATGCTTTATCTTCCGTGGCCTACGGTCCGGAGATGGTGATTGCTATGCTCACCGTTCCGGGATTTGTGGCCTATGGGTATGTGGCGCCGGTATCACTGGCCATCCTGCTTCTTCTAGGGCTGGTGACCATTTCTTATGTCCAGGTGGCCAAGGCCAACCCTGGCGGCGGAGGCTCCTATTCCGTGGGCAAAAAAAATCTGGGGGAGATACCCTCCCTGATCGCCGCCGCCGCTTTGTTAATTGATTATAGCCTTACGGTGGCGGTGAGTATTTCTTCCGGCACCGATGCCATTATCTCAGCCCTGCCTGTTCTAATACCCCATCGCGTGGGTATTGATTTATTTGTATTGTTTGGTATATTAATGCTTATTAACCTGAGGGGCATTCGGGAATCATCCACAGCCTTTGTTTTTCCAACCTATGGTTTTATCCTAGGTATCTTTTTTCTGCTGGGTACCGGCCTGTATCACGCTTTAACCGGAGCCGCTCCGGTGATCCCGTCTTCCTCCCTGGAAGCGCATTTTAACTGGGCTGTTCTTTTTTTAGCCCTGAAGGCTTTTTCTAACGGCTGCAGTTCCATGACCGGGATTGAAGCTATCTCCAACGGAGTTCCCATGTTTAAGGAACCCGGATACCGCAATGCCCAGGTAACCACCTACTGCATGTCCGTCCTGCTGGGAACCATGTTTTTGGGCATTACCTTTTTAAATATGCATTTTCATTTGCTGCAGCAGGAAAATGTAACCATGTTGTCACAGTTGGCGGAAGGTGTATTTGGGCGGGGGTGGCTTTATTATTACATCCAGGTGTTGACCATGTTAATCCTTTACCTGGCGGCCAACACCGCTTATAATGGTTTGCCTCCGCTCCTGTCCCTGCTGGCCAGGGACGGTTACATGCCGAGGTATCTTGCGGCCCGGGGAGACCGATTGGTTTTTTCTAACGGCATTGTTTTTTTAAGTGTTATTTCTGCATTATTAATTATTGGCTATAATGGTAATACGGAACACCTTATCTCTCTATATGCGGTAGGCGTATTCCTTTCCTTCACCATTGCTCAGTCCGGTATGGTGGTGCACTGGCGCCGGGAAGGGACCGCAGGATGGAAAGGAAGAGCCCTGCTAAACGGGGTGGGGGCATCCATCACCGGAATTGTTGTACTGGTGATTATGGTTACTAAATTCACTGCCGGAGCCTGGTTGATCCTGCTGGCCATTCCCCTGCAAATCTATATTTTTAAAAGAATTCATTGCCACTATCAGGACATGAGAGAACAACTGGTTTTACCACAGGAAATATTAGAAAGCCACCAGGTACCGGTTCGTCAGGGCAAACATTGGGTGATTGTTCCGGTGGCGGGGGTTAACCGGGTGGTAGCCAATACCCTGGGTTATGCCAAAAGGCTGTCACCCCATGTGGTGGCATTGTATGTGGCTACCGATGATGTTGCCTATGAAAAAGTTCAGGGGCGTTGGGAGCGATGGAATCCCGGCGTGGAATTAAAAGCCATCAAATCCAACTATCGTACAATTCTAAAACCATTGCTTCAATATATCGATGAGATTGAGCAGATAAGCCAGCCGGAAGACTTTATCACCGTTTTAATACCGGAGTTTGAGACCAAGAAATGGTGGCACAGGCTGCTGCACAATCAAACCGGGTTTATTCTGCGCACGCTGCTAATTATGAATAAGCGTGTAGCTGTTACCGTAGTACCCTATCACCTTGAAAAATGACCCAGAGGGTAAAGAGAATGTGGAGGGAGTTATTTGCAGTTTTTGTTGCGGCAAAAGATTTTTATTCATTTTTTGATATTACTGGTGCTGGTGGGCGCATTCCCCCCTCCCTGCCTGGCCGGGGAAGCCAAAGCGAAGGTTCGGCGTGTTGTAATGGTGATTATGGACCGCATTGATATGGACGATTACAACGGACCCTATCTTCAGAATGTAAAAAGCCTGACCTCCCATGGTTCGGTGGGCTTAATGAATAATAATACCGGTGCAGGGCTTTACCCCATGCATACCTATCCGACCCTTGGCGGGGGAGCCCATCTGGTAGGTGGTCCGGAGGCTCAAAAGGCTTTTAATGAAAACGGTTTTACGTTGCCGCGCAGCGAATATATCAGCCGCACCGGGATACAACCGGAGGCCGGCAATGTGTTTCAGTTGGCGATTGGAGAATTAATCAGAAGAAACAACGAGCTGCCCTACCCGGCTAAGCCCGGCGCCCTGGGAGAGGCCCTGCATCAGGCCGGGTTAAAAACCGCAGTTATAGGCAATTCCGACACGGCGGATCTGCCCAGAAGGCTTGCCTCCACCATCAGTATGGATGGCAGAGGCCTTACCGATATGGGAGATGTGGAAGAGTCGGTCCTCACCCCGGCGGCTCTGGTACCGGGCAGCCTGCAAACCGATTATGCGGCCTTATTGAACCGGTTTGAACAGTTCAGGGAAAAGGGTGCGTCCTTGATGGTCATTGAAACGGGAGACACCACCCGGATTTATGAAGAAAAGGACAAAGCCACGGACAAAGTATATCAGGAACAAAGGGCTGCCGCTTTAATCAGAACCGACCGGTTTATCGGCCAATTGGTTGATAAAATGGATTTTTCCAGGGAAATACTGCTGGTGGTAACTCCCACTCCCACCGAAAAGGCCCTGGGGCAACGAAAAAATTTAACTTTTGTTTTTGCTTTGGGGCCGGGATTTCCTGCCGACACGCTCCTTACCTCAGGGACCACCAAGCGGGACGGGATTATTATGAATACCGATCTTGCTCCGGGTATCTTAACGGCGCTGGGGTTGCCCAAACCGGTAAACATGTCGGGCCGCTCCATTAGTGCTTCTCCATTTCAACCGGAGGAAGGGAGTTTAAGCTATCTCCAAAAGCTAAACCAGGATATTGTAACCGTGGCCCAGGCCAGACTGCCCTTTCATACAACCTACGTAACTCTTCTGATCGGCATATTAGGCCTGGGTATATACAGTTTATGCTTTAACCACCCTATAAAAGGAATCAAACCGCTGGTGCTGGGAATTATGTCCTTTCCTCTAGCCGAACTGCTGCTTCCTCTTTTACCAGGGGCTTCCGTGCCGGTCCTGGCCCTTGAGCTGATTTTGGCCACCGCCGTCATCACCGGCATGGTTGTTTGGATCGACAGGATAAAAGGAAACCAGGCTTTGATTTTTATTTCCCTCCTTACCGCTTTTTTAATTTTAATGGATATTATGAACGGCTCTTTTCTGATGAAGAGATCCTTGTTGGGTTATGATCCCATTGTGGGTGCAAGATTCTACGGCATTGGCAATGAATATGCGGGTGTTCTGATGGGGGCTTTACTCTTAGGCACTACGGCTGCGCTTGAATTTTGGCGGCCATGGCGTAAGTACCTTCTGGTTGCCAGCGGACTGATGTATCTTTTTACCGTTTATGCCGTGGGCGCGCCTCATTTAGGCACCAAGGTGGGCGGAGCTATTACGGTGATCCCTACCTTTCTTTTAACTTTTTTGCTTTTGCTGGGGGTGCACATCCGGCTGCGTACGGTTGCTGTCATTGGACTGGCCGCCCTGCTGGGGGTTGGCGCTTTCATTGCCTTTGACCTTTTCCGGCCTCCCGAATTGCGTTCCCATATGGGGTCCGTTGCGTCCCTGCTGCTCTCTTCCGGATTTGCTGAAGTGTTGAATATCATCCAGCGGAAGTGGGATATGAACCTGAAGCTGTTAAAATATTCGGCCTGGAGCAGAGCTTTAATGGCCAGTCTGGCCGTATTTGTGATCATGTATTTCCGGCCTTGGGGGATTAGAAGCATTGGCGCCAAGTATCCGTACCTTCATAAGGGTTTCATCGGCATGATCATGGCCGCCCTGATTTCTCTAGCGGTGAATGATGCCGGTGTACTGGCGGCAGCAACCACATTATTATTTGGGGCGCCGGCCTTGCTTTATCTAGCGTTAAAGGAAAGTTGACGGCAGCAATCAACAGGGGGTGGGAGGAGTTCCTTTTTGGCAAGATTCTTGTTAAATAATTGATTAACCGGAAAGCATGGGGATTTTAAAATTGATTTTTGGAGGTTTTATTTTGGTTACGTGCTGTACCAAATACGTATTTGATCCCAGTAAACTTCACAGTTTTGAAACCTTTATAAAAATGTTAATACCTATTTATAAACGTCTTGGAGCCTCCGGCGTAAATTACCTCCTGCCTTACGAAGGGCCAAATAATATTGCCCTGGAGCTGTTTAGTTTTTCCAGCCTGGCAGCCTATGATGAATTTAGAACCATCCGCAAGTCCGATCCTGAATATCAAAGCGCCTGTAAATATGCTGAAAAATGCGGGTTTATCCTGAGCTATGACCGGAGCTTCATGCGTCCTGTTCCGGAGTTTTAAGGTTATACAGTCAGGCATAAAGCTGCCTTAAGAAGGTTGATACAAAAAGGGACTGCCGCAAAACGACTTGGCATAGCGCCTAAGAGCAGATAATCCGGCGAACAACCTAGGCTAATAAGAAATAGAACACGGATTGGACGGATGATACGGATTTACGCGGATTTTAGTTAAAATTACAAGATCCGCGAGAATCTGTGGAAATCCGTAAAATCCGCGTTCTATTCTCTTTTTATTTTTGGGAAATAAAAGGCTGTGCAATCCAACCATTTCGGTTTTTGATATGCTCCCCATATGGTAGACAGGTTAAATAAAAAAACCGGCTATCATGAGGGGAGCATTTTAATGTCAAAAATAAATCAATACAAAGCAGCAGAGAAACTAGCAATACTACAGGAACTTGAAACAGGTCAGGCTACCTGTGTAGAGATAGCTAAAAAATATGATATTAGTGTGACTACCTTGGTTAAATGGCGACATCGATATGAATTGTACGGATATGAAGGGCTAGAAATAAAAACCCATTTTAATAAATATTCACCAGAACTTAAACTTCAAGCCGTTCAGGATTACCTTTCGGGCGAATACTCACAGTATCAAATTATAGATAAGTATAAAATAGCGAGTCGGACACAACTGGCAAGGTGGATTAACAAGTATAATAATCATAGCAGTTTTAAATCCTACCCATCGGAAGGAGCCAAGGCTATGACTAAAGGGCGCACTACCAGTTGGCAAGAACGGATTGAGATGGTCCTATACTGTCTTTCTCATAACCATGATTACCAAAACACCTCAGAGAAATATCAAGTTTCATACCAGCAGGTTTATCAATGGGTTAAGAAATATGAAGCAGGTGGAGAAGAGGCCTTAAAGGATAGACGGGGACGGAAAAAAGCACCGGAAGAATTAAGTGAGAGCGATCGGCAAAGGCTTGCTATGAAAAAACTAGAATACGAAAACGAGCGACTTAGAGCAGAAAATGCCCTGTTAAAAAAGTTACAGGAACTCGAAAGGAGGAGGTTTTAAGCCAAATCCGGCATCAGAAGATTTATGACGCGATTCAAGCGGTACAAGGAGAAGAGCATTTTAGTCTAGTCTTATTGTGTGAAATGGCGCAGATTTCACGTTCAGGCTATTACAAATGGTTAAAGCGAAAAGTAAGTCCTCGCGAACAAGAAAATCAGCAACTCATGCAAGCGATGCTCCTGCTCTACGAGAAGGTTGAAGGCATTTATGGGTACCGTCAATTAACCATCAATTTAAGACGGGAAACCCATCAGTCGATTAACCCGAAGAGGGTCTATCGCCTCATGAAGCTTGCTGGAATTCAATCCGTCATCCGTAGAAAGAAAAAGAAATACATTCGATCAACTCCTGGGCAGATCGCAGAAAATCTTTTAAACCGCCAGTTCACAGCAGAGGAATCGAATGAAAAGTGGTTGACGGATGTAACTGAATTCAAATACGGAAAGGGTCAAAAAGCATATCTCAGTGCGATTCTCGATTACATGATAAATCCATCGTATCCTATGTTTTAGGCCATTCGAATAACAACCGTCTTGTTTTCGAGACCCTGGACTTGGCTCTTCAAGCGGCACCCGGCAGCACACCCATAATTCACAGTGATCGGGGTTTTCAGTATACCTCCTGGGGCTTCAAGAAACGACTAGAAGCTTATGGCTTAACTCAGAGTATGTCTCGGGTTGGCAAGTGTATTGATAACGGACCGATGGAAGGCTTCTGGGGAACGCTTAAGTGTGAGAAGTATTATCTACATAAATATCAAACCTTTGAAGCTCTTAAGAAGGACATTGATGATTACATCTATTTTTATAATTATGAGAGGTTACAGGCCAAGTTAAACAGCCTTAGTCCGATGGAAGTTCGAACCAAGGCTGCCTAGTTTATTTTTATTTTTTGTCCTGTCTACTTGTCGGGGGGCAGTTCACTATTGCACAGCCCTTTTCAATTTATAATGGAATATCCTTAATTTCCTGCAGGTTATCCAAGCGGTTTATTTTAACCCGTTGTTCCGAAAGGGTATAAAGGTACTCCCCAATGTACAGGGAACGTTGGACCGGGCTATACAATTGCCCGGGGGACGAATGTTCCACTGTGCCCTTCAACTGGATGCCTTTTTGTGGTGTCAGGTTGAATACAAAAACTCCCTGCCAATCCCGGTTGACCGCCTTTTTTTCTAAAGGGTTTATGATCCGCAAGGGCCGATAATGAATGGGTATGGCCAACAGGTTCTTTTCTTTACTGAACAATACCGCCCGATGGTCCCGGAGGGCGGGTGAATCCGCATCCCCCCGGCTGACCACATATTTAGAGATTTCCTTGGGTGCCGAGGGGGTGGTAACATCAAAAAGAGCAACTTTCACGCCACCGACCTGAGGAAGTACAATTCTTTCCTGAGGAGGAAGCGGTTCTGTTCCCGCAAAGGCTTCCCGTCCGATGCCAATTAAGTGATTCTCGTCATAGGGATGAAGATAATCGGAATAGCCGGGTATTTTTAATTCTCCCATAACCTGAGGATGCTGCGGGTCTTTCAAGTCGATCACAAACAGCGGGTCAATTTGTCTAAAGGTGACCAAATAGGCCTTGGAGCCCATAAATCTGGCGGAATAAATTTTTTCCGTGGGTGCCAGACCGGTAATTTTTCCTGTTAATTGAAGATCAGCGTTTAAAACATAAAGGTTATTCCGCGTTTCCCGCTGGCCGGAAAAACGAAGATCCTGAGAAGTGGTGGCGATGCGAAAATAACCGTTGTACTCATCCATGGAAAATTGGTTTAGGGGCTGCCCCTTCACTTCCCCTTTGGTTTTAAAGACCACCTGTCCCTGACCCAGAGCCAGTTTATAGATCACTGTTCCGTCACGGTCCTGGGAGACTTGCCTCTGCCATTTATCCATGTATTGAGCCAGTTGTTCCTCTATCTTTTGGTTGTTTGGATGGGTATTGAAATAATCCTCTAAAGCATTCATCACTTGTTCATATTTTTCAACTTCGCTTAAGTTAGAATTTCGCAGCTCATTGACTTTTTGTGCCAGTTCTACAGGCAGAAGGGAGGTAATTTCCTGCAGAAATTGGTGAATGCGTTGGGTGTAATCAGGCGTTTTGGGCCCCGTTAAGTAAAGGTTCTCCGGGGAAGCATAAATGTTTTGAGATGTTCCGGTGAGAAACACTTTTCTGGCAACTTTTCCGGAAGGGTCCTGAAGATTCAGGGAGAGCAGAAAGGTGTAGCGGTAGGAATGGTCCCAGTGGTTGAAGTGATGAATCTCACCCGGGGGCACAACCTGAGTCTGGTTGTTCACACGAATTTCCGGAAAGTTGATAGAATCCTTGCTTTCGTAGTCATATTGCCGAACCGGTGCCTGGACCACGGCGTAAACATCCTGTCCGATCCTTCTCGAGGTTATATAATAACCGGGGCAGGAGATATTTTGCTCCAAGACGGGATTCTGACGGTCGGCGATATTGTAGCGATGGATAAATGCCTCCCGATATTGTTTGGTTTGTCCAAATACAACCAGCTTATCCCCGTTTAAAAAAATTTCCAGGGGTCTCCCGTCCAATAAAATCTCAGAAATTTTTCCAGCCTCTTCCACCGGATAACCTTTGAGAATGGAAAGTTTGTTGGAACCTAAAACATACAGGTAGTTTCCGTCTGTTTTTACCATATCCCCTTCATCCACACCCTGAACCTGGGTGTTGGTTTCCGAGTAGTCCGCTACTTCCTTTTGCGGTTCCAATGGGCTGGACTCAGCCTTGAAATAATCAATCTCTATCCGGCCTCCCGATGGATTCATCGCCCGATCATTGCCGGTCCACCCGTTAAAATAGCCGGCCAGCCGGCGGCTCAGTTCAAGATATTCTGACAGTTCCTGGGAGGAGGAGAAGGTGGCCGGTTCCTCGGCCGAGGAATCCCTGGGATAAACAGAGAAGGCCACCCAGAGGAGGGGTAATAAAAAGACGGCCATGAGGCTGCTTAACCAGAATTTTTTGGTCAAATAAATCACCTCTTTTTTCCATTTATCCATTTGACGTAAAATAGGTTCTTTTTGTATCTTCCTCCCCGGGGTTCTTAATCTCAAATTACCTTTTTAATTTAATTAAATAATAGGACGGTAGGAAGCGGTGGGTGTGGTTCTGTTCCTGCCGTTTTTGCTTAATTGGTCCAGAGACTTGGACAATCTACGGACTCCTTCCGTAAGCAGAGCCTCCGGATGGGTGGCAAAACACAGACGAAACTCCCTTCCTTCCGTGGGGGTTGCATGAAAGGCTTCCCCGGGAACAAAAGAAACTCCGGCTTTTATGGATTCGTGAAGCAGTTTGCTGGAAGGAACGTCGGCATTCAGTTTGCACCAGATATAGAAGCCTCCCTCCGGCAAATCAAATTGCAGGTGTTCTCCACAGTAGCGGCGGATGGCCCGGGCCAGGGCATCCCGCCGTTTTTTATATTCTCTGCGGACAAATTTTAAATGGTTATCCAGCAGCCCTTCTTCCAATAACAGGTGAACCAGCCACTGGGACAGGTTATTGCTGTGCAGATCGTTGTACTGCTTTTCAATGGCCAGCCGGTTGACTAAAGAGGGGTGAGCCACCAAAAACCCCGTTCTCAGACCGGGCAAAAGGATCTTGGAAAATGTGCCCAGATAAATGACCCCTCCGTTGGGGTCCAGGGCTTTTAATGATGGAGGGGACGGCTCCCCGTAAAACAACTCGCTGTAGGGGTCGTCTTCTAAAACCACCATGCGGTGCCGGGAAGCCAACTGCAAAAGTTCTTTGCGCTGATTTTCAGGCAGCAGGCGACCGGTGGGGTTATGAAAAGTGGGAATGGTATAGAGAAGTTTTGGACGGTAGCGTATCAAATAATCCTCTAATAAAGAAAGGGGGAAGGTTCCGGAAACAGGGAGGGTGAGCAGGCGGGCCCCCGCAGCCTGAAAAAGCTGAATGGCGCCCAGGTAAGTGGGTGATTCCACCACCACGAAATCCCCCGGTGAAAGTAAAATTTTACAAATTAGATACAGACCCTGCTGGGCTCCGGAAAGAACAGTCAGGTTTTCTAAAGAAGCGTTGATGCCCTTTTTGGTCAGATAGGGAACCAGGGACTGCCGCAACGGGGTGTAGCCCTCGGTGGGAATATAGCCAAAATCGGCCCGGTCTGTCCGGTGCAGGAAGTCATTGAGCAAGCTTTGCAGTTGATCAACAGGATAAAAGGCAGGGTCAGGCATACCGGTTGCCAGAGAAATGTTGTTGCTGGAAATGGGATTCGACACCAATTCCCGCAAGGTAGAAGTGAACGAAGTCTGGGCATAGGGAGTAAATAACTGGGGCCAGGGGATGCCTGGAGATTGGCCCGGTGTGCCGGGGAAGATTTCCGCCACATAGGTTCCGCTTCCCACTCTGGTTTTAACCATTCCCTGCTGCTCCAGATGGCGATAGGCGTTGATGGCTGTGGTGCGGCTTACGCCAAAAAGGGAGGCCAGTTCCCTTTCCGGCGGCAGCTTGGTTCCCGCAGGCAAGGCATTATTTAAAATTTTGCCGGAAATTAATTCGGATATCTGGAGATAAAGGGCACCGGTTTTTGGGTCCAACCGGGCACCTGCAAGATATTTGGACAGGTCCATATTGGACAACTCCTTTTTTATAAGAAAAAATAATTTAATATTAATAAATTGGATACTAACACTGTTTTTCCTCCCGGCAAAAAATAAGGGAAGCATTCTTTAAAAATAAATGGTTACAAGTGTGATGCAAGTCACTGTCCGGTTCCTTAAATTTAGTGATAATTCTAATAAATAACAATGCAGAAGGGATACAGGGCGATAACCCTGATGAAAGGGGGCGGGTTTGGGGCTACTCTACAGTGATAAGGAGGAAACAAAATGTTTAAAGTAAGGAGCCTGATTCTATGGATCACCATAGCCGTTTTTTCAACCGCCTGTACCGGGGTAACACCGGAAAGGGAAGTCGGCAAGAGTGGGCCTATGAACAAAGAAAATTTTACGGCAGCCATTGTCAAGGGGGATGCCGATGCCGTCAGCTTATTTCTTGAATCCGGCATGGCGCCGGGAGAAAAGGATGCCAACGGAGTTCCCGCTATTATTCTGGCCTCCGGGCAAGGCCATGACGCCATTGTCAATATGCTGTTGAAAAGGGGTGCGGGGGCCAATGAAAAGGATTCCGCCAACATGACTGGGTTAATGGCTGCCGCCGGAAATGGTCATGAAGCGGCGGCAAAAATATTGATTGATCACGGTGCGGAAGTCAACGCCAGGAGTAACGGTCACATCACGGCTTTGCAATGTGCCGCGGGAGGCGGACATACCCAACTGGTAAAAATGCTGCTGGAAAAGGGTGCGGAGGTGAATGCCGGGAACGATTACGGCACTACCGCTCTCATGTCCGCCGCCGGGGCCGGACATTTGGAGATTGTTAAACTGCTGCTGGCGAAGGGCGCCGACATCAATGCTAAAAATAAGAGTGGAACAACCGCTCTCATGGCTGCTGCCGGCCAAGGAAGATCCGATGTGGTGAGGTGCTTATTGGAGCATGGAGCCGATATCAATGCCCAGGACGACAGCGGCGCCTCGGCCCTGTATTGTGCAGTTGGCAAAGGATATTCCGGGATTGTCAAAGAGTTGCTGGCCCGAGGGGCCGATGTTAATGTCAGGAACCACGGGGGTGCCACGGCGTTGATGTCTGCTGCGGAGACCAACTTCAAGGATATTGTGAAAATGCTGCTGGAAAAAGGAAGTGAAGTGAATGTTCAAGATACGGATGGCCTCACTGCCTTAATCATTGCGTCTGCCATGGGTTATACGGATATTAGCAAAATGCTCCTGGAGGCCGGTGCGGATGTCCATTTGCAAGATAAACATGGTATGACGGCCTTGCTCCCGGCAGCCGGAAACGGACACCTGGAAATTGTTAAGCTGCTGCTGGATAAGGGGGCGGACGTGAATACCAGCAATAACAACGGAGTCACTCCTCTGATGTTTGCCGCAGGAAAAGGGCACAAGCAAACGGTTGAACTCTTACTTGCAAGAGGGGCTGTGATCGGACAAAGGGATGCCCAAGGCCGTGACGCAATAAAACATGCGGCGGATATGGGCTACAAGGATTTGTCGGTAATGCTGCAGGCAAAAAAAGTATAAATCCGGCCCCCTGTTATGGTTAATGCTAGAGGATTGTCGTAGGAATGTGATCTTCCTGAAAGGCTTCTGTAATCCTTTGATGTTATAGTTAAGAAAACCTAGCGGGGTGAAGTTTTTGGTTTTATTCTGAGCGTTTGAGCAAGAATTAGGGCGGTGAAGTCTATGAGAAAGCTACTTTTTCTGCCGTCAAGAAATTTGTCGCTGACCATTCCTATGGTCATACTGGCGGGATTTATGGCCGGTTTGACCGTTAATACCAGCGGATTAAACCAATATATTCTACCTGTAACCATTTTAATGATTTACCCAATTATGATTGGTATAAAAACAGAAGAAATTTTCACGCCCAGTCACAACAAACTCTTATTGGTTTCCCTGGGGATTAATTTTATCATCATCCCTCTGCTGGCCTATTTGCTGGGCACGTTTTTTTTACTGGGAGACACCTATTTATTTGCCGGTCTGGCCATTGCCTCTATTCTTCCTACTTCCAACATGTCCATTGCCTTTACCATGTTTGCCCGGGGGAATGTGGCTGCATCCATTAAATTAACTGTTATCGGTCTGATTCTGGGGGCGATTTTAGCGCCCTGGTATCTGCTGTTGATGGTTGGCAGATACTTACCCATGGATGTTTGGGCCACTACCAAATTGGTTGGATTGTTGGTATTGCTGCCGCTGACCATGGGCATCCTCACTCACGGGCTATTATTACGCCGGTATTCCAGGGATCATTTCGAAAGCAGGATTAAACCCTATTTGCCGGCAATCAGTACCTGGGGAGCTCTCTACATTGTTTTTACTTCCATCAGTATGAATGCGCACCGTGTTATCGCCGAACCCCGGCTGCTGCTGATGGGCTTGCTGGTGCAGGTGATTTTTTACGGGATCAACTACGCCATTACCATAAAAATAGGGCGTACCTTTTTTGAACGGAAGGATGCCATTGCCCTGGTATATGGTACGGCCCTGCGAAACTTGTCCATTTCGGTAGGGCTGGCAGCCACGGCCTTTGGCCCTCATGCCGCTCTGATGGTTTCCCTGGCTTTTTTACTGCAAGGGCAGGCGGCAGCCTGGTTCTGCAGGTTATTTGAAAAAAACAGGATTCTACCGGAAAAGATCAATCATGCGGGGGTTGGGTTATAGGAGGCAGAACCAATCCGGCAGGCCAACCGGATAAAAAATCATAAAAAAAAGTTCAAACTGCTTTACAAACCTAAAAAAATCACTATAATTAACCTTAAGGGGAACGTCAACTTTTGGCTTTAGGTACGACACAATTCTGTTGTATTTGGTACTTGGTTTAGGTAAAAATGTCCCATATGGTTGGTTAAATCAAGTGGTAAGCGAAGTTCGTTGTAATTCCCTGTATGAAAGAAAGAGGCTAAGTGAAAAAATAGTGAGTAAAGTCGGAATGACCATTTGTAAGTCGGTGTTTCTGGAATCCAGTTCGACCCGCGACACCAAGGTTGGCGTTCCCCGATTATAAAACCCAGGATTAATTCCTGGGTTTTAAGTTTTTTTAGGGGTCTTGTTATGCATGCAAAGTGATAATAAAGATTGAACCAAAAGGTGCGTTAAAAAGCAGTTTCTATGAACCAATCGGTGCGACGGGGGTCTAAATAAAATTATGATGATGTTTATTCTTCCATTTATTGAATCATTTGAATGAGGCCATTATCCCTATATCTGATGCCAAATCTTAATCATTTAACCGGTAACAAGCATGCTGTTCCATATGGCATGCTTTTTGCTTTAGTATTATTTGTCATTTTTTTGACATTGTTATTTTAAGTAAATGAAAATTGTCGTTCCAGAATTATGATTGTAAAATTTTGTAATCCAAATAAAGATTACCATAAATCAACGTAAGGGGGATAAGGGTGGCAAAAAGAAGAAGCATGAACTGCTGGGAACATTTAAAATGCCCGGAGGATCGTAAAAGCCAGTGCCCTGCATTTACACAAAAAAGAGGGGGAGATTGTTGGAAGGTTGAGCGAACTCTGTGCCGGGGTGAGTTGCAGGGTACCATGGCTCAAAAAATTGGCTCCTGTAGAAAATGTGATTTTTATTCATCCAAGAATGCCATGAGCATGTCTTTAAAGGTTAAACTAATGCTGGCCTTTGCCTTTATATTGGCTTTGCTGGCGGGTGTTGCCGGTTTTACCGTTTATGAGATGAAAGTGATCGACCAGTCCTATAATGTTTTAATCCAAGAAAGAGCCCAGGTAGCCATTGTCAGTACCGAAGCCGTTATTGCTTATCAGGAAAATGCCTTGAATGTAAGAACCTTTTTACTTACGGGCAGTCCTGATTATACCAAACGTTATGCTGAGAAGATTGGAGAGGTTGAACAAAAATTTAGAGAACTGGAGCAACTGGTACAGACGGAAACGGGCAAAAGAATGCTGGCTGATTTTAAAACGGGCTATCAGGAATTTGCAGCGTATGCAGACCAGGGCTTTGCCCTGAAAGAGAAGGCCTTGTCCGATCCTACCAGGGATTACAACCAGGAGATTGATGACTATCTGAATGCCAATAAAGGCATTGTAAAAAAAGTTACGGACCAGGGAAAAGCTTTAGCCGATTATGCTTATGGGCTTTTGGATGCCGGACATAAGCAAAATACTGAACGGGGCAAGGCCTTAGTATCTACTTGTATCATCCTTAGCCTGGTTGCATTTTTGGCAGGCTTGCTGGCAGCTCTCTACATGGGCAGAGTTGTTGTCAATCCTGTCCGGATGCTGGAAAGCAGTGCCTCAAAGGTTGCCGCCGGAGATCTTACGGTGGACGAATTAGAAATTAAAAACCGGGATGAAATCGGACTTTTAGCCATGGCCTTTAACCAGATGGTGGTAAGCTTACGGGATATTGCCCATCAGTTAAAAGAAAAATCCCAGCAGGTTGCTTCATCCGCTCAACAGCTTAACTCCAGTGCGGAAGAAATGTCGTCTGTGACCATGGAGACCAGTTCAACAGTTTCTGAGATCGCCGCAACCGTTGAAAATGTAGCTTCCGATGCACAAAATGTTGCTTCTTCGTCGGATGTGGCTTTGAACTTTGCCAAGGAAGGTACCACTGCGGTGGAGCGGGTTACTTCCCAGATGCAGACCATT
This sequence comes from Desulforamulus ruminis DSM 2154, assembly GCF_000215085.1. Classification (NCBI taxonomy): domain Bacteria; kingdom Bacillati; phylum Bacillota; class Clostridia; order Eubacteriales; family Peptococcaceae; genus Desulforamulus; species Desulforamulus ruminis. The sequence continues at coordinate 592,125 of NC_015589.1, forward strand.
AGTCATTCAACCAACATTGTGGATGAACGTATCAATAGTCTGGGGCAGAAATCCCACGAAATCTCCCAGATTGTTGAGTTAATCACGCAAATTGCCGATCAAACCAACCTGCTGGCCTTAAATGCGGCCATTGAAGCGGCCAGGGCCGGCGAAGCCGGACGCGGTTTTGCGGTGGTTGCCGAAGAGGTGCGCAAGCTGGCTGAGCAATCTGCCTCTGCAGCTCAAGAAATTAAAGAATTAATTGGTGCCATTCAAGATGAATCCGATGAAGCCGTCAAGGCCATGGTCAATGGAGCCAGGGAAGTTCAAGAGGGCAATCTTGTGGTTTCCGAAGTAGGAAACACTTTTCAAAATATTATTCAGACCATCACCGGCTTAGCAGAACAAGTTCATACCGTGGCGGCGGCCTCCCAGGAGATGGCCTCGGGCATTCAAAATGTAGCCGGAGCCACCCAGGAACAAAGTGCCTCTATGGAGGAAATTACCGCAACGGCAGAAGCCCTGGCCCAGATGTCTGTCAGTCTGGATGAGCTGGCGGATCGTTTTAAACTATAAGATAAAATAATAAGGATTTTTGCTTAGCACCCCGGAAGGGGTGCTTTCTTATCCCACAGATTGTCATGCCGATAAACGGGAGCGGGTTAGGGAACGCATAAAATGTCAAAGGGAAAAATGAACTCTGGATTAGGGATATGAGGATTGGCGGCAATCAGTTGATCTACCGGTATATTCAGTTTTTGGGCAATGGAATCAAAGGTGTCGCCAAATTGCACCTCGTAATGGTTTTGAAAGTTGGCAGGACAGGTTGTGGGCTTACGAAAGCCCGGGACACATAATACATCCCCCGGGAAAAGCAGGTTTGGATCGGAGATATGGGGATTGGCAGCCACCAGTTCTTCTTCGCTGGTACCAAGCTGCCGGGCAATGCTGGACATGGTATCCCCAGAAATAACAAAATACTGACTGATAAACCCCGCAGGACAGTCCTCCGGGTAACGAGCCGGCATGAGAACACCCTCTTTCTCTGGTTTCAGGAAGCAACCATGGGATTTCTTTAATATATGTCGGCGCCGCTAAAGGAGCCTTTGATGAGTAAATTTATTTTCTCCTTCTAACCTCTTTTGGTCTGCAAGAGTCTGAGCTTCTGCTGTACTTCCCGGACCGCTCCGGTGGAACCTTTGGAAGGAGCGTATACAAAGGGCTTATGATGGCGGTGGCACATGGCTTCCACGTTCGGTAAGCGGTGAGACATCATTTCAGTAACCATGACCACAATGTCTGCAGACCTGACTTTGGACTCAATGTTTCGTCCGGTGCCGCCCTGGAACCCGGACTCCCAGGAAAAAGCGGCTCCCCTTCGTTCAAACATCTGCCGAAAGGATTCTTTATACAAGTCGCCGCCCACCACCAGAATCTTACGTCCGGATAAAAGGGGATCCGCCACATCCACCGTTGCTTCCGTCTTAGCCGCCGATTGTTTGCCTCTGCGGCGGATGACTTCTTCCAGATTGGTTTCTTCAAACTTCCAGGCAATTCTGGCCCGGGAAGGGTCGCCTTCCAGGTAGGCCACTTCCACCAGATCCCCCTCTTGCAACCCGAGGCTGCGGACCTCCCGGGGATTAACGGTAATGGTTATTTCTTCTTCCCGGCTGAACACAAACCATTCACCGGTATGGTAAATCAGCGGGCCAATGACGGCCACCCGCTTGGTTGGAGCATCCGAACTGCGGCGTTCCAGCACAGTAAATTCATAGAGCATGCTGTCTCCCAGGGTACCCAGTGGGTCGGCGGCCAGCCAGTCTCCGTGTTCAACGCCTAATTTTCTGACCCAGATTTCGGGCATAAAAACTTCTTCATCTTCGCCAATAATGGTTCCCCCTTTGGCCAGGCGGTTAAAGGGGCCGGTAACCCGGCCCTCGGGTTCTTCCGCAGGGTCATGGGAGGGTGGAAGGCCGGCGTGCAATGACCGTTCAAAAAGAGCGATACTTTGTTTTAGGGATTGATCCAGGATGGATAGCGTGGTTAATTCATCAGGACTTAACCGGTTGTGCAGTTTCTCCCGGGTTTGTTCTATCAATTGTTTCATTTTTGTCACTGTTTCCGTGTACGGCATAGGGAACCGCCTCCCTTTAAGATTTGCCTAAATTATAGAAAGATGATGTAATAATGTAAATAATTCATTACAATATTTATTAAAGTATGTCCTATTATAAAGAGATTTTTGCCGAAGATATAAAATAGATAAAGGAGCTTAAACCGTGACTTTCAAACGTTATCTGATATACATTTTTTTACAGATTCTGCCCCTGCTCTATATGGGCTGCATTTGGTATCTGTCCGGCCGGCCCAGTGATGCGGTCATTGTTTTGGGATTTTACGACGCGATGATTAAGGAAAGCCTGCATCTGGTGGAATTTGCCATCCTGTATGGTTTGGTGGTGCTGGCACTTTTGGCCAGAAGCGAGCTTTCCCCTGCCGGAACCCGGCTGGCGGTTATGATCTCGGTGGTTTATGCCTTTGTGGATGAATTTCACCAGTTTTTTATTCCATCCCGCTCCGCTTCCCTGGTTGACTTACTGAAGGACACCCTGGGAATTGCCGTGGCCTGGTATCTGGTAAATCAGATCTACTTTAAAAACAAGGACTCTAAGACCGGAAAACTTCTGCGTGGTATTACCGCCCAATTGGCGCCCCGAAGAAATATGGAAGAGGGGGATCAAATATAAAAATGGGGAATTGGCTGTTGATTCGTTCTTTAATTAAAAAACTATTATTTTTCACTGGACTGGCTTTGTTTTTTCTTTTCACAGTAAACAGCCACATTAAAAGTACCGGTGAAGCGCATCGGTTAAAGCCGGAAGATAATTTTAAGGCTCAGACGGCCATCGTGTTGGGGGCGTATGTTTCCCCCCAGGGGCAACTCTGTGACATGCTGGTGGACCGGGTGCAAACGGCGGTTGATTTATATAAAAGCGGTAAAGTGGAGAAATTGCTTATGACCGGCGATCATGGCAGCACCACCTATGACGAGGTAAACCATATGCGTCTTTATGCGGAGAAGCTGGGGATTCCCACCGAGGATATTTTTATGGACCATGCGGGTTTTAGTACTTATGACAGTATGGTTCGGGCCGTGGAAGTATTTTGTGTTCAATCCGCTGTCATTGTGACTCAGGAGTTTCACCTGCCCAGAGCCACCTATATTGCCAGGTCCCTGGGGATGGAGGCCCGGGGCGTGGCCGCCGACCGGCACCTCTACCGGGGAGTGGAGTACAATGAAGCCCGAGAGATTTTAGCCCGAAATAAAGACTTTGTAAACGTTCATCTTTTTCAACCGGAGCCGAAATTCCTGGGACCGGCCATATCCATCACCGGAGACGGCCGGCAGACCCACGACCAATAGTTTTTGGGGAAGGAGCAGGATATGACGGGGATGGAGGGGAGGTCCCTTTTTAAGGGAAAATACTTGAGCGACGAGATTATTTGGGAACGGGCGCTCCAATTAATCAGGGAACGGGATGAAATATACCTACAGATGGCACGACCGGGAACCGCTCAGGATCCGCAAAGAATGAAAGAACTGTCCATTAAGCTGCATGAATTGAATCCCCTTTGCTTATTAATCGAAGAGCTTAAAAGCCAGTTTAAAAACTACCTTTTGGTGCAGGAACTTTTGACCTTGGGGGATTCCCCGGGGGAGGAGGAACTGCAATGGCAGGAGGAATATCAAAGCCGTTGCCAGCAACTGGCTCTACAGGTCTACCGGGCACTTCTTGATAAGGGCTGCCTGGAGGAGGAAGTGGAAAATCCCTTAGATTTGGAGATCCTTAAATTTATTGAATATGCAGGGCCGGAGTATGCCTGGCGGTTGAGTATTAATGTGAATATTACCGTTGAAAAGGCCCGGGAATGCCTGGAGAAACTTTTGTGGAAGGGTCTGCTGGAAAGGGTTCCGGGCAACATGCTGGGCAATTATCACCGGCAGAAGGACTGGACCAAACATATGAACCATACCTATTACAGGATAACCCGGGAAGGAAGATTGTATCTCAGACAACTGCGCAGAGAGCAGGAAGAGCAGATGGGTTGGGAAGAAGGATAAATCTTGCCGCTAAAAGGAGTGGACTGAAAGAACCACCGGATAAACGGAAGGGAGCGGTCTTTTTGAAGGGGTTACCGGATTACTTGGCTCACGGCCTTAAGATACTGTTTGTAGGTTATAACCCTGGAGAGCGCTCGGCTGTGTTAGGGCATCATTTTGCCGGTCGGGGGAATCAGTTTTGGCGGCTGCTTTATGAAGCGGGGTTAACTCCCCGGCTTTATGACCCCACGGAAGACGGGATGCTGAAAGAACTGGGTTACGGTCTAACCAACCTGGTCCCGAGACCCAGTAAAAGCAGTTCCGACCTCTCAACCGCCGAGATGCGGGAGGGAGCGCTGGAATTGAGGATAAAGGTGACCCGATATAAGCCGGCGATTGTTTGTTTTCTGGGCAAAGAGGTTTACCGGCGGTTTGCCGGTATCTCAGCCAAGAGCGGCCTTTCATACGGTCCGGTAGAAGGAGCGGATGTAACTCAGGGAGTCCTAGCCTTTGTTGCGCCCAACCCCAGTGGCAGGAGTACCATTCTTTACGCCGATAAATTAGCTGTGTTTATTCAACTTCAGACCATGGTAAAAGCACAAAAATTAAGGAAAGATAAATCCAAAGCACTTGGCTAAAGGATCGGAAGCGGTTATTCTTTATTTGTGGTTGTGCAGAAATCCCGGTCCGTGGTACGATTTAGGCAATACAAGGCAGGAGTGAATACTGGTGAAGGATGAATCGAAAAACTCGGCTTTAAACTACATTGCCGCCAACCTGGACAAGATGTTGATACCAACCTTACTTTTTTTTCTTTCCCAAAAGCCTTCCCACGGTTATGAATTAATTCAAAAAATTAATGAATCGGAACTGTGCGAGGTGGAGGCAGATCCGGCTACCATTTACAGAAATTTACGCCGCATGGAAGAGGATGGGCTGGTTATTTCCAAGTGGGAAACAAGTCAGGCCGGGCCGGCTCGCAGGGCTTATGAGCTGACCGCGGAAGGCGCTACAGCCCTCCAATATTGCGCAGGTCTGGTAACTGCCAAGGTGAAAAAATTACAGACCTTTTTAGATCAATATAATTCTGGAGGTTAGGAGGAGAAAAGGTGGCTCAAGTGCTTACAATTTTACATGCCGGAGCCCTGAGAATGCCCATTGCCCAATGCACTAAATTAATTAAGAAGCTTTACGGGGATCTGGATGTCAAACTGGAATCATACGGTTCCAGGGCCTGTGCCCGGCAGGTGAGGGAAGGAAAGTCTGTGGATATTCTGGCCCTGGCGGATCCCGTATTGTTTGATAAATTATTGGTTCCGGAATATGTAGCAAACTATTATATTTTTGGTAATGATCAAATCGTTTTAGCCTATGATGAATTTTCCAGGGGTAGTGAGGAGATAACTGCGGGCAACTGGTTTGACATTTTGCAAAGGGAAGATGTAAAATTTGGCCGGTCTGATGAAAACCTGGACCCCTGCGGCTACCGGACCCTAATGGTATGGCAACTGGCGGAAAAATACTATGGGCGGCCGGACCTGTTTGCGCGGTTAAATGACCGGTGTACCGGAGATAAAATTTATGCCAAGTCCTCTGACCTGGGGTCCGGTATTCTGGAGGGAAAACTGGATTACGCTTTTTCCTATCTTTGTGTGACCAAACAGTTTGGCTTAAAATACGTCACCTTGCCGGAAAGAATTAACCTTTCCAATCCTGCCCATGCTGCCTATTATCAGCAGGCTTCGGTAGCTCTAAAGGGGAAAACCGCCCAAGAGAATACCATACAGACCGGCGCCCCCATCGAGTTTGCCATCGCCCTTTCTAAAAATGCGGAAAACCCGGTTATGGCCAAAGCTTTTCTGGACTTGGTTCTGAGCAAGCAGGGGCAGCAGGTTTTGGAAAACTGTGGGTTAATCCCTTATTAATGGCTAAATATTTCTAATGTATACATTATTCCTTAATAAAAAGGCTTGTCAATCATCAAAGAACCTCATATAATTAGCAATCATAACCTAGACAATGGCGTGTCATAAAATCAACTGGCCGATGAAAGCCCAGTGAACGGATTATTTCCGTGCATTGGGCTTTATGTTTTAGGCTATCTTTAGCTTGCGTCTATTGGGTGGGAGGGGTAGAATGGATACAATTTAAAATCTTTGGCAAAGGGGTAAATCAATGCAATTTAACTTCCGATGTCCAACCAGAATCTTTTTTGGCCGGGATTGCATTGCCCAAAATGGCAGCGAATTTACGGCTCTGGGTAAGAAAGCCTTAATTGTTACCGGAGGGAGTTCCTCTAAAGGAAATGGCTCCTTAAAGGATGTTGTGGCCATACTCAACCAAGAAAACATTGAATACCAAGTTTTTGACGGTATTGAACAAAATCCCAGCCTAACCACGGTGTTTCGGGGAGGGCGAAAAGGGAGAGAAATGGCAGCAGACTTTATTATCGGCATAGGAGGAGGCAGTCCTCTGGATGCGGCCAAAGCCGTGGCCATCCTGACTGTTAATGATATGGGCGAGCAGGATTTTATCGCCAGGAAATGGACTTGCCAGCCCTTGCCGGTGGTAGCGGTGCCCACCACTGCGGGTACCGGCAGTGAGGTTACTCCCTATGCGGTGTTTACGGTGGATTGGGCAGAAAGCAAAATGTTGATTGCCGGTGAAAATTTGTTTCCGACCCTGGCATTTCTAGACGGTAAATACATGCTGGACCTGCCCTGGGAGGTTACGGCCAACACCGCGGTGGATGCCCTGACTCATGGCATTGAGGGCTACATTAATAAAAAGGCAACCGTATTTACTGACCTGCTGGCCTTAGAAAGTATCTCGATCATCGGGAAACTGTTGCGGCAAATGAACCCGGATCATATTTCCCTAGAGGAAAGGGAGCAATTGCTTTATGCCTCTATGCTGGCGGGGATGGTGGTTGCACAAACCTCAGCCAATATTGTACATGCCATGGGCTACCCCTTCACTTATTTTAAAGGCTTGCCCCACGGTTTAGCCAACGGGGTCATTTTGCCAGCGGCGTTGGAGTATTTGGCCCAAGGTTCTCCCGGCAGGGTGGAGCAGGTTATAAAAACCATGGGCTGTCAAGATATCACAGAGGTAGGGGACTTGTTAAGGAAAGTACTGCCCGTTACAGACATTCACTTGACTTCCAAAGAGGAAGAAAAATTTGTGGCCAAAACCATGCTGGTTAAAAACTTGGACAATTGTCCTTTAAGGCCCGGGGAAAAAGAGGTTATGGCAATATTAAGCAAAATTGCTTTGCAAAAAGTCTAACTCCACAGCCAATTAATGCCTTGGTAAAAGATAATGGCTTATAATCCTGCGCCGAACCCTTCATGACAAAAAATTCAGTTTTTTTTTGAAATAACTATTGACTTAAAAAAAACGGCTAGATATACTTACGTTAATTTAACTGGTACGTACCTTAAGGTAAGGGGATGTACGATGTGTGTATTGACTACAACAGTCCAATACCATTGTATGTGCAACTGAAAGAAGTTTTAAAAGATAAAATTTTAAAAGGGGATTATAAAGAGAAGATCCCCAGTGAAAGAGACTTTATGGAACAGTTTTCGGTAAGCCGTTCGACCGTCCGGAAAGCCATTAATGCTTTGGTGCTGGATGGTGTTTTGGAAAGGATACACGGCAGAGGAACTTTTGTTTCATTGCGTCCTGTGGAAGAGTGGCTGGGTAATCTGAGTACCTTTAACGACCTTGTCTGCAATATGGGCATGAAGCCCAGTATAAAGCTATTATACCAAGGGGTTGAATCAGCTACCGAAAATTCGGTTCCCTTGGGTTTAACAGAGGTCTATGTTATTAAGAGGTTACGGTTTGCCGATGATGTCCCTCTAGCAGTGGAGAGACAATATTACCCTCTGAAAATAGGGTTGAAACTGGCACAGTTTGATTTAAATAACGCAGCCATTTATGATTTGCTTGAATCTTCCCTGGGGATTAATTTATCGGAAGCCGAAGAGGTTATTACAGGCAGGATGTCCACAAAGGAAGAGGCTAAACTCTTAGGAAGCGATCAATTAATTAGTGTACTGCAAACAGAAAGGATTATCTTTGACACGGATGGAAATCCGGTGGAATATGAAAGAAGTGTTTATCGGTCTGATATGTATTCCTTTCGCATAAAGCTGGCCAGAAAACGGGGTTAAAAATTTTTAACCCCCATGGTACGTACATCATGACCTTAATGGATGCTTATTACTCGTAAAAACAAAAATCACCCCTACCCTATAGCTGGAATAAATTTCTAGGGCCGCGAGTGAAAAGATTTATAGGTCGCTTATCCGAACATAAAACAGATACGCTTATTTTGTTGTGCCCAAAATTAAATAAGGAATACCCCTTCCCGAGCAGAGTAGACCGGAGCACTCAAAAACTTCCACCTGCTAACAAGACATGGACAGAAGATTTTCACACAAAGGAGGTGAGAAATCCACCGCTGATTGCCATATCCCGCAAACAACTGGATAAACATGATTACTTTATAGATTCTATCGTAATGACAATTGTTTGTAAAGAGATTTAAACGACAATCGAACAATTATTTGTAAAAGAGAAAAATTCTATGGATAAAGAGATGGCCTTGTGCTTGCAGGAAGGGGTGTTCATGGAATCGTGAGTGGATGCCGGTAAACTTAGCAACGGGAGCTTAAACGAAGTGAGGTGTTTGTATTGCCTGGCAGTATAAAGAAAGCAAAGGTTGTGGTCAGTAACCTAACGAAACAGTTTGGTGAACTGCTTGTTTTAGACAACATTAACTTTAATGTTGGAGAAGGGGAATTTCTTTGTATTGTTGGGCCAACCGGCTGTGGTAAGACAACGTTTTTAAACCTGTTATCAAAACTCATACCATTCACCAAAGGAAATATATACATTGATAATGAGATAGCAGACCCCAAACGCCATAATATTTCCTTTGTATTCCAGGAACCCTCCTGTATGCCCTGGAGAACGGTCAGGCAAAATATTGCCTACGGTATGGAAGTTAAAAAGTTTCCGCAAAAAGAGATGGAGGAACGGTTGGAAAAAACCATGAAGCTGGTTGGCCTAACGGATTGTGCCGATTTGTATCCCAACCAAATTTCCTCCAGTATGGAGCAGCGGGTGGCCATTGCCAGAGCCTTTGCCGCTAAACCGGACCTGCTTTTGATGGATGAACCCTATGGTCAATTGGATGTTAAATTACGCTACTATTTAGAAGACGAATTGATCAGCATTTGGCAGGAATTTAAGACCACGGTTATTTTTGTGACCCATAATATTGAGGAAGCGGTGTATCTTGCTGAGAGAGTATTAATTCTGAGCAGTAAGCCCACAACCATAAAAGCAGAAATAAACGTCGACCTGCCCAGACCCAGAAATTTCCTTGACCCTAAGTTTGTGGAAATTAGAAAAGAAGTTACAGACTTAATCCGATGGTGGTAACCCGGCAACCGACAGTAAAGAAGAATTATTTCCGCTAGTCTGTTAGACAAACTATTTACAAAAAAGGGAGGAATGGGCCTATGAGCAGCAAAAAACGGATCGTTACTTTGTGTGCTGTTGCTTTTTCATTGCTGTTAATCGCCGTAGCAGCAACCGGATGTGGTAGTTCCGACAACGGCAGCAAAGGTTCCTCGGAGGATATGCCTAAAATCAGGGTGAGTCACCAGCCCGAATTTGAGACATTCTTAACCTATAGAGCCATTCAGGAAGGACTGGATAAGAAAAATGGGGTTAGCCTGGAATTAAAGTTCTTTGATTCAGGAATGCCCCAAGTGGAGGCCCTCCCAGCCAATGAATGGGATGTTGGGGCAACCGGCGGCGTGCCGGCCATAATGGCGGCCCTGCGGTACGATGCCTATATCATCGGCATTGCCGATGACGAATCCTTGGCCAACGTGGTAATGGCAAGGCCCGACAGCCCTCTTTTAAAAGGCGAGTCTCCCAAAGGTAAAAACATTCTGGTAACAACGGTTTCCAGTGGTCATTATGCCCTGTCCCAGTATTTAAAATCCTCCGGCCTTTCCGATAAGGATGTAACTATTCAGAACCTGGAGCAGGCCCAAGCCGTTGCCGCCTTTGATTCCGGTAAAGGTGACGCGGTGGCCCTGTGGGCTCCCTTTATGTACACCGGATTGCAAAAGGGATGGGAAGTGGTTGCCTCCGGAGATAAAGTAGGAGCGAAGATTCCCCTGGTTTTAATTGCCAACAAAAAATTTGCCGATGAACATCCCGATCAAGTGGTTAAATTCTTAGATATTTATTTCCAAAAAATTGATGAAATGAAAAAGGAAGGTTCCAATCTGGCTACGGACTATCAAGCATTCCTAAAAGACTGGGCCGGGATGGAGGTTAGTGCCGAAGACGCTAAATTGGATATTGAAAACCACCCCGTATTCACGTTGGAAGAACAACTAAAAATGTTTGATAGTTCCCAGGGGAACAGCGAGGTTTACCAATGGATGGATGGTATTGCCACCTTCTTTACGGAACAGGGTAAATTTAAACCTGAGGAAAAGGAAAAAGTGATGCAGAGCCCATTCATCAATGATAAATTCCTTAAAATGCTGGCCAAAGAAAAAGGGTTAATCCAATAAATCTCTAAGGATAAGTTTTGGCAAGAACAAGTTGAAGAAGGTGGGGCCTGCCAAGGCTGCGCCCCACCTTCTGAACCCCTCCTGAAATCTTTAAGGATAGACTAAGTAAGTCGGGAGTGAAAATATGGCTAATGAAAATGATCATGAGAGAATCCTTAAATACCTGCCATATCTAAGTATATTTCTTTTGTTAATTGTGTGGGAACTTATTGTAGATCTAGGCGTGGTTCCTAAAACTTTGCTGGCTTCTCCGGTTCAGGTTGTAAAGCTGTTTTTTTTAAAGCTTAACATGGCGGACCCGGATGGTGCGGTTTTGTCCGTGCATGTTTGGACCAGTCTTAAAGAAGCTTTGCTGGGCTATCTTTTAGCACTGGCAATCGGGATCCCCTTAGGACTGGCCATGGGATGGTTTGTGGTCGTTGAGGGTCTGGCCCGTCCTATTTTTGAAATGATCCGCCCCATTCCCCCGGTAGCTTGGATTCCCCTGGCCATATTTTGGTTTGGCATTGGTTTGCCGGGTAAGGTATTTATCATCTGGGCCTCCGGTGTAGTTCCCTGTGTGATCAATTCTTTTGTGGGTGTCCGCATGACCAACCCGACTTTTATACGGATGGCTCGTACCTATGGTGCTTCGGACTGGGAAATTTTTAAGCAAATCTGTATTCCTTCCGCCCTTCCCATGGTTTTTGGCGGGTTGCAGGTAGCCCTGGCGGCCTCCTGGACCGCCCTGGTAGCCGCAGAGCTGATTGCCGCTGATACCGGACTGGGATTCTTAATTACCATGGGGCGCCGACTGCTGATGCCGGATATGATTGTTCTGGGCATGATTATGGTAGGACTTACCGGCGTAGTCATTGGTATTATTGTCGATCGGATAGAAAGAAAACTCGTGGCAGGCGTAAGGAGGTAAAGGATGGCAGTGACGGAAATGAAGGTTACCCCAACGTCCACACCCCAACAAAACAGTTGGTCAAAAATATTGAAGAACATTTGGGTTCTATATGCAATCTCCGTAATCGGCTTTATTATACTCTGGGATTTAGCTGCGGTAACCCAAATAACCGGGAAGTTTCTCCCCCGTCCCATGGAGGTGCTGAACCAACTGCTGGATATGCTGGTTAACCCCTTGGCGGGAAAGACCCTTTTAACGCACCTGTGGTTTAGTTTAAAGCGTGTCCTGATTGCCTTTGTCATTGCGGTTGCCATTGGCGTACCCATTGGGGTGGCTATGGGCATTAACAAATATGTAAATGCCCTGGTAAAACCGGTGTTTGATTTGTTTAAGCCCATGCCGCCCATTGCCTGGATTTCCCTGGCTATTTTGTGGTTTGGCATTAACGAAACTTCCAAAGTTTTTATTATTGTCATCGGAGCCATTGTACCCTGTATTATCAACTCCTATAATGGTATCCGGCTGGTGGATGAATCCCTCTATGACGCCATTCGCATGCTGGGCGCCAATAAGTATCAGGAGATTATCGAGGTTACTTTTCCGGCCGCTTTTCCGGCTATATTTGCGGGAATTCAGATATCCCTGAGTATGGCCTGGACCACTGTATTGGCTGCCGAACTGGTTGGTGCCCGGGAAGGAATGGGTTTTATCATCATTATGGGGATGAACCTTTCTAAACCGGCGATGATTATTGGCGGTATGATTGTAATTGCTCTGACCGCCTGGTTAATCTCTGTTTCGGTAAACTACTTAGAAAGGTGGGTTTGCCCTTGGAAAACCGATCTGAACAAGTAAACATCAAGATCAGTTGCACCGGAATCAGTAAAAGCTTCCAGGAGAAAGACAAGAGAACCGACGTCTTAGAAAAGATGGATCTTTTGGTCAAGGAGAATGAGTTTGTGGTTATTCTGGGTCCCGGGCAGTCGGGAAAATCCACCCTTTTTAGAATTATTGCCGGGATGGAAACACCCACCACCGGCACCGTTACCATTGACGGCAGGGAGGTTACCGGGCCGGAACCGGAGATTGGTTTTGTGTTTCAAAGATATACCCTATTCCCCTGGAAAACCGTACTGGGAAATGTGGAGATGGGACCCAAGATAAGGGGAGTACCTAAAAAGGAAAGGCGTGAAATAGCCCGGCATTACATTAATCTGGTGGGTCTTAAAGGTTTTGAAAACCATTACCCTCATCAGTTAAGCGGCGGTATGAAACAGCGGGTAAGTATTGCCCGGGCCTATGCCAATAATCCCCAAATTATGCTTTTAGATGAACCTTTCGGCCAGTTGGATGCGCAAACACGGATTTTAATGGAACAAGAAACCATAAGAATTTGGGAAGCGGAGAAGAGAACGGTCTGCTTTGTAACAAACAACATTGAAGAAGCCATTTTCCTAGGGGATCGCATCGTTACCTTGGATGGCAAACTGCCCGGCAGGCTAAGCCATGTCTATCATGTTGATCTTCCTAGACCCCGGGATTTCACCGATATTGAATTCCTAAAGCTGCGCCAGAAAATTACAGATGAAACTCAATTGGTGCTATAGAACTTACCAAAAAATTTTAAGTTGCATGGTACGCACATCATAATGTGTTGCAGCGTGGAATAGATAAAGCCCAAGGAGGTAATGAAGGTGCTGGTAGGTGTACCAAAGGAAATTAAAAACAACGAGAACCGAGTTGCTTTAACGCCAAGTGGGGCAATGGCCTTCATCAAGAGAGGGCATGAGGTATGCATTGAGCGTTCGGCAGGAGTCGGCAGTGGTTTTAGCGATGAGAGTTATGCAGCGGCGGGAGCCAAAATACTGGACTCTGCTAAGGAAGTATGGGAAAAGTCTGAGATGATTTTAAAGGTGAAAGAGCCTTTACCAAATGAGTATGGGTTGTTTCAGGAAAACCAAGTGTTATTTACCTATTTGCACCTGGCAGCGGAACCACAACTAACGAAAGCTTTAATGGATAAAAAAATCGTCGGCATCGCCTATGAGACCATCCAGTTAGAAGATGGCAGTCTTCCCCTTTTAACACCCATGAGTGAGGTGGCCGGAAGAATGTCGGTGATCGTGGGAGCGCAATTACTGGCTAAGTATGCCGGCGGTAAAGGAGTATTGATATCGGGTGTTCCGGGTGTTGCGCCGGCCAAGGTCACCATTGTCGGCGGAGGAATTGTTGGTACAAACGCTGCTAAAATGGCTGTGGGAATGGGAGCGGACGTAACCATTTTAGACATCAACCCGAAACGGTTGAAGGAAATCGACGATATGTTTAATTTCCGCATTAAAACCTTAGTCTCCAACGACTATAACCTTGCCAAGGCGGTTAAAGAAGCGGATTTACTGATTGGCGCCGTATTGGTGCCCGGAGCAAAGGCCCCCAAAGTGGTAACCGAGGAGATGGTCGCTCAAATGTCGGCCGGTTCCGTTATTGTTGACGTGGCCATTGATCAGGGTGGCAGCATTGAGACCATCGACCGCATAACCACCCATGATCAGCCGACCTTTGAAAGACACGGCGTGATTCATTACAGCGTTGCCAATATGCCCGGTGCAATGGCCAGAACTTCTACCCTGGCCCTGACCAGCAGCACATTGCCCTATGCCCTTACACTGGCCAATGACGGTTATGAAAAAGCCATTGCAGGGGATAAGGCTTTAGCCAAGGGCGTGAATACCATTAAGGGGAAATTAACCTACCAATCGGTAGCCAAAGCCCTGGCCCTTGAATATACCCCGCTTAGTCAAGTAATTGACTAACAGTTAAAAGGGCGGCAATGGCATACGGAAAAAGGCGCAAGGAGGGAATTTCATGTTTAATAACGGCAATCACTTGACCCCGGAGGAATTGGTTAAGCTGGATCGGCAGAATGTTTGGCACCACCTTATGCAGCATAAGATTTTTGAAACCCAGGAACCAACCATTATGGTTGAAGGAAAAGGCTGCTTGGTAAAGGATATCCGGGGCAGAGAGTATTTGGATGCTGTTTCCGGGGGAGTATGGTGCGTTAACGTAGGGTATGGGCAGGACTCCATTGCGGAGGCTGTCTGTGAACAGTTAAAGAAATTACCCTACTATGCCATGTCCGCAGGAAATATTCCGGCTATCTTGTTATCTCAAAAAATCAACGCCCTGCTTCCTAATTTGCAAAGAGTATTTTTTTCCAATAGTGGGTCGGAGGCCAATGAAAAAGCTTTTAAGATGTCCAGACAATATTTTCGCCTGAAATACCCCCAAAAGGACAAATACAAAATTTTATTCCGTCAGCGGGATTACCATGGTACCACTGTGGCTGCCTTAAGCGCCACAGGTCAGCCGGAAAGAAAACTGGGTTATGAACCTTTGGTACCGGGTTTCATAGGGGATCTTCCCCCGGCCTATTGCTACAGATGCAGCTTTGGCAAAACCTATCCCCATTGCAATATAGAGTGTGCCCGGGTTCTTGAAGACATCATTCAGTCGGAACGGGAGGATACCGTTGCCGCCCTGATCCTTGAGCCTATTACAGCCGGCGGCGGGGTCATTGTTCCTGCTGATGAATATTTAAGTATCATTCAAGAGATTTGCCGTAAATACGAAGTGTTGTTGATCTTAGACGAAGTTGTAAATGGTTTTGGACGCACCGGTAAGTGGTTTGGTCATCAGCACTGGGATGTGGACCCGGATATGGTAACCATGGCCAAAGGAATGGCCAGCTCCTATATGCCGCTGTCGGCAACAGTGGTCAAAGAATATGTATTTGAACAATTTTTAGGCGATCCCAGCGATAAGTTGGGTTACTTCAGGGACATCAGTACCTACGGCGGATGTGCGGCAGCCTGTACGGCGGGATTAGAAAGCACCAGAATTATCGAAGAACAAAATCTATGCCAAAACAGTGCTGAAATGGGTAAGTATCTGCTGGACGGCCTTAAGGAACTGGAAAGTTTTCCGGTGGTGGGTCAGGTACGAGGGAAAGGTTTATTTGCAGGTATCGAACTGGTAGAGGATAAAAAGACAAAGGTCCCGGTAAGTGAACAGTTCTTAGGCAAAGTATTGGCGGAAGCTGCGGCCCAGGGGGTTCTTCTAGGAAAGACCAATAGGAGTAACCCCGGCTATAACAACGTGATTGCCATGGCTCCGGCACTGATCGTGACCAAGGATGAAATTGACCGTATTGTGGCAGCCATTAAAAAGGCCCTGGAAAAAGTTCAACTGTAAACAAAGGTTGGTTCGATGCAAAAATGGGTTGGTTAAAAAATTAAAATAAAGGGAGGTTTTTAACATGAAAAAAGTAAAAATGACCCCCAGTGAAGCCATTGTGGAAACGCTGCTGGCCGAAGGAGTAGAACACGTTACCGGCATCGTCGGTTCCGCCTTTATGGACATGTTGGATCTGTTCCCCACGGCAGGAATTGATTTTTTAGCGGTTCGTCACGAACAAAGTGCCGCACACATGGAGGATGCCTATACCCGTGTAACGGGTAAATGCGGTATATGCGTCGGTCAAAACGGCCCCGGCATTACCAATATGGTTACTTCGGTAGCAGCAGCCAATATGGCCCACACGCCAATGGTGGTTATTTCGCCCTCTGCCGGTACACCCACCATCGGCTGGGACGGGTTCCAGGAATGCGATCAGGTATCGGTCTTTAAGGCCATTACCAAAGCCACGGTACGGGTGCCCCACCCCAAGAGAGCTGCCGATTGTTTAAGAACCGCCTTCCGCATTGCCTACGCCGAGCGGGGCGCTGTACTTTATGACATTCCCAGGGATTACTTTTATGGTGACCTGGAAGAACGCATACTGCAGCCCCATCAGTATCGTGTGGATGCCCGGGGTTGCGGATCCCTGGAATCCCTGGACAGAGCGGCGGAAATTCTGGCAGCCGCTAAACGTCCGGTAATCGTTGCCGGCAGAGGAGTTGTGGACAGCGGGTCAAAAGACATTGTAGCCAAGATTGCGGATCGTTTAACCGCTCCGGTTGCCGTTACCTATCTGCATAATGATGCCTTCTATGCCGATCATCCCCTGTGGGTAGGACCCATCGGTTATATGGGATCCAAGGCCGCCATGTATTCCCTGCAGGAAGCAGACGTTATTCTGGCCATTGGTACCAGGCTATCCGTATTTGGCACCCTGCCCCAGTACGACATCAATTATTTCCCGGAAAATGCCAAAATCATACAAATTGACATTAACCCCAAACACATTGCCCGGACCCATCCCATTGAAGTGGGTATCATCGGAGATGCCAAAGAAGCCAGTTCGGAAATTCTAAAGCGCCTGGAAGTGAAAATTCCCAATCCTATGGTGGACCAAGAAAGATTGTCCAAGATTGCGGCCCGTCAGAAAGAATGGGACGATGAAATTGTTAACACGGCCATGGTGGATGGCAATCCCATCAACCCTCGCCGGGCCCTGTTGGAAATCTCCAAAGTTCTGCCCAAGAATGCCATTGTAAGTACGGATATCGGGAATGTTTCTTCTACCGCCAACAGCTATCTGAGGTTCAGTGGGGAAGGAATGCACATTGCTGCTTTAACCTTTGGCAATACGGGCTTTGCTTATCCGGCAGCCCTGGGGGCCCAACTGGGTAAACCGGAAGCCCCGGTGGTGGCCATCATTGGCGACGGCGCATGGGGTATGAGCCTTCATGAGGTAAGCACGGCGGTTGAGCATAACCTTCCGGTGGTGGCTTGCGTATTTAGAAACGGGGCTTGGTGCGCTGAAAAGAAGAACCAGGTGGATTTTTACAACAATCGTTTTGTGGGTGCAGACATTCCTAATCCTGAGAGCTTTGTTCCGGTGGCGAAAGCCATGGGGGCCGAAGGGATTCGGGTTGACAACCCAGCCCAGGTAGGGGAAGCCCTGGAACACGCTTTGCAAAGCCGTAAGCCGACAGTTCTTGAATTGGTGGTAGATGGAACCCAACTGGCCCCGCCCTTTAGAAAGGATGCCTTGGCCCTGCCCACCCGCCATTTGCCCAAATATGCTGCGCTGGATGTAAGAAACTGGAATAAATAAGACTTAAGCTACCTGGAGCAAGAGGAGCGCTCTCCTTGCTCCAGGTAGAGGTAGTATTAAAGAAAGAATCTTTGGTCTAAAAGTTGAGAGAGGGTTTCTTGCTGATTATTATCGGTATCGCTGGAACAATGATTAGTACCATAACAAGTTAGCCGGGTGTTTCCGGTAGGTTACAAGCAATTGGAATTAGAGTTTGAGGTTTAGGGTGTGTGCTGAAAAACCATTACTTTTAAGCGAAATTTAAATTAGAGGCAGATACCATGAGGATGAACCAAGAAAAATATACCATTGTAATCGTCGCGTTAATAACCTCCATCTGCTTGCTGGGCAATTCTATGCTCTATGTTACCCTACCCATTTACTGGCAAGAGGTAGGTTTGTCCTCTTTATGGGAAGTGGGGGTTCTTTTATCCCTCAATCGGCTGGTGAGGCTTCCCTTGAACCCTTTGGTAGGGTGGCTGTATCGAAAAATAAATATTCGTACAGGACTGCTCATTGCTGTTTCCCTGGCCGGGATAACAACCATGGGCTACGGTGTGTTTCTTGGCTTTGGGGAGTGGCTGATATTGCGGTGTTTGTGGGGGCTGGCCTGGTCCTTATTGCGGGTAGGGGGATTTTTGACGGTTATTCATTTGGCCCAGGATCATAACCGGGGGCATTATATTGGAATCTATAATGGATTGTATCAGTCTGGAAATGTTATTGGGATGTTGATTGGCGGTTTTTGGGCAGGGATCATTGGTTTTCACAATATAGCCTTTATTTTTGGCAGTATAACCCTAATAGCAGTCATAGGGGTTTTTGTTTTTAACGTAAAGATCCCGGCACCGGCCATAGAAGCAATATCC